>JAZSEP010000031.1:0-11671 GCA_045531755.1 Oscillospiraceae bacterium | reverse complement strand
CATACGAAGAATACGATGACCTTCTGGATGCCATCAAAAAGGTTCTGTAAAAAAACTGACGCCGATGCGAAAAATCGCATCGGCGTCTTAATATTAATACCAGCCATTTATATAGCCTTGATTGTTTACCGTATCGATAATCGCCTGAAGCTTTTCGGCAACTGCTTTCGCATTTGCTTTTTCGGTCTCATCAACAATCTGTGCTATCTTTTCATCAGAATAGTCGCTTTCTCTGGCAGCTTTTGTAACGCCATAATAGGAGTTTTCCATCTGCTCACCGAAGAAGTAGCTGCCACCTTTAAGCATATACGGTACCGCGTAGATCGGTCTTGCCCAATCTTCTTCCGGAATATCCGTGATTACTGCGGTGTAGGTCAGTGATGTTTCATCCTGTGCCCAAATCTTTTTTGCCTTTATATCGAAAATTGAATTTTCAGCACCGCTCTTGAACAGTTCTTCAATTGTGGAATACTCTGTATCCTCAAGAAGATCCTTCGGAAGCAAAAGCATACCGAAAATCACGTCTGCATCTTCAGCGTAGACGTAATCGCCTTCAATGCCGAGCTGTGTTTTAGAAAGTGTTGAAGCAAATCTCAAGCCTGTGGTTGTATTTTCAGATTCAAGACGGATATTAGAACCTTTGTTGCTGACGGCAGCGGAAAAGTCAGGCTCGTCTCTTTCAACAGTAACCGATCCTGCAACTGTTGCGAAGGGTACGTTGTCCATGTTTACGTCATATACGTCGTTAGGGTCGTATGTAAGAACTATGTCGCTCTTTCCTGCAGCCGCAGTATCGAGAATTTTGAATGTAAGTGTTGCAATAACACCGTTTGTTGTGATATTTTCATAAGAGTGAGACTGGTCCCAAAGCATATTAAAGGGGTTTTTGGTTGTAGGACCGAAAGAAGTATCAGAGAAATCTGTACCTTTAGCAGCACTTACAAGTTGAAGTACTTCTGCATCATAATCAACCAAAACTTTCAAGCTAACGATGCCGGGGTTGTTTTGAGCAGAAACAGTAACCTCTACAGTGTCGCCGGGTTTACCTGTTGCATTGCTCGCTACGAAAGCAGGCTCGTCAGCAGCGAATACTGCGTTGGAAAACAGAGTTGTAATTACAACAAGCACTGTCATTATCAAAGCAATTGATTTTTTCATTTCATTCTCCTTTTCAAAGGCTTAGGTTTGCCAATTGGCATACATCACGGGTGGTTACACCCTTACACGTTACAGTTTACCATAACTGTAAATATTTTGCAAGAGCAAAATGTCGTGTTTTTTGACAAACCTATCCTTGTAAAATGTAGCAATTTGACAATTATTTGAGTTCAACGTCCCAATCGTTTAGGTAACGACGGAGGATTCCAAGGTCTTTGTTGTTGACGTTGCCATCGCGGTTGACGTCGGACGCAAGCTCGTCGATGGTTACGTCCCAATCATTTAGGAATCTGCGGAGAACTCCGAGGTCCTTGTTGTTTACCAAGCCGTCACTGTTGACGTCACCGGAGATGTACTCAATTACAGCGATAGTTCCGTTTTCCACCGCGAACTCCACGTTATCGAAGTTTTCGTCATACACATCCTCAGGGTCGTATGTAATTGTTATCTCGGTGTCACACTCGGTCGCAGTTTCCTTGACCTTGAAGGTGAGTACTGCAATTGTGCCGTTGGTTGTATTGTTGGGACTAAGCACGTCTTCCCAGTTTACGGTTATAGGATTTTTGGTAAGCGGACTAAACGACGGAGAAGCAAAATCCGCCTCTTCGACGCTTATTAGTTCGAGAAGGTCAGCGTCATAACCGAGCTTCAACTTTAGACTTGTGATGCCCGAGTTGTTCTTTGTGGAAACCGCAACGGTGAAGGTGTCGCCAACCTTTGCGGTCTTGTTTTCGACTACGAAGGTGGGAGCTCTTGGAACCTCTCTTGTGTGTCCACACTCGTTACAGTCTGCATCGTATTTGTTATCATATATATGGTCGCCTACTGTTCTTGTTACTCCGCAGATGTTACACTCTATGTCACAGTCATTGTCGTATGTGTGGGCTATTATGCGGGTTACACCGCAAATATTACAAGAGCCGTCACATGTATTGTCGTACTTATGAGTTGTGGTGCGGGGTTCTCCACAAACGTTACAATCCGTGTCGCAATCATTGTCATACTTGTGATCTGCAACCGTTCTTGTTGCACCACACTCGCTGCAATCAGCATCACAATCATTGTCATAGTTGTGATCTGCAACCGTTCTTGTTGCACCACATTCGTTGCAAGAGGTATCACAAGCGTGGTCATAAGTGTGTTCTGCTGCTTCACGGGTCAAACTACAATGGCTACAAGTGGTGTCACAAACGCCATCAAAATAGTGCCAAGTTGCTTTGAGTAAGTTGGTATTGCCACTGCCAATATAAATGGTGTCTTTCTGTGCTTTTGTACCGATGTAGTAAACGTCGGCAGAGGGTGACAAATAATAAAACGCATTGTCGCATATCTCGGTTACACTATCGGGGATGGTTATGCTTTTGAGGGAGCGGCAACCATAAAACGCATAGTAACCTATTGAGGTTACGCTATTGGGAATGGTTATACTTTTGAGGGACGCACAAGAGGAAAACGCTCTTCCGCTTATATGGGTTACGCCGTCGGGGATGGTGTAGTCGCCTAGTTTTCCACCTGGGCAAAAAATCAACGTGGTCTTCGCCTTATTAAACAACACTCCATCTGCAGAAGCGTAGTTATAGTTGTCTTCATCAACTATAATACTGGTAAGGGATGAGCAATTTCCAAATGCATTGTCACCTATCTCGGTTACCCCTTGACCGATGGTGACACTTGCGAGATTTGAACAACTAGAAAACACATTGTCACCTATCTTGGTTATCCCTTGACCGATGGTGACACTTGTGAGGTTTGGACAACTAGAAAATGCATTGCCGCCTATTGAGGTTACGCTGTCGGGGATGGTGTAAGTTGTTGCAGTTTTATCTGTTGGATATTGTACAAGAGTTGTTTTGTCCTTGTTAAACAATACTCCTTCTTGTGAAGAATAGTTTTGGTTATCTTCATCAACTATAATACTGGTAAGGGATGAGCAATTTCCAAATGCATAGGAACCTATTGTGGTTGCGCTGTCGGGGATGGTGACGCTTGTAAGGGACGAGCAACCAGAAAACGCACCGTAGCCTATACGGGTTACGCCGTCGGGGATGGTGACACTTGTGAGGTTAGAACAACTAGAAAAAGCATAGTCCCCTATTGTGTATACGTTGCGAGTGATGTTGATGGTTGTGAGGGAGTCACAACAAAAAAACGCATAACTATCTATCAACGTTACGCTGTCGGGAGTGGTGTAACTTGTTGCAGTTTTACCCGCAGGATATTTTATAAGAGTTGTTTTGCTTTTGTTAAAAAGTACTCCATCCTGCGAGGAATAGTATTTGTTTCGCCCATCGACAGCGACATCTGCGCAGGATGTGCTATCCGGAAATGCTCTCTCACCTATCGTGGTTACCCCTTGACCGATGGTGACACTTGTGAGGTTAGAACAACTAGAAAAAGCATAGTCACCTATTGTAGTTGCACCATGTCCAATGTTCACTTTTTCGACACTTAAACTCTGGTCAAACCACGGAGATAAAGAAGCGTTACCATAATCCCACATGGCTCCTGTTCCAGAGATGGTCAAGGTGCCGTTATCATCTAGAGACCACGTTAGATTTTCTCCGCAGGTGCCTGTCGCTATAGTCATCGCCATTACGGGAAAGCTCGCAACAGTGAGCATGATACAGATTGTTAAAACAAGTGATATTATACGTTTTGCTGTCATTTTTCGTCCTTCTTTCTTGTTTTGAAAATGCAAATACTTTTACAAACTATAGTTTAGCACGTCTTTTTGAAATTTGCAAGTGTATTTTACTTGCAAATTTACTTGTATAATATTTTGTTGATTTGCACTAAAATTGTAACAAAGGGGTGATGAAATGTTTGAAATCAAGAAGGCGCAGAATTCCAATAAAACTATCCGTATGCCTGATGAGCTTATTGAACGCCTGCAAAAGCTTGCCGACGAGAATGACATTTCCTTTAACCAACTGGTGGTACAATGCTGTGAATATGCGCTCAACGATATGAGCGACAAATAGACGCAAAAAAGCCGTCCCGATTTTTCGGGACGGCTTTGGTTTCTTGTTTTACAAATCAATTCTCATCGAAATATCAAATGCTTTTACCGAGTGTGTCAAAGCTCCGAGCGAGATGATGTCTACGCCTGTTTTTGCGACCTCCGCAATATTATCGAGCGTTATATTTCCCGATGCTTCCAACTTTGCTCTGCCTGCGTTTATCTTAACCGCCTCTGCCATTGTCGGACAGTCCATATTGTCGAGCATTATTACGTCTGCGCCGACGGCGAGAGCCTCTCTCAAATCGTCAAGGGAGCGTGTTTCTACCTCGATTTTGAGCATGTGGCCTGCCTTTTTGCGAAGGGCGTTTACGGCATTGGTAATACTGCCGTAGGCGTCGATATGGTTATCCTTGAGCATTGCGGCATCGGAGAGGTTATATCTATGGTTTTTGCCTCCGCCGCAGGTTACGGCATACTTTTGCAGTGCGCGAAGTCCGGGAAGGGTTTTCCTCGTATCTACAACCGAAGCGTTTGTGCCCTCGACGAGCTTTACGCATTTATTGGTTGCCGTCGCAATTCCCGACATATGCTGTATGAGGTTGAGCGCTGTGCGCTCACCCTTCAGAAGCGCGCGGGTGTTTCCGCTCATTCGGCAGATTATATCGCCTTTTTTGAGTTCGTCGCCGTCTTTTTTGAGTATCTCGAAGGTGATGGTGTCATCGAGCAGGGTGAAAACTCTGAGCGCAACCTCAAGACCGCAGAGCACGCCGTCACTCTTTGCAACAAAGCGCGCTGTGGTGGTTGCATCTTCGTCTATCAGGTAGTCGGTTGTAACGTCGAGATAGTTTATATCCTCTTTGAGTGCATTTTTGATTGTATCATCAACGTAGAATTTATTGAGTGTCATCTGTCTATCACCTCTGAGAGAATGAGTGTTGCTATCGTTGCGAGGTTTAGCGCCTCACAGTATGCAAAATCGACCTTGAAATCAGAATTTCTTATGAAGTTTCTAATCTCGCAGGCGCGTTTGTAGCCCTCGATTGCCGCCTCTTTATTGGGTACGACGAAGCTGCATTTCTGCATTATTTCACGAAGCTCGGTGCGCATACCCTTGATAAGCGGTGTAGTGCCTGTGGGAAGCTTGAAGGGCTGGAGAGTGTCGTCGGGAGAGGGAACGGTGTCGTTCTTTGCATTGATATCCTTAGCGCAGCGGGCAGAGAAGACTAGCGCTTCAAGAAGCGAGTTGCTTGCAAGGCGGTTTTTGCCGTGAACGCCCGTGTGCGAACATTCGCCGACGGCATACATATTTCCGATTGAGCTTTCCGAGTTGAGCGAAACGTCGATACCGCCCATCAGGTAGTGCTGACAGGGGAAAATCGGGATGGGCTCGGTGGTCATATCAATCCCCTCTTTGAGAAGGTTTTGGTATATCATCGGAAATCTCTCTTTCAAGAATTCGGGGTCCTTATGGGATATATCAAGGTAGAAGCTCGTGCTGTTGGTACGGGCGGATTCCTTCATTATAGACTGGCTGACAACGTCGCGCGGTGCAAGCTCCAGTCGCTCGTCGTAGTTGTGCATAAAGCGCTGTTTATCACAGTTGAGCAGATACGCGCCCTCGCCTCTTACCGCCTCGGAGATGAGAAATCTTTCGCGGTGGTTCTGCGAAACGAACGCGGTGGGATGGAACTGTACGAAGCTTATGTTCTTCACGACGGCGCCCATACGGTGCGCAAGAGCAATTCCGTCACCCGTAGCTATTGCGGAGTTGGTAGTGAAGCCGTAGACCCTGCCGATACCGCCCGTTGCCATTATAAAGAAGCTGGAGCAGAAATAGGAGTGCTTTTCGCCCTCGCCGAGCACGTCGGCGTAGAAGGTGTAGCCCTCTTTTTTGATATCGCAGAGCATCGCGTTTTCGATAACGGTGACGTTTTCGAGCGTCTGCACCTTTTCGAGCAGGTGGCTTGTTATCTCCCTGCCCGTGCTGTCGTAGTGGTGGAGTATTCTTGCGCGGGAGTGACCGCCTTCGAGGGTGCGGTGGTAGCTTTCTCCGCTTTCGGTGCGGTTGAATTCAACGCCAAGGTCAATGATTTTTCTTATATGCTCGTGTGCCTCGTGGACAAGCACGTCGACAGCCTCGCGGTTGTTTGCCTGCTGTCCTGCAATCATAGTGTCCTCAAAATGAAGCTTGAAATCATCATTGATGAGGTCTGTGACCGCAGCAATACCGCCCTGCGCCAAAAAGCTGTTGTTCAGGGTGAGGGATTTTTTTGAAATCACAAGCACGCGCAGCGACGGGTCAAGGTTAATAGCGGCGTAAAGTCCTGCCGCACCCGAGCCTGCGATGATGACGTCGTATTTTGTAATGTTATTGTCCATATTCATCGACCTTTGATTTTAATTTTATCTATTGTATCACAAATCAAGCTATTTTCAAATAGATTTTTTCCTTTTTTCTCGCAGAGATGCAAAAAAACTTTTGAGTATCGCGGAGCACTCCTCTTCGAGCACCCCTACCGTGAGCTTTGGGCGGTGGTTGAAGTCTGCCGCAAAGAGATTCATAACCGAACCGCAGGCTCCCGCTTTTTCGTCCTTTGAACCGAATATCACGCGGTCTATGCGCGAGTTGATTATCGCGCCTGCGCACATCGGGCAGGGCTCGAGCGTCACGTACAGCTCGCAACCCGTGAGCCGCCATCCGCCGAGTGCCTTGCAGGCTTTTTCGATTGCAAGAAGCTCCGCGTGGGCGGTGGCAGAGCGGTCGGTTTCCCTTAGATTGTGCGCCGTGGCAACAATCTGACCGTCCTTGACTATAACAGCGCCTATCGGCACCTCGCCTTTCTCAAGAGCGAGTCTTGCCTCGTCGAGCGCTTTTTTCATAAAAATTTCGTCATTCATCATAACACAAAAAACGTACAGCAAAACACAAGCATCAGCACGATTCCTGTCAAAGCAACAGGCTGGAGGAAAAAGGCTTTTGTGCGCTGACCTACAGTCAGGGGTGATTTGTATGGAACAAGTGTGAAAAATTTGTCGTCGCGGACAAGCAGAATTATAATGCCAATTATGCCGACAAAGAAGTAGAGACCCATATAGCCGAGGCTGTAGATGCCTGCGAGAACCTCGTTTTCGGTTCTGGAGATGAGAAAGACGTCCAAAACCGTTGCGCCGAAGTTGTTGATAAAGTGCAGTATCATTCCCGGTATCAGCGAGCCTGTTTTCACCGCGAGAAAGGCTATCGTCACGCCCATAATAAAGGCGTTGGGAAGCTGTGCGAAGTTGCCGTGAACAAGTGCAAAGACGAGCGCCGAGATTATAACGGCAAACAGGTCACCAAAGCGACGGAGCGACTGCAGAATAAAACCGCGGAAGAGTATCTCTTCGAGTATTGCGGGGAGCACCGACAGGGTGAAAGTATACATCAAAATGCCGACGTTAGTTTCGGGGACAGGCGGTGTCGGAACGTCGTAGCCAAGTCCTGCAGTCTGGAAAAGGGTCAGCAAAACGCTTGCGATGGTTATTCCTATTACGGAGCTTCCAAGCGCTGCCATCACTCCCGGAACAGCGATGCGCGCCTGCGGTTTTCTCATAGGCAGAGCAACTTTCAAGGGTATACGTGTCAGCAGCGGTATGGGTATAATCGCAAGGAGAAGAGGGAGCGCGTATATCAGAGCGGTGTACAGCTCATACACCACGTCATACAGCTCCACCGTGGGCACACTTTCCAGAATATAGTACGTGGGAGTTGCCAAAGCGTAGCCTGCCAAATAGGAGCTTACAAAAAAGATTATCACCGAAAGTCCTATTGCAAGGGCGGTTCTTTTGAGTGCCTTTTTTTCCCGCTCAACTATCATATAATTTTCATAATCAAAAAAGTTGTTTTCCATAGCTTCACTCCTCTATGCTCATGCTTGCATAGCCGTTTAGTTCGGCTCCTGCCGTGTTGCCTGCCTTGTATTCATAGTATGCCTGCGAGCCTATCATAGCTGCGTTATCGCCGCACCATCTGAGCTCGGGCAGATACAATTCAAAGCCGTTTTGCTCTGCTGCCTCCATAAGCTTTTGGCGAAGTCCTGAATTTGCACTTACACCGCCAGCTACAACGAGCTTTTTCTGTCCTGACGCCTTTAGTGCCGACACGGTTTTCTGGGTCAGTATTTCGCAGATTGTGTGCTGGAAGGATGCCGCAACGTCGCTTTGGTTTAACTCTATTCCCTTTTGCTGTGAGTTATGTACGAGGTTTATTACGTGGGTTTTAAGTCCCGAGAAGCTGAAGTCGTATTCACTTCCCTCAACCTTTGGATGAGGGAGCGAAAAGGCGTGGGGGTTGCCCTGTTTCGCGGCAAGGTCAATCTTCACTCCGCCCGGATAGTCAAAGCCTATCGTGCGCGCTATCTTGTCAAAAGCCTCGCCCGCGGCATCGTCGCGCGTTCTGCCGATGACCTCGAACTCGGTGTAGGTCTTGACGTTTACTATATGGGAGTGTCCGCCCGAAACCACAAGGCACATAAAAGGGGGCTCGAGCTCTTTATGGGTGAGATAGTTTGACGCTATATGTCCGCGCAGATGATGCACGGGAATCAACGGAAGTCCGTTTGCAAACGCGAGTGCCTTTGCAAAGTTTATTCCTACCAAAAGCGCACCGATAAGACCGGGGGCATAGGTTACTGCAACCGCGTCGATATCTCCCATCGCGACCCCTGCTTCGTCGAGCGCGCCCTGCACCACGCGGCAGATGTTTTCCGTGTGTCGGCGCGAGGCTATCTCGGGCACTACTCCGCCGTATATTCTGTGTTCCTCTATCTGTGAATCCACCACAGAGGAAAGGACCTCTCTGCCGTCCTTTATAACGGCGGCTGCGGTTTCGTCACAGGAGCTTTCAATTGCAAGAATTCTCATAGCTGATTTCCTATCTTTAGTTCCATAAGTATTGCATTTTCGGTGGGTTTCGTATAGAAATTGGGGCGTTCGCCGCACACGGTGTAGCCGAGCTTTTTATAGAGCTCTATTGCAGAGGTGTTGGATTTTCGCACCTCAAGGGTTATGCGCTCCGCATCTGTTTTTTCTGCTTCGGCTTGCAGAGCTGTCAAAAGAGCCTTTGCGACGCCCTTTCTGCGATGCTCGGGAAACACGGCGACGTTTGTCACAGCGCCCTCTCCGCACACAAAAAGGCATCCGACGTAGCCGAGCGGTTGTTCTTCCTCTGCAACGAGAAACACTGCAAGGGGATTTTCAACTTCATCCTCGAACGCCTTCTCGGACCACGGCGAAGAAAAGCACAGCTTTTCAAGCTCGCCAAGCGACGGTATGTGGTTTTTTCCCATACGAACTATCTTCATTTTATCCTCACAGGTCGGCAATTTCCGACAGGTGTTCTTTAATCTGCTTTCTGCACAGGCGGTACGCCTCTATCGTGTGTCCGCCCGGATTATCCACGTCCAAGACACGTATCTTTTCGGAAAGTGTGCCGTCAAAGGCGGACAGCTTTTCACGCTGGGCCTCGGTCATAACGATGATATAGTCAGAGTCCGAGAGGAGCTTCGGTGTGATGTTTTTGGTTTTGTGCTGTGAGATATCGAGTCCTATCTCTGCCATAGCTTCAACGGCGCGGGGATTTGCGTCCTCGCTGTCGCCTGCCGCAATTCCTGCGCTGTCGGCGGTTACGTCAAGATTTTTCTTTTCTGCAATGCTTTCAAACACCGCCTTTGCCATCGGGCTTCGGCTGGTATTGTCGGTGCAGATAAAAAGAACGTTCAATATATTACCTTCTTTTAAATTACTGTGTTTACCTAAATTATACCCAAAACAGCAAAATAATCAATACTACTCTGCTATAGTCGGCACGACAAATCTCGGCTCGATGCCGATACCGTCGTATTTGAGGGTGGTTTTGTAGGTGTATATCCTCATATTTTCGCCAAAAATCTCGTCCTCGATGGTAGCCTTTGTGGGCACCATATTTTTGTCAAGGTAGAGTGTGAGGGTGGTGTCGGGGTTGTCCTCATAGGCAAGCTCTTCCTCGTGGGTGACTATCACGATTTTATAGCCCGTGAGGGTTTTGTAGATTCCGCTTTTCTCCTCATCGTACCATTCTGAATCAATAGCATAATCGGGCGCGCCGATGAGATTTCTCTTTACAGTTGCAGAATCAAGCTCGCCCGCCTCGTTTCTTGTGAGCTCGTCGGTGCCTGAATAGAGGTACAGTCCGTCAAAATAGTTGACAAATTCCGAGTCGTTACCCTTTGTGGTGGCAAGAATTTCACAGCCGTTTTCGCCCTGCCTGAACTGAATTGTCGCCTTGTTTGAAGACGCATCGGAGGTGACGAACACCGTTCCGCATTCAAGCGAATCTATTATCTCGAGGTATTTTTCGAGGGCTTTTTCCTCTATCTTTTCCGAAGAGCAGGAGCAAAGGGTGAAAATGAGAATAAGTGCGACAGCTAACAGTTTTTTCATTTTAAATTCCTCACAATGCATAGCAGTTTGTTTCCCAGCAGGGAAGGTAGGGGTGATGTCTGAAATAGAGCTTATATTCGGGATTGAGCCGTTTTATCAAAAGCGGAAGCTCGAAGATGTCCTCGCTTTTATGATACGCTGAAACCATAAGCTTTGGCTTGTGGGCTTCAATTGTCCGCCGGCATCCGAAGAGCGCCTCTTTTTCTGCGCCCTCGACATCGAACTTTATTATAGTGGGGGCAAAGTCAAAGCAGAGGTTGTCAACACTATCCACCTCGACGGGTGTTGTGCCTTTTGAAGAAAGCGCGGAATTTCGTCCTGCACGTCCTTCAAAGAAAAGCGTGCCCGCCCTGCTGTGTGCGCCCTTGTTGTGAAGGTGGACATTTTCAAGCCCCTCACAGCTTTTTATAAGCTTTGCAAAGTTCTTTTTGTCGGGCTCAAAAGCGTGGATGCTTTTGTACCCTTTTGCAAAGGTCAGAAACTCCTTCACGGTATCGCCGTTGTATGCGCCAAGGTCGACGAACACCTCGTTTTTACCCGGACGGATCAGATTTTCATACACCTCGGACTTTGGGGTTTGGCAACTTTTGAGATACTCGATTTTACCGCTGATTTTATAGTTGATACAGTCGGCAAAAACCTCTTTCGACTGCTCATCCTCCAGCAAATCGTATACTCTCTGTATATTTTCTGCGTTTTTATACAGAAAATCGGGGTCAAAAATTTCGGTGCCGTCGATGACGGGAACGTCGGGAGCGCGAAGCTCGTGGCGCTCTGCAACAGAATATATACGCTGCAAAACGTCCTCTCTTTCGGTAGCAAAGGAGAGAAGTATCAAAAAGTCACCGAGCTCCTGTTCGGTTTCGGAAAGACTTTTCACGGTGTAGCCGCAGAAGCTGTTGTGTCTTGCAAAGCCGTCACTTGCAAAGACGGCGTCGGGCTTTCTTCCGACTTTTTGCATAGCTTTCATTATCTTCTCTGCTCCGTCTCCCATTCCGTAAAGGGCAATCGGCTTTTCGCAATCACGGATATACTCCCAAACACTCTTTTTTTCGGTTACAAATTCAAGCATTCTCTCCCTCCTTTTCTTCGGGG
>JAZSEP010000085.1:0-1714 GCA_045531755.1 Oscillospiraceae bacterium | reverse complement strand
CGGGATATGTGTTCAAAAACTGCTTCAATGTAGTTCGTGTCTTCGAGCCTGGGTCGTTTATGGTAAAGTCGGCTTCGGTTGGCGTTTCTCCGCCCTTATAACCCGTGATTACCACCCAATGCTGAGCTCCGGAATAGGTTTTTGCACCTATAAGAACAGGCTTTCCTTCCTTGTGAAGCTTGTAAATCCTCTCAAGGTATTCGTCCTTTGTATAGGTAGCAGTATAGTCTGTCGGCCAGTAAACGTCACCCGACGAAGAATAATTTAGTTTTCGTGCCATAGCGTCGGGATAGATGACAGACCCCGTGCGATATGACTCCATCATGGCAATCGAGGTAGTAACACAGCCTATCTGCGCCATCGTTTTTCCTGAGCTTCCTATCTTCACGTTTGCCCACCTGCTGTCCGTCTGTTTATAGTCGGGAATTTCAAGTGAAACAACACTGTACTCAGGCAGGGAAGAGAAGGAAAGATAGTCAGAGCTAACGTAGCCTGTCTTTGCCCCGTCATACACGATTCTGCTCCACCCGTTTTCGTTTGACAGAACGATAACCTTTTCGCCCTTTGTCAGACTGTCGGTTTTCGGAAAGGACGTGCCTGCACCGCTTCGCACGTTTAACGTGCCGTAGTCGATTTTGACCGTAGCGGTGTTAGCCGAGACTATAGATATATAGTCAGAGTGACAATATCCATACTTTCCTTCGCTGTATTCTACGAGCCACCAATCTCCCGATTTTGCAACAAGAGTCACGTGAATTCCCTTGCTGAGAGTCGAAATAATCGACGCGTTTGAAGCCCCGTAGCGCCTCACGTTAAGCCTTCCGCTTGAAACAGACACAACCCCCGCGGTTGTAGCATAAACCTTCAGCGGAGTTAAAAGTATTCCCAAAGCCATAGCTGTCGATAAAATGAAGGATACGATTCTTTTCACTTTTTCACCTCATTTCTGAGCTTGTGTAAGCATATATGCTAATACAATTTTAACATACATACTTTTTCTTGAGAATACTCCAAATATTGTAAAACGGGTCTGCACTTATGGTGCAAACCCGTTTTTAAACTATTTCGATAACATAACCTTGTCACTCGTAAAGGCGCTTCCGCTCGCGGTTTCAAAAAGCTCGAGAAGCTGATTGATAGTCAACTTTTTCTTTTCCTCGCCCGAAACGTCAACCACAACTCTGCCTTCGTGCATCATTATGAGTCGGTTTCCGTGACTGATAGCATCTTGCATATTGTGGGTTATCATCAGCGTGGTGAGGTTGTTTTCAACCACTAACTTGTCGGTGATTTCCAAAACCTTTGCGGCGGTTTTGGGGTCAAGTGCCGCGGTGTGCTCGTCGAGCAACAATAGCTTCGGCTTTTTGAGGGTAGCCATCAGCAGAGTAACAGCTTGTCGCTGACCTCCGGAAAGCAATCCGACCTTGCAGGAAAGCCTGTTTTCAAGACCAAGCTCAAGTGTTGCGAGCAATTCCTTGTATTTGCTGCGCTCGTTTCTCTTGATTCCCCAAACGAGCTTCCTTTTGGTTCCGCGTCTTGCTGCAATCGCAAGATTTTCCGCAATCTCCATATCGGGAGACGTGCCTTTCATAGGGTCCTGGAAAACGCGTCCCAAAAATTGCGCTCGCTTGTGCTCGGGCATATTTGTAACGTTGACACCGTCAATTTCAATAGTACCATAATCGGGCTTCCATACGCCTGCAATGGCATTGAG
>JAZSEP010000006.1:0-20660 GCA_045531755.1 Oscillospiraceae bacterium | reverse complement strand
CGACACACCCCGATTTTGAAACCATCTTTTTGGAGAAAGATAAGCTGATGGCGATTATCCCCGAAAATCATCCGCTAAAAGACTGCGATAGATTTCCCGTAGCTGCTCTTTGTGATGAGCCGTTTATGCTTTTGGAAAAGGGTGCAAAAGCAGAAATTTCAGAAATCTTTGAGCGTAACAATCTAACTCCAAATGTTAAATTTACCACTTGGGACGATTATGCTGTAATGTCTATGGTGGAAAGCGGTCTCGGTATTGCGATACTCCCCGAACTGATCTTAAAAAGAGTACCGTATAGAATTATCGCAAAAGAGCTTGACGTTCCGGCATATCGCAATATCGGACTTGCTTTGAGAGATAAGAAAACCGCCTCACTTGCGGTGAAACGGTTTATTGAATATTTGCAGTATAGATAATTGCTGATATACTAAAAAATATGGATGGAACATACGCCTGCTCAAATTAGCAGAATTTTGCCAAAAATTCGATTAGCAGGCGATTAGCAAAAAGGCGATTTTCTGCTAATTTCCAGCTAATCGGGATATGGTAGGAGTACGAACTTGTTTTGCTATTCAAAAACAATAAAACTCACTCGAAAAATGGGTGAGTCAAGAAAAGTAAAAGTGCCGAGAAACCTTGATTTCTCGGCACTTTTTGGCGCGCTTGAAGGAATTCGAATCCCCGACCTTTCGCTTAGGAGGCGAATGCTCTATCCTGCTGAGCTACAAGCGCATATTTTAAATTTACATATTTTCCTTTTATCAGGGAAAAATACCTTTTAAAAAGGGGCTTTTTATATGATACTCTCTTAACTCAAAATTGTCAAGGTGGGTCTTTTTGAAAAAAACCATTGAAAAAATCGTTTGTTTGTGGTATGATATTCCCTGTATGGTATTAACTTCCTGTTGAAAAGGAGGCTGCTTATGATAAATCTTGAAAATCATCTCGGTACAATTTCTATCTCCGACAACTATTTTGCCAACCTTGTCGGCAATGCGGCTTCGAGCTGTTTTGGTGTTGTTTCTATGTCTGATCTTTCGCTGACCGGCGGTATCATCTCCCGTGTCCGCAAGGATGAGCCTATTAACCGCGGTGTGCGCATCCGCACGGTTGACGGCAGACTTGTTATCGATATGCATATTATCGTTTCCTACGGAGTTAACATCTCCGCCATCGTTAAAAGCATCATCCACAAGGTTCGCTATACCGTTGAGGAAGCTACCGGCTTGGACGTTGCCAAGGTTAACGTTTACGTAGATAAGATTGCCGAATAATCGGCTTATACTATTTCCGAAAGCACCCGATTTTTTTGGGTGTACGTTAGGAGTGTGCTTTTTAAGTGATTAACGGACAGACTTTACGCGACGCGATTATCAGCGGTGCAAATAACATTTCCAATCTAAGACAGCGCGTTGACGAATTGAACGTATTCCCCGTTCCCGACGGCGACACGGGCACGAATATGTTTATGACCATCTCTAACGCGAAGAAGGAATTGGAAAAACTACCTGATGACGCGTTGGTGGGCGAGGTTGCACAGGTTGCTTCCTCTGCACTTCTGAGAGGTGCGAGAGGCAACTCCGGTGTTATTCTTTCCCTTTTGTTCAGAGGATTTTCCAAGGGCTTTGCAAAAAAGGCTGTTGCAGACGCCGCAGACGTTGCAAACGCTCTGAGTCTTGGTGTTGAAAACGCATACAAGGCGGTTATGAAGCCCACAGAGGGAACCATCCTCACGGTTGCGCGTGTTGCCGCTGAAAAGGCAAAGGAACGCACCGACATTACAGACACAAACGAAATGTGGAATCTCATCTACAATACCGCTTGTGAAACACTCGACCAGACACCCGAAATGCTCCCCGTTCTCAAAAAAGCTGGCGTTGTGGATGCAGGCGGACGCGGTCTTGTGGTTATCTTCGAAGGTATGAAGAGTGTATTTGACGGCAACGGCATTATTGCCGAGGGCAATGCTCCTGCTGTTGAAGAGGGTGCTGAAGAGGTTGACGTTTTCAGAAACGCTGCGGGTGAATTCGACGAGGTTATAAACTTCACCTACTGCACAGAGTTCATCATCAGGCGTGAAAACGAGGAGGACCCCCTAAAGCTTCGCGCTTATCTTGAAACTATCGGCGACTGCGTTGTCGTGGTTGACGACGATGAAATTATCAAGACGCACGTTCACACCGACAATCCCGGAAAGGCTCTGCAGAAGGCTCTCGGCTTTGGACAGCTTATCACCGTTAAGGTTGAAAATATGCGTGAGCAACACGCCGAACAGCAGAAGGCTGTTCAGAAAAAGGCAAAATCTCCCGAATACGTCGCTGTTGACCCCGAGGTTGAATACGGCTTCGTATCGGTAGCAGCAGGCGAAGGCGTTACCCAGCTTTTCAAGGATTTGGGTGCTAATTACGTCGTCAGCGGAGGTCAGACAATGAACCCCTCTACAGACGACATTCTCAAGGCTATTCACTCTGTTCCTGCCAAGACTGTTTTTGTGCTTCCTAACAACAAGAACATCATAATGGCGGCTGAACAGGCTATCCCCCTTGCAGACCGCAAGGTTATAGTTCTTCAGACGAGAACAATTCCGCAGGGACTCTCCGCAATGCTCGCGTTTGACCCCGACGGTGACCTCAAGGCAAATCAGGTTGCTATGAGAGAGGCCTACGAGCGTGTCGGCACGGGACAGGTTACCTTTGCGGCGCGTGATTCGGACTATGACGGACACAAGATTAAAGAGGGCGAAATCCTTGCTCTTGAAAACGGAAAGGTGAGCTTCGTTGAAAAGGACCTTTCCAAAGCCGTTGTTAAGCTGACAAAGGCGCTTGTGAAGAAGGATTCTTCCTTTGTTACCCTGCTCTACGGCGAGGACGTGAAGGAAGAAGAGGCAGAGAAAATCTGCGAGGCTGTGAAGCTGAAGCTTGGCGATGAAATCGACGTCACCCTAATCAGCGGCGGTCAGCCCGTCTACTACTTCATTATATCGGTTGAATAATCAAAACAAGCCCAACTGCAAAGTTGGGCTTTTGTATAGGAGTCAATATGTATAAATTTATCATCTGCTTTATTGCAGGTATCGGTGCAGGACTCGGCACGGGATTTGCAGGAATGAGTGCTGCTGCCGTTATTACGCCCATGCTTGTCACCTTTTTGGGAGTTGAGCCGTACACCGCCGTGGGCATTGCCCTTGCAAGCGATGTTTTGGCAAGCGCCGTATCGGCATATACATACGGCAAAAACAAAAATCTTGACATCAAAAACGGAATTGTGATGATGGTGTCCGTGCTTGTTTTCACAACGGTTGGCAGCTACGTTTCGAGCCTTGTGCCAAGCACTGCGATGGGTGGATTTTCTACCTTTATGACGCTTATCCTGGGTATAAAATTTATCGTAAAGCCGGTTATGACAACAAAAGAAAAGATGGAATCTATCGGAGCTAAAACAAAGCTTATTCGCTCTGTTATCTGCGGTTGTCTTATCGGTTTTATCTGCGGATTTGTCGGTGCAGGCGGCGGAATGATGATGCTTTTGATTCTGACAAGTGTTTTGGGATACGAGCTCAAAACTGCAGTCGGCACAAGCGTTTTCATTATGGCCTTTACCGCCTTGACAGGTGCTTTGAGTCACTTCGCCATCGGTGATTCCCCCGATATTCTTACCCTCGTATTCTGCGTTATCAGTACGCTTTTGTGGGCAAGGATTGCCGCTGTTTTCGCAAACAAGGCATCACCCAAGGTGCTCAATCGAGTTGTAGGTGTAATACTGACCATACTCGGCGCCGTCATATTGATTGTAAACGCTGTTAAATGATTAAAGCACGGTTGCTTTTGCAACCGTGCTTTTTTATAAACATTTACTTCATACGGGAAAGTTTTCTGTTGTTTGCAATAACAATGAGTACCATTTCCTTTTCAAGAGGAAGTGTCGGGTCGACGGTGGCGTTTACCTTCTCGCCTATGCGAATTGCAACAACGTTGAAATCGTACTTTCGGCGGAGATTGAGTTCTATGAGATTTTTTCCAACCCACTCGTCTTTCACGTCTATCTCGACTATAGAAACGTCCTTGGATAAAGAAAGCATATCAATAAAGCCCGCACTCAACATATTCTTTGCAAGTCTAATTCCCGACTCTTTTTCAGGGAAGACAACAATGTCTGCACCTACACGGAGAAGAATCTTTCGTTGGATTTCGTTAGCGCATTTTGCTATTACCGTTTTTACTCCCATTTCTTTACAGAGGTTAACCGCCATAACGCTCGCCTCAAGGTTGCTCGCCATACAAACAACAACCGTGTCAATCTCCGCAATTCCAAGTCGCTTTATTACCTCTACGTCGGTCACATCCGCACATTTACATATAGGCAGATATGCTGCCGCATCATTTACTATGTTCTGTTCTGCATCTACTGCTATTACTTCCATTCCGTTGTCTACAAGCTCTTTCGCAACGGCAATTCCGTATCTGCCAAGTCCAAATACGGCGTATGTTTTCTTTTTTTGCATAGCTATTCTCCTTTATCCTATACTGATCTCTTCCGCAGGCTCGGAAATTACGTTTTGCGTTTCTTTTCTGCTGCCGAGTGCAACAGCAAGAGAGATAGGGCCTATTCTACCGAAATACATAGTTATGATAATTATTATTTTACCTAGAACATTGAGGCTTCCCGTAAAGTTTCTTGAAAGTCCTACCGTCGCCGCAGCGCTTACCGCTTCGTATATAACATCAATAGCAGGGGCATCGGTTGCAGCCGCCAACAAAACAGTAGAAGAAAGCAGAATGACAACGAAGGTTATTACTACTGCTACCGCCTTGCGAATTGACCCGTTTGAAATTGTACGGTTGAATATCGAAGCGGTGCTCTTGTTCCTGATGGTTGCAAACGCCGAACAGAGCAAAACTACAACCGTTACGGTCTTTACACCGCCTGCGGTGCCGACAGGCGAACCGCCGATGAACATCATAATAACAGAGGTTATCGTCGATGCTCCGGTGAGGTTTTCCTGCGGTACGCTCGCAAAGCCTGCCGTTCTTGTTGTAACAGACTGAAAGAGTGATACCTGAATCTTATCAAACAGCGGCAGTCCCCCGATAGTCGCAGGGTTATCATACTCGAACACAAAGATTAGAAGTCCTCCGCCGAAAACGAGCAAAAGGGTCGTTACGATTGCAATCTTAGAGTGAAGTGTGAGGTGGCGAAAAACCCGTTTGTTTTTTGACGTGCGATTTTTCATCACCCTCAAAACGTCCCACCAAACGATATATCCTATACCTCCGAGTACTATCAAAAGCGAGGTAGTAAAGTTGATTATCGGATTTGTGGCATAGTCGCAGAGGCTGCTTTCGCCTATAATATCAATTCCTGCATTACAGAATGCGGAAACCGACGTAAAAAAAGATATCCATATTCCTCGAAGCCCGAAGTCTCGGACAAAAACTGACATATACAGCACAGCGCCGACAGCTTCGATAGCAAGTGTGCCGAGCAGAATTTTTTTGACGAAATTCGCGAGTCCCGACATTGTGTTTAAGTTAAACGCATCCTGAACAAGAAGTCTGTCGCCAATGCTCATTTTTCGGTTAATCATGAGCATAAAGCCCGACATAATAGTTATAATGCCAAGACCGCCTATCTGTATCAGCAGGAGTATTACTATCTGCCCGAAAAGGCTCCAGGCAGAAAACGTCGGCAACGTTACAAGTCCCGTAACGCAGGTGGACGTGGTGGCGGTGAACAAGGCGTCTATGTACGGCACGGCGTTACCGTCAGCAGAACTGATGGGAAGCGATAACAAAAGACTTCCGATAAGTATGACCGCTAAAAAGCTGAGCAGTATTATCTGCGTGGTTGACAAGGCAATTCTCTTTTTACTATCCATAACCTTTTCTCTCATCCGTTTCTGGCACCATACATATAATCCTTAACGCCCTTGTGCAGAAAGAGCGTCAGCGCACAAAAGAGATACCACAGGAAGTTTATCGAATACATAACAATACTAACCGTTTCGGCGGTGGTTATGGTATCCCCTGTGAAGACGTCAAGCGGAAAGATTACGAGCAGTGTGAAAAGTCGCCAAAAGGCGTTCCATGCGCTTAGTATCGCAAGAAATATTCTCGCCCACGAAAAGCCGCACAAAAGCACTATGCTTGCAACGAAGCAGGCGAAAATAACCGCCAAATCCAACGCGGAGTTTGTCAGAATCAAGAGGTTTGCCAGCGCGCTGATAATCGTGATTATCGCTATAGTCCAGACGAGAATTTTTCCGATTTTTTCCCGACGTTCCTTTTTTGCGTAGTACTGTTCTATAGTCAGGTCTTTGTTTTTCTCCATTATTATCACCTTTCTGTCAGGGTGCGGATGACCTCTCCTGCTATCATCAGTCCTGCGACCGACGGAACGAAGGAGATGCTTCCGGGGATTTGGCGTCTTGACGAGCCTTTCTCTCTTTCTTCCTCGAGAAGCTTTTCATCAACCTCGGGTTTTATGGGCTGTTCGGTGGAATAGAGGACCTTTAGTTTCTTTATTCCTCTTTTTTTGAGCTCCAATCTCATCACCCTTGCGAGTGGGCAGACGGAGGTTTTGTTTATATCCGCTATCACAAACTTGGACGGGTCGAGGTGGTTGCCCGTACCCATACAGGAGATTATCGGCGTTTCGGTGCATCTTTCGATGAGCAGAAGCTTTGAAGAAACGGTATCTATCGCGTCTACCACGTAATCGAAGTCCTTGGGGTCGAAGCTATCTGCGTTTTCAGCAGAGTAGAAAACATCCTTTGCTATCACCTTGATATCGGGGTTTATATCGGCAATTCTCTGTGCCATAACCTCGGTTTTCTTTCTGCCGACGGTGGAGTGAAGCGCTATGATTTGGCGGTTGATATTGCTTTTGCTGACGGTGTCGTTGTCAAATATCGCGATTGTACCAACACCTGCACGAGCCAGTGCCTCGACGGTGTAGGAGCCGACGCCGCCGATACCGAAAACGGCAACGCGGGATTTTTTCAGTTTTTCGAGTCCTTCTTCGCCTATGACAAGGGCGGTGCGGTCATACTGTCCCATAAATCAGTACCTTTCAAGAAAGCTGTGGAGTTCTCCGCCGTCGCAGTCGCGATGACCGATGACGTTGGAGAGGTTTACGTTATGAATACACTTGAATATATTCATCGGTACGTGCTTATTATCCTGTTCGAGCTTATATATCAGCTCTTTTATCTCCTTGCGCTTGGACTGTCCTTCGTAGTCGTCGTTTGCGCACTGTTCGGTGAAGCGGCACGCACAGCGGATAAACTCGAGCTCGTTATATCTCGCCCACGCGACGACGTCCCTTTCGCGCACCATATACAGCGGACGGATGAGCTCCATTCCCTCGTGACCAGTGCTTTTTAATTTGGGCATCATGGTTTTTATCTCGGCGCCGTAGAACATACTCATTACTATCGTTTCTATCACGTCGTCGAAGTGGTGGCCGAGGGCAATTTTGTTGCAGCCCAATTTTTTTGCTTCCTCATAGAGATAGCCTCTTCGCATCCTTGCACAGAGATAGCAGGGAGAATCGTCCTGTGTTGAAACAAAGTCGAAGATTTTGCTCTCGAAGATATGTATCGGGATATCGAGGGTTTTTGCATTCTCGATTATCCTTTGACGGTTTTCGGGGTTATAGCCGGGATCCATCACGATATACTCTGCCTCGAAGGGAAAGTCGCTGTATTTCTGCAGGTGTTGTATACATTTTGCGAGGAGCATTGAGTCCTTACCGCCCGAAATACAGACCGCTACCCTATCCCCCTCTTTGAGAAGCTCATACTCGTTGATGGCGCTGATGAAGCGGTTCCAGATGGTCTTTTTGTATTTTTTAATTATACTTCTTTCAATTTCAATATGACGTTCCATCGGTTTTCCTTTAGTAGATGATTAGCTTTATGAGCTCGTATATTCCAATCAGCACGGGAATGTGAGCGATATAGATCAGCAGTGTGTGTCTGCCCAGAAAGGCGAGGGGCTTAACCCTCGTATTCTTCACAAAAGAGGGCGCTTTATCGGGTGTGAGATATCTGCCGAGATAGGTGCCTATGAGAAACAGGGCAAGCCAGGGAAGAAGCGGATAGTAGTCGGCAGAATAGAAGTTTGGCGTGGTCAGTCCAAGCGGGAAAAGCAGTTCCGAGTGGACGAAGCCGAAGTAGTACTCCAAAAGGTAGGGAATGCCGATAAAGCCATCTTTAAGGCGGAAGGTGACGATGAAAATCACCGCAAGTATCGGTATCATCCAGACCGCTTTTGTCTTTGCGAGGAGCTTTCTGAAAAGGTCGAAGAGGATTATTGAAAAGCCGATGAGGTGAAGTATTCCCCACGCTATCGCATCGTTTCCGCCGTTCCACAGGTATGTTGTTATGAGCGTGATTGCATAGGCTATTCCAAAGCAGATGAGTCCTCGGGTGAAGTTATTGTGCGAGAAATTGCAGCTGATACCCGAGATGAGAATGAAAAGTCCCGCACCGACATAGACAAGCGGTTGAAGTGCCATAAGCCAATCGGGCATAGCCATAGTGCTTACCATGCTGAAATAGAGATATACCGCGTGATAGATAACCACCAGAATTATCAGCGCGCCGCGGACTTCGTCTATCAGCCCTACTCTATTGGTGAGGTCCTTTTTCCTGAATATATTCATATCAAAATCTCCTAAAGCTTGGTATTACCTTTATTTTACCCTTTTTTGCCCACAAAATCAAGAAATATTTGAAATAGCGCCGTTTAGTGCGCCAAAACGGCTTAAAGCTCTTTTTTAGAAATTTGACATTTTTTCCTTTTTATTGTATTCTTATATAGATTAAATTTTTGGAGGTTATCTTTAAATGGACCCGGACAGTATAATGTTTGGCGTGATTATTATCGTTTTGGCGGCGGTTTTGTCCGCAATATTCAAGGCTTTTGCCGAGGCTTTTGCAAGGCTCGACGACACGGTCATCGAGGAGATGGCAGACGTCGACGCTAAAAAAGCAAAGGCACTTGAAAAAATTGATTCTTCGAAAAATCTTTTTGCACAGAAGGCAAAGAGTGTTTCCGCTGTTTTTGACGCGGTTTTTGCGGTGGTTGCCTGCCCGATTTTTTACGGCGCATTCAAGGCTCTTTTCTCACCGCTCTCCGCTGCCTTGAACTTCGTTTTGACTCTTGCTTTGACTGCAGTTGTCATTCTTTTTGCCTGGCTTTGCGTCATTCGTCCTATCGCTATGGTTTTGGGCAGGAAAAATCCCGAGAGGTTTTGCGTTTCGGGATTGTGGTTTTACAGACTGATTTCTGCTATTCTGACCCCTCTCACCTTCCTTTTTGACCTTCCTGCAAAGCTTTTCACAAAGCTTTTCGGCGTTGAGTTTAATGAGGTGGACACCTCTGCTACCGAAAAGGAAATCAGGCAGATGGTTGACGAGGGCGTCATTGAGGACGTGCAGAAGGAAATGATAAACAACGTTTTTGAGTTTGACGACCGCACCGCTGACGAGGTTATGACCCACAGGCGCGACATTGTCGGCATCGATTTGGAAGAAGCGTCGCTCGAAAACATTATCTCTATCGCTATCGAAACGGGCTATTCCCGTTTACCTCTATACAAAGAAGACATAGACAGCATTATCGGTGTTATCTACGTCAAGGACCTTTTGAAATTCACCTCTTGCTCGGGCGAATTTGATGCAGAGTCCACCATGCGTTCTCCGCTGTACGTTCCCGAATCCATCCACTGCCGTGACCTTTTCAAGCAGTTCAAGGACAACAAGATGCAGATGGCGGTTGTGGTTGACGAATACGGCGGAACCTCGGGTATCGTCACCATGGAGGACATTATCGAGTCCATCGTGGGCAACATTCAGGACGAATATGACGACGAGGAAGAGGAAATTTCTCAGATTTCCGAAAACGTCTACCGCTTTGACGGTTCGGTTTCCATCGACGAGGTGGCAAAGCTTCTCGGCATCGAAATCGAAGAGGACGAATATGACACGTTGGGCGGATTTTTGACGCATCTTCTGGGAAGAATACCCGAAGAGGACGAACAGCCCGAAATAATCTATAAAAACGCAACCTTTAACGTTATTCTGGTTGAGGACAAGCGAATCGCAACCGTTGACGCAAAGGTTGAACCTATTGTTGAAGACGAGGAATAATGGCAAAAAGAACTAAACTTCGCGACAGAATCCTTCCCGACTATACCAGAGGGGAAGAGATTATGAATATGGTGACCCACATCGTCGGCGGCGGCATTGGCGTTATCGCTACGGTTTTGTGCGTTATCTTCGGTGCTCTGCATCGCAACGTATGGGGCATCGTTACGGGTGCTGTCTACGGTGTGACGATGATACTGCTGTACACCTTTTCAAGCATCTATCACGGGCTTCACACAGGCACGGCAAAAAAGGTTTTCCAGATTATCGACCACTGCACAATTTTCCTGCTCATTGCAGGAACCTATACTCCTATTTCTCTTTGCTCGCTGCGGGAATACAACGCGTGGCTCGGCTGGGTGATTTTCGGAGTCGTTTGGGCTGTGGCAATTCTCGGAATCGTGCTTAATGCAATCGACCTGAAAAAATACAAGGTTTTCTCGATGATTTGCTATCTCGCGATGGGCTGGTGCATCATCGTTGCCATCAGGCAAACCCTTGAGGCTATCGGTCTTTCAGGTTGTACCTGGCTTATTCTGGGCGGCATTCTCTACACCGTCGGTGCGGTGCTTTACGGATTTGGAAAAAAGGTGCGGTATTTTCACTCCATCTTCCACATCTTCGTGGTGCTCGGTACTACGGCACAGCTTGTCTGCATATTGTTTTATATTATCTGAAGGCGGTTTAAGGCGATGTGTTCTTTGGAACACATCGCCAACTCTATTTGCCTTCGGCAAGTTCTATTGCTATGCAGTTATATTTGGACTAACGTCCAAGTGATATTCGCTTCGCGAGTTTTAAAGGCGAATAGAATATCACTGCAAGGTGTTACCTTGCAATACCACTTTTTAAAAATATCACGCTGTCGAAGACAGCATATCACTAAAAGCTCTCTGCTTGTGATGTTTTTTTATCCTCTATAGCCCGATTTTGCGCCTTTTCCTTTTTATGCGGTCAAAGTGCAACAATTGTCTACAAAACTGCTATTTTATACTTGAAGTTGGTTTTTACATTGTGGTATAATTTTCTAAAAGGTTTAACTGATCTATCAAGGAGGACGAATATGTTTAAGACTCAGGTTCTTGATTTTGTCAAGAAAATTGAAGAGCTCAAGAAAACTCCGGAAAATTCCATGATCGGCAACGTGTTCTTTTTAAACGACGACGAGGTCGTTTGTATGGACAGAACCGACGGTCAATCGAGATATCCGTACTTTAAAAACGGTGCTATTATGTGGGTTTATTCCACAGGTTTTATGTTTGCAAGAAAGCATGGCTTTGCAATATTCCACGACGTGCGTGCAGACGAGGAGCCGAGAGTTGATTTTTACGGTTCTATTAAAAATCCTGACGGAACGTTCCTGCCCATCTCCATCACAGGAGCTTCCAAGCAGATGTTTGAGCCCGGTGTTGTGAGATACTGTGTATTCACAAGGGAGTGTCCCATCTTTATCGCGAAGACTCCCGATGCGATTTTTGCGGTCAGAATGTTTATGACCGAAGACCTCAAGTTCAACTTCACCACTACTGCAATCAACACCTCCGACAAGGACCTTGAGTTGTACGTGGCTTCCTATATCGAGCCTCTGCTCAACTTCTCCAATGCTCCCGGCTTCTGGGACAGATTCTCTCTCAAGTCGAAGTACCTCGGCGACAGAAAGCACCTTTTGCTCCGCCGTCTTGGCGCTGTTATGGCTACAGGTGTATTGAATCAGGTTATCAGCGGTGCTCAGCCCTATGACGAGCAGCACACCACCATGAGAAAGAGCTTTATCGGCGGTTACGGAAGAAACCTCACTTCCTCCCCCACACTTAAATACGGCAAAATCGTTGACCCTGCTCCCTCAATAGCAACTGTTGACTTTTCAACCTTTGGCGACCTTTACAGCTTCAAGCTCAAAAAGGGCGAGGACACAAGAATTGACCAACAGTTTGAGTATGGTATGAACCACACTCCCGACGAGAGCTATTCCATCTCTGACGTTGACGTCAATGCCCTTGAAGCCGAAATCGCAGCAGTTCGCGAAAAGTATCAGAAGGTTACCGACGGTATGTCTGTAAGATACGGCAAGCTCAACCGAATGAACGTAAACCATGAGCTTCTCAACAAGTTTTTGCGCTCGGTTCAGCACAGCGTTAACTTCTGTTCAAACCACCACGACTGGACTGGTGACAATCAGGGTACACGTGACGTTTATCAGCAGATCGAATCCTACATCCCCTTCGACCCCGCAGGTGCAAGGGAGAACATCATCCTCTATTTCAACTACTTCTTTGACAACGGAAGAACTCCCCGTGCTTTCTGTCTGCCCAAAACTCCTTGGGGCGACGTCAGCTACGATCCCGACGAGTACGTTGATCAGGGCTTGTGGGTAATCTCCTGCGTATACAACTACCTCTGCTTTACTGACGACTATTCCATCCTCGATGAGCTGTGTACATACTACACCATTTCCGCTGACGAGCGCTCCGGCACAAGATCAACAGAGAAGTTTACCATTCTCGATCACCTCTTGCGCATTATGGATTACTTTATAGCTAACCTCGACGAAGAGTACGAGACCTTCTGTCTGAGAATCCTCAAGGGTGACTGGAACGACGCCATCAACGCTCTCGGAAAGTCGCTTGACGGCAAAAAATACGGCTCCGGTGTTTCTGTTATGGCAACCGCTCAGCTTTATGAAAACTTCAACCAGATGTATGAGATACTCAAGCATATCGGCGGATATGACGACGTTTGCGATAGGTATATGGCATATCAGAGAAAGCTTGTTGAGGGACTTAAGAAGCACGCTGTCGTCGGCGAAAAGGGCGACGAGCAGATTGTTCACGGCTGGGGTGACAAGATTTCCTACAAGGTTGCAGGCCTCTGCGACGAGGACGGCAAGCGCAGACGCGGTCTTATCTCCAACGCTTTCTGGGGAATCAGCGGTCTTATCAGAGAGACTCCCGAGCTCAAGGATGCGATGACACGTACTTATGAGATTCTCGATTCCAAGTATGGCTTTAAGGCATTCGACCTTCCCTTTACTCCCGATATGCAGGGCGTCGGAAAGATAAATCTGATTCTCCCCGGAACAGGTGAGAACGCTTGTGCATATATCCACGCAGGTGTATTTGCAAACATGTCACTCTTTGCTATCGGTGAGTCTGAGTGGGCTTGGAAGCAGATTGAGAAGATTCTTCCCTTCACCCACGAAACCTTCAACGCTACTCCGTTTGTTATGTGCAACCAGTTCACCTCCAACAAGGAATATTCGCTTGACGGTGACACGCTCTTTGAATGGACCACGGGAAGTAACCCCACAATGCTCAGAACCTTCTACAAGTACGGTTTTGGTATTGCTCCTGACACAGAGTTCCTGCGCGTCGCTCCTGCGAAGGTTCAGCCCTCCGACGAGGCGAGTGCATATCTCACCTTCCTCGGCAAAAAGGTGACTGTCAACTACAAGAACGAAAACAACGGTGAAAGAAAATTCTTTGTAGACGGCAAGGAAGTCGAAAGCGGATATGACGAGCTCTCCGATACAAGATACATTAAGATTCCGAAATCCGAAATCAAGGGCGACGTCACGATTGACGTTATAGACTAAAAAATTAGAGGATGGCGAAAAGCCAACCGCTTTTTGTTATATTCAGATATACAGTAGAAGTGCCACTATCGGCATCGTTACCACCGAGATGACCGTTGAAAGCGCTACGAGCTTTCCTGCATAGGCGGAGTCACCGCCGTACAGCTCGGCAAATATCGTTGTATTTGCGGCGGCAGGTGTGGACGAAAGAATCAGCACTATTGCCATTACCGCGGGGTCGGTGAAGATTCCGAAAACCGACAGGATTTTCATAATTCCCCAGCAAACTGCAGGGAACAGAAAATGGCGCACAAGCAAGAATTTATAGGCGTTTATATCGGAGAAGAGCTCTTTGAGTCTTGCACCGACAAGCCTTGCACCGACTACCAGCATTGATGCCGGAGCAACCATATTTTTGAACACCGTGAGCACGTTATACAGCACCTTGACCGTCTGTGACATAACGTCGGTATTGTCCGAGGTGACTATGTCCTGTATCCATCCGCCGACGCCCGTGAGGTACAAAACAAGTCCTATCATTATCGGGATTACGGCAGGATTTACTATCGCCTGACGAAGCGAGATATAGCGTTTGTCGCCCGTATAGATGAGCCTTCCTATAGAAAAGGCAAAGACGTTGAACCAAACGATATATATGGTGGCGTAGATTACAAATTCCGAGCCGAAGACGTCGTTGATTACGGGAATTCCCATATAGCCTGCGTTGGAGAAGATTACACCGAAGCGGAGGGATTTCTGCAATTTTTGAGGAGCTTTTTTGAACATCGTCACCGCCAGAACACAGAAGATGATATGGGTGACGAGCGAAAGGGCGAAAACCCAGATTATACCCTCGAAAACCTTCGGGTCAAAGTGGAAGATAAAGCTATGTATCAGCATCGCGACCTGCGCAACACACATAACGAAGACCGACATATTCTTCGCAAAGCTGTCGCCTGCAAGGTGCAGTTTTCTGAGAATGAAGCCGGGTATCATAAAGCAGAACATCGTTATTACTGATACGAACAAAACTGAAATCTTTACCATTTTCATCGGCTCCTTTCTTATTTTCATTATACTCTTGCCGTTTTTTCTTGGCAAGGGATTTTTTTGCAAATTTCGTCTTTGCGGTTTATTTTCGGCGGTGAAGGTGTTTTATACAATTTTGCGCTGTGGTTTTTGTGCAATTTGCAGAAAGTGAAAAAATTCTAAAATCCTTGTCCAAAACAGCCTTTCTAAATCGTTATATATATGAGAGGGTTAAGCAAAGGTACTTCTTCTAAAGGAGGCAGGTAATTTGTATAATACAATTATGTCTAAGATTTGACAATAAAAAACAAATCTCATTGACAGTAGTCCGATTTGATGGTATAATTCGGTTAATGAATAATTTTTATCGACTGATTCAGGAGGGTTTTTATGACACGAAATAAGATGCTCGTTTTGGGCGCAATTGTTCTCGCCGCTGTTTTGGCGGTGGTTGGAATATGGCTTTTCAAGGACGGTGAAGGAGCCTTTGGCAGCACGACCGACGAGTACACTAAAGAAGCTTGTGTTATTGAAGTGGGGGACGACGGTTGTCTTTTTGTATATACTGATTCGCTATACTTTATCCCTACTGAAAAAGCGAAGTTTGTATCACACGATGATACCGTAAAGAGCGTTTCGGATTTAAAAGAAGGTATGGTTATACGGTTTACCACTACTGATTTACTTCTTGACGCGAATTTCCCGAGCAGTTACAAAAGCGTGAGCAAAATCGAAACCTGGGGCGAGGTCGACACAGAAGCCCTTGAAAAAGGCAGCAAATTATGGCAGGACTGGTGTGACCGAGCTAACAGTCTGACAGAAGAAGCGGAAAACTGACGCTGAAAACTTAATGCTTTCGTTCTATAAATACGGAGGAACTCGTAATAAACGAGTTCCTCCGTTTTAGTTAATTCTTTTTTCTTTTGAAGAGGTCTTCGGGGAGCTGGGCTAACATTACTGCTATCAGCATCAGCGCCGAGCCGAGATATTCTCTCGGGAGAAGTCTTTCGTGGAGGGCGATTGCGCTTGCTATCGCTCCGATTACCGATTCAAGACTGAGTATCAGGGACACTACGGTGGGGTTTGTTCCCTTCTGTGCGACGACCTGCAGGGTGTATGCGACACCGCTTGAGAAGATGCCGAGGTAGAGTATCGGCACCATGCAGTCGATTACTGCGGACAGGGTGGTGGTTTCGGTGAAGACGGCAAAGATTGCCGAAAGTGTGCCCGAAACGAGCATCTGTATACAGGAAAGCTTTACCCCGTCGACGAGGCTGACGAATTTGTCCACCAGCAGTATCTGCACCGCAAACGCCACCGCGCACAAAAGCACCAGAAAGTCGCTTTTTTCGATTGTGAAGCCCGATTTGATACAAAGAAAATACAGTCCCACAAGTGCCACCAGAACGCTTATCCAGACGACGTTTGGGGCTTTTTTGCCCAAAACGAGCGCAAAGACGGGGACGAGGACTATGTAGAGCGCGGTTATGAACGCGGCCTTTCCCGCGTCGGTGTCGCCGAGTCCGAACTGCTGAAGGTTTGTTGCCACGAAGAGCGCGATACCGCAGCAGAGTCCGCCTATCCAGAGGTTTTTGCTCTTTATCGGGGTTTTATCGGGTTTTTTGAAAACCTTATTTCTGAAGAATATGAACAGCACGAGCACCAAAAATCCCAACAGGGTGCGAAGCGCGCTGAAGGTGAAGGGCCCGAGAATTTCCGTACTTTCCTTCTGGAAGACAAAGGATATTCCCCAAAGGGTTGCCGCGATGAACGGCAGAACGGTTTGTCTTACTTTTCGGTTCAAATCAAACTACCTCTTTAAGAATTTTGCGATGCGAGCACACAGTCGATGGTCAGCACAACTGCGAGCACCATAATTTCATTTATCGAGTTTTCGATATCCGCGACGTAGCAGTCGCCCCAGGTGAACCATTCCTTCTGTATCGTGGCTATCGTTCTTCCCTGCTCGGTTATGGTGTAGTCGTGGTCCCAGAAGTCACCGTCAACTGTCCAATCGAGTCCTTCGATGGTGTATTGCGGTTTAAAGAGCGTGAACTCTTTTGTTATGCGGCAAAGCTGTCGTCCGTTTACGTAGACCTCGTATTTCGGCATAAAGGTCATCACCTTTTGGCTTATCAACGCGACCTCTCTGCCCGAGGTGTCATAGACGTGGAGCTTTTTTCCAAAGGAAAAAAGCTCTGCCTCTACAAAATACCGTTCTTCGCCGTAGCCGTCCTTGACGGAAAACTTATCCGCCCAAGAGAAAATCTTTTGATTTATGCAAAGTCTCATTATCTTACCTCTACGCCTGTGTAGTAGTGATTGAGTATCTGTTTATAGGTCCAGCCTTCAATATTCGCATACTGAATTGCGCCGTACTGGCTCATTCCGACTCCGTGACCGTAGCCAAGGGTGGTTATCTCGAAGACCTGACCCTCGTCGTTTTTATACACTATATCAAAGTGGTTGGAACGAAGGCTGAAAATTCCTCTGAGGAGTGTTCCCGTTATCTTGGCGGTGGAGCCGTTTGCTTTTGTATAGGTCGTCTGTCCGCCAACGCTGACAAGTGAGTTGTAGCCTGCGTTTGTTTTGAGGACAACCTCAAACCAGGTGCTCGGGTCACCCGAAAGGTAGATTCCAAGCTCGGTTTTTATCTTGTCGCGTACGTACTGATAGGTGTATTGCTTAACTACCCTATAGTTAGGTACGAGGTAGTCGTATTTGCTTTCCACCATCTGTGTATACGGGTAGTTCGTGCCTCCCCAAATCTCGCCTGCGGTATTGGTGTAGCCTGCGGAGGTGGAGAAGTATGCGGCATAGATTGGCTTGCCGTTATAGTAAACCATCTCTTCGATGACCTCTTTTACAAGGTTCTTTATTCTTTCGCTTGGGGTACGCAGTCCCACGTCGGGAATCCAGTTCATATTATTGTGGAACACGACGAAGGTGTGCGCCGCAACCGCCTGTGCCTTCAATGCTTCGTCGGGGCAGGAGCTGTTCATCTCGTTTGCAACTATCTGGCAGACTATGTTATAGGCGGTGTCTGTGACGAGAACGCCGTTTTCGTATACCGAGAGCATCTGGTTTGCGAGGGCGCCCATCTGCGAGCCTGAATCCTCGGAGCTTGTGTCGTTTGAGCTTGTGTCCTCGGAGCTTGTTTCGCTTGAGGTTGTTTCGCTTGAGGTTGTTTCGGAGCTCGTATCCTCGGAGCTTACGTTGCTTGAGGTTTCTTCGGAGCTCGTGTCCTCGGAGCTTGTGCTGGTTGAATTTGAGGACGAGGTATCCGACGAATCGTCAGAGCTTATGGGAGCAGACGTTACGGGAGGCCAAACTATCGACACGGTTTCGGAAGAATCGTCCGGAGTTGAAATAACGGGCGGCCAGATTATTGAAGCTGTTTCCGAAGAGGTGTCGGAGCTTGTCACCGTGGAGTCTGTGGAGCTCGTTTCAGAGGAGTCCTCCGAGCTTGTTACAGAAGAATCTTCGGAGCTTGTGTTACTTGAGGGCTTTTCGGAGCTCGTATTGCTTGACGGCTTCTCGGAGCTTGTGTCGGAGCTTGAGGGCTCATCGGAGCTCGAAGGCTCTTGCGAGCTCGGCTCGGAGCTTTCGACGGAGCTTGTATCCTGAGAGGAGTCGGGGTTATATTCGGGTGGCGGATTATTCTCCATAAAGGACGAATCCGAGCCACCTTGATTATCGATTGGGGTCATAACCTGTTTTGCGCTGAGCATCTGCTCGGCAAGGGGCTTTTGTCCGCCGAAGATGCGGTACCATTCGTCGCATTGGAGCGCAAATTGGTTTGGTGACGCGGTAGAGGCTTCGTCAAGCTCAACCTCGTCTGTGCGGACTTTGCGCGCTACTATCACAAGTCTTGCGCCCTCGAAGTCGTCGGTGGGAGCAGAGATTGTGACAAGCTCGTCGCCAAAGGCGATATTTACCCTTGTATCAAACGCGGAGCGTTTTCTTATTTCGTCTATGTAGAAGCCAAGCTCTTCCTCGTTTAAAAAGCTGTGGTATTCGTGGTAGTTAAAATCATTTTCACTTGTGATGAAGGCGGAAATCACCTTCCACTCCCCTGCCTCATAGACGGTAGCAAGGTCGATGACGGGGTTTTTGCGGTAGTAGGACGTATCAAGATATTTTCTGAGCTCTTTGGTGATATGGCCCTCTGCATCTCCGTCGAGCCATACTATTTTATTCGTGGAATTCCGGCTTTTTTCAAGGCTCGTCTGGGCATCAAAATACGGTGTGCCAAAGCCCTCCTGTCTGCCGAGGAAGTTACGGGTTTTATAGTACTCGTTATCCTCGCCCTGAACTATCGGGAAATAGACCCCTGCGCCTTCGATAGTGAGCCAGCCTGCAACATCCTTATTCTTTATATAGAGGTCGCGAAATCTTTCAAGATAGCTTGCAGGGAAGCTTGAGGTCGGGTCGTTGAGGGTTGCGGAAGCATTTTCCTCAACGTACACTGATGCCTGATAGACACCGTACAGCTCATCAAAAAGGCTCTTTGCGCGGTTTGACGCAAGCGCCTTCAATCCGTATTTGCCGACGAGAAAGCCTGCCACCAGTACGATGAATACTGCTGTTATCGCGAAAACTATTTTGCCCGTATTGACGGGTTTTTTTGTTTTATTTCGTGGCATCGGTTACTCCTTTCAGTGCGAGCTCCAGCGCTTTTTCAGCCGCCTTTTCGCGTATCTGTTCTCTTGTGAGGTTTCCGAAATTCAGTTTTTCTACCGTTGTTTTTTCCTTGAATGCTATTGCAACAAACACAAGTCCTACGGGCTTTCCCTCGCTCTGCGACGGGCCTGCAACTCCCGTTATGCCAATTCCGATATCGGAGCCTGCAAGGTGCTTTATTCTGTCTGCCATCTCGCGCGCGGTCTGCTCGCTTACTGCGCCGAAGCTATCAACCGTGCTTTTATCGACACCTAATTTTTCTATCTTGACCTGATTTGAATAGGTCACCATTGAAAAGGAAATTACTGCCGACGAGCCTGAAACGGAGGTTATCTTTGCCGAAACGAGTCCGCCGGTGCAGGATTCCGCCGTAGCGACGGTGAGTCCTTTTTCGATGAGGGTCGCAACGAATCTGTTTGCAATGCTTTCCATCAGTTACCGCCTTTAAAATTTTGGTGTGATTTTTATGGTTTCTGTACCCTCAACTGCCTCGTTTACGAGAGCGTCGACGTCAAGGCGTCTTTCCGCCTTCTCAACTGCAATGAGGTCGGGCTTTGTGCGGGGGTGCTTGGGTGTGAAGACGGTGCAGCAGTCTTCATAGGGTTCTATTGAAATTTCGAAGGTATCGATTTTCTCGGAAATTTTTATAATCTCGCTTTTATCCATACCGATGAGCGGACGGAGCACCGGAATTTCACAAACCGCCTCGGTGCAGGCGATGGCTTTTATCGTCTGGCTTGCAACCTGTGCAAGACTTTCGCCCGTGATGAGCGCCGAGGAGTCGTTTTGCTGTGCCAATTTCTGTGCCACGCGCATCATAAATCTTCTCATTATGATGGTGAAAAGCTCCTCGGGGCAGTTATTCTTTATCTGCTCCTGCGCGTGAGTGAAGGGAACTACCCTCAAATCGATATTTCCGCAATATGCGCTGATTCTCTTTGCTAATTCTACCACCTTGAGCTTTGCGCGCTCGCTCGTATAAGGTGGGCTTTCGAAGTGGATAGCATCGAGGGCGAGGCCTCTTTTTGCCATCATATAGCCTGCAACGGGGCTGTCGATACCGCCCGAAAGAAGAAGCGATGCCTTTCCGCTTGTGCCGACCGGCATACCGCCCGCTCCGTCAATCTTTCCTGCGTGGATATACGCGCCGAAGTCGCGGATTTCGACTATTACCGTGACCTCGGGGTTGTGAACGTCAACGGTGAGGTTTGGAAATTTTTCGAGAAG
>JAZSEP010000010.1:0-8104 GCA_045531755.1 Oscillospiraceae bacterium | reverse complement strand
CGCAGCGCTCTACCAAACTGAGCCACGCCTCGACATTAGTAATATTAAATTATGTGTTTCTATCAATTATTTCGTAACCGCGCTGCTACGCAGCTTACTCTTGCGGTTAGCGACGACTCGATACCTCTCGGTATCTCGCTTGTCGACCTCGGCGCCAAAGAAAACTCGTTTCTTCTGCCACAGGCAGCGCTCATTTTCTTTGCTACCAAACTGAGCAACGCTTCGACGTTTTGTTACGGTATGTGATAATAATTCTATAGTGATAAACGGCTATAGAATCGAAAAAAGGGCAACAAAAATGCACTTTGAGAAAGTGGTTGCCCGACTAGGATTCGAACCCAGACAAACAGAGTCAGAGTCTGTCGTGCTACCTTTACACAATCGGGCATCGCAAAGTGCATTTATTATTATACTACAACTTGAAGCAAAGTCAAGATGTTTTTTAAAAATTTTTACTGTTTTTACTGGAAAATATTGTCTAAGTTCTCACTTGTCCCCTGCCTCAAGGCTGTTTTCTTTGATTATTCTTCCCTCTCTGAGCAGGGTTTTTAAAGTGGCCGAGTCGGAATTCTGAAGGGCATCACGGTACTTTTCGAGATTTTCGATTATTGTATCTATTTCATAGACAAGCGGGTCCTTGTTCATCATAAACAGCGACGTCCACATATCTTCGTTGAGTTTTGCGACTCTCGTCATATCAAGAAAGCTTCCGGCGCTGTAACCGCTACGATTTTGAAGAGTCGGGCTTTTTATATAGGCATTTGACACAATATGTGCAAGCTGTGAAGTGAAAGCAATTATACTGTCGTGTTGCTCAGGCGTTGAAATTACTATTCTCTTAAATTTCATTTCCTCTGCAACTGTTTTTACAGCTTCAAGCGCGGTTACATTTGTAAATTCGGTTTTTGCAATTATGAAGCTTGCGTTATCAAACATTGAGTCAAGAGAATAGTCATAGCCCGAAAATTCTCTTCCTGCCATTGGGTGCGCACCTACAAAGTGGACTCCCTTTTTCAAAAGCTCTGCTTCAACGGCATCGGAAATGCTTTTCTTGACACCGCAAACGTCAAAAACGATTGTTCCCGATTTGAAATTATCAAGGTTTTCAAGTATGAAATCGATAGTCTGCTCAGGATGCAGACAAACAACACTCATATCGCATTCCTGTAGTTCTTCAGGAGCTATTATTTTGTCTATCGCTCCTTCTGAGAAAGCCTTTTTAACAACGCTATCGTCCTTATCAAAGCCAAAAACAGTATGCTTTGTATTCTTCTTCAGGGTTTTACAAAAAGAACCACCTATAAGTCCCATTCCTATTACGGCAATTTTCAAGATGATTCCTCCTTTCACGCAAATAGAGCGATTGAAATAAATATTATACTTTTTGGCTGGTTTTGTCAACAAAAATTTAACAAATAAACTGCAATACTCTATTGGAAAAAGCACACATATATGTTATACTGTATTTAGACCATTTTGTTTTTTCTCAAACGGAGGGATTTGTGTATATGAAGAGAGCGCTTGTTATTATTATCTGCCTGTCCATACTGTTTACGGTATCTGTTTTTCCAGTTGGTGCGGCTTCACCGGGGTTTGATTTCCCTGCCAAGTACGCATACCTCGTAAACACCGACACAGGAACTGTCGTATATGAGAAAAACGGTGACGAGAAGGCATATCCTGCCTCTCTTACCAAGATAATGACTGCGATAATTGCTCTGGAAAAGACACAAAATCTCGATACCATGGAAGTAAAAGCACCTGCTTATATCTTCAACGAGTTTTACGGCATCGGGGTTTCGAATGCTGAAATTGCACGCGGAGAGGTCTTCACCATGCGCGAGCTTTTGTATGCACTTATGCTGAATTCCGCATGTGAAGCCGCAAGCATAATTGCAGACCACGTTGGCGGCGGCAGCATTGAAGCTTTCGTTGGTATGATGAACGATAAGGCAAAGGAAATTGGCGCTGTTAACACAAACTTCGTAAATGCCCACGGTTTGTTTGATGAAAACCAGTACACCACCCCCCACGATATGTATCTCATCGCAGAATACGCAATGAGCGTTCCCGGATTTATGGAGATTGCTTCGACAAAGAACTATACAATTGAGGCAAACGAGCTCAGAACGCAAAAAAATCTGATACATACTAACAGAATGCTGTTTTCAACAAGCAGCTACTATATGCCCGAGATGAAGGGTATCAAAACAGGAACTCTTGAGGAATCGGGAAGAAATCTTGTAACTACCGCAGGCTTTGACGGATACAACTATCTTTGCGTTATAATGGGCGGTGACTATTCCGACAACACAAGCCACTACAAATCCACACAGGCTTTGTACGAGTGGGCTTTTGAAAACTTCCGCGTAAAAACTCTTCTCGACACAAAAAAAGCGGTCACCGAAGTCACTGTAAAGCTTTCATCCGAAACAGATCACGTTTTATTGAAGGCGTCTGAAAGTGTAACCGCTCTCGTTCCCGTCAACATTGAGCAGTCGAGCGTCGTTTTGCAAACCGAGGTTCCCGATTATGTAAAAGCACCAATCAAAGCCGGTGACGTTATCGGAAAAGGAACCGTGCTTTTAATGGGAGAGGCAATTGCTACGGTTGATCTGATTGCTATCGAAGACGTTGAACGCTCCACCTTGCTCCATATTACCGACTCACTTCTTAACGTTATGAAAAGCGGTTGGTTCTTTTTAGGAGCTGTCGTATTTGTGGCTTTACTTGTAATTTACATTATACTTTGTATTGCCTACGCAAACTACAAGCGCAGAAACAGAAAAACCTCGGTTTATTCCTACAGAAACCTTTCTGATTCTAAATCTGTAAAGCGCAGAAGACTGTAACCTAAAGCGCCCGTGTCAAACGGGCGCTTTAATAATGTCTTTGCGTGGATTTTATCACATTTTATCGCACTTTTTATCCGAAATTATTGAAATTGAGATTTTCGTATGGTATCATTATTATATCAATAAACTCTGACGGAGGTAATCTTATGGCAATAGAGTCTACAAAAGTTGATACAAAAGCCGTGCTCAGATTTATGACCGAGCAACGCGATTATATGGAAGACAGAATTGAACACGGAATCGAAACTAACAGGAAGGGCTTCGTTAAGCTGAAGTTTATGGACGAAGCTGGAAATCCTGTGAATAACGTAAAGCTCAGCATTAAGCAGAAAAACCACGCTTTCAGATTCGGATGCAACATTTTCAAGTATAAATGTTTCCCCACTGATGAGGAAAACGCTTTGTACGAGGAGCGTTTTAAAAAGCTCTTTAATCTCGCGGTTGTTCCTTTCTATTGGAGCGCCTTCGAGCCCGAAGACGGAAAGATGCGTTTTGAAAAAGACAGCGTTTTCATCGACCGCAGACCTCCCTCTGAGCCCATTCTGGAATTCTGCAGAGAAAACAACATTGAGCCCAAGGGCCATCCTCTGTTTTGGGGAACGTTTTTGCCCGACTGGCTGCCGAAAGATTTTGAGCAGATAAAGCCCTACCTTATCAGAAGACTTAAAGCAATTTCCGAGCGTTATGACGGAATAATTCCAAGCTTCGACTGCGTAAACGAAGTTCAGACCCTTCCTATTCTCTCAAGCGAAAAGGATTGTAATAGCTCCGATTATAGAAACGAAGTTCCCGTCGCAGAAGGATTCCCCGAGTACGTATTTAAGATGGCTGACAGATTCTTCCCCACAAGCCGCCTTATCATAAACGAGGCAGGCGGAACCTGGGGTGATGCTGATAGAAAGCGTCGTATGGCTTTCTATATGCTGATTGAAAACCTCTTGATGAAGGGTTGCCGTGTGGACGAAATCGGTCTTCAGTATCACGTTTTCACCGATCCTGCAGGACTTGTTCAACGCGCTCCCACACACTTCAATCCCAAAAACATCTATAATTGTCTTGACACCTACGGAGAGTTCGGCAAACCAATCTCAATATCCGAAGTTACTACCAACGGATACGACGAGGCTCTTCAGGAAGAGCTTGTTTACAACCTTTACCGTATGTGGTTCAGCCATTCTGCCGTTTCCTCTATCGTTTACTGGAACCTCGGCGAAAACTGCGCTATCGTATCCGGAAATACTTGGAGTGAACGCGTTTTCAAGGGCGGTCTTGTACGTGACGATTTCTCTGAAAGACCTGCATACAAAACGCTTGACAGACTTATCAACCACGAGTGGAAGACAAACATTGACGCTGTTGCTGAGAACGAGTATTACTGGTTCAAGGGCTTCTACGGTGATTATGAGATTACCGCTTCCGCAAACGGAAAAGAAGTTAAGAAGGATATAAGATTCACAAAAACAAGCTTTGACGAGTTCACAGTTGTACTTTAAGCATTGACAAAACCTAAAAAAGATGTATAATTTATAGTAGTTTCAGGGCGAGGTGTAATTCCTCACCGGCAGTGATGTGCTTTTGCATTAGTCTGCGAGTCTTTTTTGACTGATTCGGTTAGAATCCGAAACCGACGGTATAGTCCGGATGGAAGAAACTAAGCGGCATTTTTATGCTCTATAGGTATTTCTATCCCCCTGTTTTCAGGGGGATATTTTTTATTTCGAAAGGTGATTTTATGAAAAACTCAAAGTACACTTTAAAGGTTGTAGCAAGACTTGGACTTTTATGTGCAGTTTCAATCGTTCTTGTCTATTTTATACACTTTCCCATCTTCCCTGCCGTCAACTTTCTCGAGTATGACCCTGCGGACATTTCGATACTTATTGGAACGTTCGCTTTTGGACCTGTTGCGGGACTTCTTCTAACTGTTGTTGTTTCCGTGATACAGGGTCTCACGGTGAGCTCCGCAAACGGTGCATACGGAATCATAATGCACATTATTGCTACCGGCACCCTATCTCTTGTAAGCGGCTTTATCTATAAGAAAACAAAGACAAAAAAAGGAGCCATAATAGCTCTGGCTGTCGGAACGTTTGCAATGGTGTTTGTTATGTTCTTTGCAAACCTCATAGTCACCCCTATGTTTATGGCTCGATTCGGAGTAACGAGGGACGTGGTTCTTACACTTATGCCGTTTATTTTGGGCTTCAATCTGATAAAAGCAGGTATAAATTCCATCGTCACCTTCTTCCTTTATAAGCGCATTGCATTTTTAATCCGTAAATAAATTTCTATCGACACATAGCGATAAAGTTTTCATAAAAAGTCCTGTATCATTGACGATACAGGACTTTTTATGTTTGGAGGAATTTGTTTGTCATTGAATATTGATATTGATGAAAATCAAATTGTCGTGTATCTTAACGGCGAGATTGACCATCACAGTTCTAAAGAAATTCGGGAAGCTGTTGACCTTGCGGCAGAAAGGACAAGCCCCAAGAGATTGGTGCTCGATTTTCGCGGCGTGACGTTTATGGACAGTTCAGGAATCGGGCTTGTTATGGGAAGGTACAAGCTTATGACATCTTTGGGCGGCGAGCTCGAGCTAATAAACGTGAGTCCGCACATCAAAAAGGTGATGCAGATATCGGGGCTTTCAAGATTTGCGAAGATAAGAGAGGGATGTTGAAGATGAAACGCGAAGCTACAAACAAAATTAAAATAACAGCGCTCAGCCGTTCTACGAATGAAGGCTTTCTAAGAAGCTGTGTTGCCGCTTTTGTGGCACAGTGTGACCCTACGGTAGACGAATTGTCAGACATAAAAACCGCCGTTTCCGAAGCGGTTACTAACTGTATCGTACACGGTTACAAGGACAAAATCGGTGAAATCGTCGTGGTTTGCGAGCTGTTTGAAAAGAATGTCATCAAGATTAAGATTCGTGACCGAGGATGCGGAATAGCTGATGTTAAACAGGCTATGGAGCCCCTTTTTACTACGGGCGGAGAAGAGCGCGCAGGGCTTGGGTTTGCCGTTATGGAATCGTTTATGGATAAAATAAGGGTTAATTCTGCAATCGGCAGGGGCACTACCGTAACAATGGAGAAAAAGATAAGTTCCAGATAATCTACATAACAACAGAAAGGTATGGAGCTTATGATTCAAACAGATTTGCCCGAGCGCAGTCAAATCATAGAAAACAATTTAGGACTTGTGCACTCTTGCGCAAACCGTTTCCGCGGACGAGGAGTTGAATATGACGACCTTTTCCAAGCAGGTTGCGTGGGGCTCGTAAAAGCTGCTGACGGGTTCGATTTTTCAAGAGGATTGCGGTTTTCCACCTATGCAGTTCCCGTTATTCTCGGTGAAATTAAAAGAATATTCCGTGACGGCGGATCCGTCAAGGTGAGCCGCAGTTTGAAAGAGCTCTCGGTTAAAGCAGGACGGATCAGAGAAAGCATTTTACAGGAGCACGGCAGAGAACCGCTTGTATCAGAAATAGCTGCTGCACTTGGAATTGACGAAGAAACAGCCGCACAAGCCATCGGTGCTTCGATGCCCACGGTTTCTCTGACCGAAAGTGAAGACGAGGGCAGCGGACAGATAGACATAGCTGTAGATTCACACGAAGATACGGTTGTTGATACCTTGGCTTTGAAAGAGGCGTTGTCAACCTTGGGTGCCGAAGACCGACAGATGATTATCCTGCGCTATTTTAAAAACGAAACTCAAGCCCAAGTGGCAAAAAAACTTGGTATGACTCAGGTTCAGGTGTCCCGAAGGGAGAAAAAACTCCTTGCGATTATGAGAAAATTTCTTTTGGAATAAATTGAGCTCCTTTGCAACAAGTAGCAAAGGAGCTTTTGTTATAGCTTAATTTCCTCGGGAAACGCTTCTTTTCGCATTATTCCCCACATCTTATCGATATAGGCAAGGGTGTAAAAATTCTCGTAGTAGTGATAGTAGAATGCACCTTTAAGTGTCATACTATACACCCCGTCCTTCTCTTTTACAAAGCCCAATAGTTTTGCAAGCTTCAGCTCAAGTCCGTACATTTTGTTCAGGGGGACACCGAAAAACCTCTCGAAGTCGGCAGAATCTACCTTGGTGCTGTATGCTGTCCAAAACAGAAAGTAGACCATACGTTGTCTTGCCGAAAAGCGAAGTGTGAGCGAGGTTGGGAGCTTTTTTGCGTCTACCCTATTGCAGTATTCCTCGACAGAAAACGTATTAATCTTGAATTGATCTTTGAGAAGCGTTGTCGCCGAGCATCCAAATCCCAGAAAATTATTCCTTGTCATAGAGGAATAATTCGCATTTTTCTCGTTTGAAAAGGTCCATATAGAGCTGCGGGTATAGCCTTTTTCCATACAGTATTTCGTGATGGCGTCAAGCAAGGCTCTTTTTTCCTTTTTGGGCATTGTTTGCACGGTGCTTTGGGTGAATGTGAAATCTATAAAAGGATAGACAGCAACGTGGTTTGCTCCGATTTCAAAAGCGGTGTCTATATCCGATTTCAAGTCCTCGAAATTTTGTGAAGGGAGTGCAAATATAAAATCCATCGAAACCGTTTCAAAATCGACCCGTGCTAAAGCGTCCTTGAGCGCGTTTTCATCAACGGCCTTTCTCCCCAACATCTGCTGAAACTTTGGTTGGAAGGACTGTATTCCTATGCTGATTTTTGTTACTCCAGCTCCTTTTAAAAGTGTCAAAACGGGCTCAACCACGTTATCGGGGTGAAGCTCCACACCTATTCCCTCGGTTATCGTGAAATGCTCGTTAACTGCAGATATTATCTCCCCAAGGCGTTCTGCAACAAGAGCCGGTGTTCCTCCGCCGAAATAGAGGCTTGTGACAGTCTTTTTGCCTTGATGCTGTTTTCCGACAAGACGTATCTCTTCGATCAGAGAATCGATGTATCTGTCGCTGAGCTCTTTTGAGTATTTAACCTTGCAGTACGGGCAAAAATTGCAGATAGATTTACAAAAAGGTATATGTATATAAAGCCCTAAATTTTCACAGTCGGAAAATCTTAGCTTTGAATCGTATTCATTTTTGAAAACAAACGGCTTGAACGAGCGCGTCAGCCACATTCGTGTGAGATTTGTTATTATACTCATACTTCTCCTAAATGTATTTGAGATAGGTTTTCAGCATCTCAAAAATGATTGCGGGGTTTCCTTTGAACAAAAGCGTATACTCTGCTACGAAGAAGTATCCGCATTCATCGCAAAGTCCCGGTACGTCTATAC
>JAZSEP010000052.1:0-15075 GCA_045531755.1 Oscillospiraceae bacterium | reverse complement strand
GACTTTTTCGCGTCCTTCAGCGACAAGGTTAATACCGAGGATGACGAACAGCTTTTAGCTTCGATACTGTATTTGTGCCACGTTTCTTCAACGCTGGAGAGGGCTGCTGAAACAATTATTGACAGACATATGTCCTGCCTTGACAATCCAAAACCTAAAAAATAGGAGGCTGAAAATGTTAAAAAAGTGCATATATGTATTTTTAATTTCTATGCTTCCGGTTGTTGAGCTGCGTTTGGGAATGCCCGCGGCTTTGGAGATGGACATACCTTTTTGGCTGTCGCTTTTGGTTTGCGTTTTAGGTAATATGCTACCCGTTCCGTTTATCATAATGTTTTCGAAAAGAGTTACAGCTTGGTTTGCGCTGCAAAAGGACGTTCAGACACAGAACAGAAACGTTATCGTCAGGTTTTGGTATAAATGCATTAACTTTATCGGCAAGATACTCTTTAAGGTCAATAAGAGAGCTGATGAAAAGGCAAAAACCATCGGCAACTATGAGCTTTTTGGATTGTTCCTTTTCGTTGCCATTCCATTACCGGGAACGGGCGCTTGGACAGGCTCCTTTGTTGCGGCAATACTTAGATTGAGACTTGTAAAAGCAACTCTTGCAGTTTTAGCCGGCGTTATAACGAGCGGTTTGATAATGGGACTGCTCACCGAGGGCGTATCCGTTGTTTTTGGATTTTTGTTTTAAAGTATAAGTAAAAGCGGTTCTGTTTTACAGAACCGCTTTTATTATCTGAATTTTTCGCCGTTTTCGTCGGTAAGAGCCAAACGAGTAATTTCTTCAGCGTGTATCTCGTTGTTTTCTTCTGAAAAAAACGCACCCAAAAGCAAAGCAGGGTTTATGCTTTGCATTATGCTTGCCTTGAACCTTGCTGTTATACAAACGCAGTTTTCATTTTCTGTTATCTTTCTGATTGATATGAACGGCTTGATATCAATGTCAATCAGACCTTTCTTCGTCTTCTTTTTTACGACGATTTCATCCCGTTTCATAAATTCAGAAAATTTATCGGCAATCACAGAAGGAGAAAAAGACTCGCTTGAAAGTAATATTTCATACTCTGCAAAGGCAATTCTATCAGGCTTCATCACAGGGGATGCAACGTCGGTAATTTGAAACCCTTCCGGCAAAACGGACGACAAACGAGATTTGATTTCCTCAAAAGAAACCTCTTCGTCAATCTTTATGTCCATAGATTCACAAAGGCTTTGGTGCCCCAAAGAAATCGGCAGGGGAAAGGTGATATATAAATGCGGATTGAATCCTTCGGTATACCAGACAGGAAGACCGCTGCGCTTTATGTTTCGTTGCATACACCTGTTTACGTCAAGGTGAGAAATATATTTAGCTCTTCCGGTTTTTGTGTAGAATATGCGAACGTTAATATTCAAAACACGCACCTCCTAACAGCTTGTTTGCGCCACAGTTTGAACAGTTTTTGCGGCAATGTGCTGTGGTCTGTGCAAGATGAGCTTTTTCGTTTTCCTTTATCAAAAATTGCTTTGTAACACCGTGATAAATATGGTCCCAAGGCATAATCTCATCGAAAGCGCGAATCCTGTTAGCATAAAAGCCGGAGTCGAGCCCACACTCTTCAATTGTTTGAACCCAAGTATCGTATTTAAAATGCTCAGCCCAGCTGTCAAACTTGCAGCCCTTTTTCCAGGCCTTGTATATGACTTCACCTGTACGGCGGTCACCACGCGCAAAGAAGCCTTCAAGAGAGCTTGTGGTGGCGTCGTGCATCTTCAACGATATTTTCTTTGTTTTTATACAGCTTGCAAGGAATTCGCGTTTTTCTTTAAGCTGAAGCATTGTATCCTGAGCTTCAAATTGGAAAGGAGTGTGTGGCTTCGGAACGAAGCAGGAAACGCTAACAGTTACGTTTACACCTTTTCCCTTGGGCTTGTTCGGAAGGGAATAGAAGAGGTCGACGATTTTCTGCGCAAGCAGAGCTATGCCTTCAAGGTCCTCTTTAGTTTCTGTTGGCAGTCCCATCATAAAGTATAGTTTTACAGAGCAATATCCACCCTCAAAAGCAGTTTTACAGGTGTTGAGAATTTCTTCTTCTGTAATATTTTTGTTGATTACGTCGCGAAGTCTTTGTGTTCCTGCCTCTGCGGCAAACGTGAGTCCGCCTTTGCGGACACGCGCAATTTTTTCAAGCAGTTCGGGCGAAAAATTGTCTATACGAAGCGAGGGCAGGGAAAGGCTGACCTTGTTGTCATCACTCCAAGACAGGACTTTGTCAAGCAAGGGCTCAAGCTCGGAATAATCGCTTGTGCTGAGTGAAGAAAGAGAGATCTCTTCATATCCGGTGCTTTGGCATAGACTGTAGGCGTCATCATTGAGTGTTTCGGCGTGCTTTTCGCGAAGAGGTCGGTAAATAAATCCTGCCTGACAGAATCTGCATCCGCGTATGCAGCCGCGCATAACCTCAACCATCGCACGGTCAAAAACAATATCAACATAGGGAACAACAAATTTTTCAGGATAGTATACGCTGTCCAAATCCTTGATTATTCGTTTCTTAACAATTTCAGGTGCATTCTCGTGATTTGGAACAACACTCTTTATTGTGTTATCTTCATTATACGAAACGTCATACAGCGAGGGAACGTAGATTCCCTCAATTTTGGCCGCAAGTTTCAAAAACTCGCTTTTCTTTACACCTTTTTCTCTGCATTGTATGTACAAATCGCAGAGCTCGAGAATCATATCTTCGCCTTCGCCTATCATAAACAGGTCGATAAAATCGCAAAGAGGTTCGGGGTTGCAAGCACAAGGACCACCTGCAACAACAAGGTTTTTGAGGTCATCTCCACGGTCACAGCAACGAACAGGTATGCCGCCAAGATCAAGCATATTTAATATATTTGTGTAGCTGAGCTCATATTGGAGTGTAAATCCGATGATATCAAATTCTGTCAACGGATCAAGGCTTTCCAAACCGTATAGTGGGATGTTGTTTTTACGCATCAAATCTTCCATATCGGCTTCCGGTGCGAAAACTCGCTCACACCAGAATTCATCTCGATTATTCAAAACTCCATAGAGAATTTTCATACCGAGATGTGACATTCCAACCTCATAGGTATCAGGAAAACAGAAGGCAAATCTTAGATTTACCTTCTCTTTTTCTTTTGTTATGCTGTTGAGTTCACCGCCTATGTAACGGGCGGGCTTTTGAACAGAGTTAAGTAGCTTTTCTATCTTGGATTTAGACATTTCTGTATTCCTTTATTTATTGTTGATTATATCAAGAATTATGTCCTGAAGGATTTTCGGGTTGCCTTGTCCTTTAGAAGCGCGCATACATTGACCAACAAGGAATCCTATTACGTTTGTTTTTCCGTTTTTATAATCATCAACAGTCTTGGGGTTAGCGTCAATTATGCTCTGTGCCAGTTCTTTAAGTGCTGAAGTGTCGCTTATCTGAGCAAGGCCTTTTTCCTTGACAACCTCGTCGGCTGTTTTGTCCTCAAACATAATCGCTTCGATAACGGTTTTTCCTGCTGTGTTGGAGATGGTTCCTTTTTCTATGAGCGATACCATATCACAAATTTTTTCAGCAGAAAGCTTTGTTTGACTCAAAGTTATGTTTCTCTCGTTGAGGATTCTCGAAATATCACCAAGTATCCAGTTGGAAAGGTTTTTGGGCTGGCATTTTGATGTTTTGGTGCACTCTTCAAAAAGCACTGCTTTTTCAATGTTTTCTGTGAGAAGGTTGGCATCGAACAACGGTAATCCAAAGTCGTTCATATAGCGAAGAGTCTTTTTGTTCGGAAGCTCGGGTAAAGAATTTTTAAGATCTTCTACATAATCCTCTTCGAGAACAATGGTTGTAAGGTCGGGCTCAGGGAAGTAACGATAGTCCTGAGCATCCTCTTTGGAGCGCATCAAAAAGCTCATTCCCTTCGCATCGTCCCAACGGCGAGTCTGCTGTTCAACAACACCGCCTTCGTCAAGAATTTTTGCTTGACGCTTTATCTCGTATTCTATAGCACGAACAGCGCCGCTGAAGGAGTTTACGTTTTTCATTTCGCAACGTGTGCCGAATTTATCGCTGCCTTTAGGCATAATAGATACGTTGACGTCGCAACGTAAAGAACCTTCCTGCATTTTACAGTCGGACACATCGATGTATTGAAGGATTGATTTCAAAGTTTCGAGGTATGCTTTTGCCTCCTCAGAGCTTCTCATATCAGGCTCGGAAACGATCTCAATAAGCGGTACTCCGCAACGGTTGTAGTCGGCAAGAGAACCTGCAAAGCTTTCGTCGTGCAAGAGCTTTCCAGCATCCTCTTCAATGTGGATACGTGTAACACCGATTCGCTTTTGAGTACCGTTTTCGTCCATAATAACGTCAACGTAGCCGTTTTCACAAAGCGGGATATCAAACTGTGAAATCTGGTATGCTTTGGGAAGGTCGGGATAGAAGTAGTTTTTTCTGTCCTGCTTGCTGATTCTGTTAATGGAGCAGTTGAAAGCGTGTCCGGCTTTTACGGCATATTCAACCACTTTTTTGTTAAGGGAGGGCAATGCGCCGGGCATACCTGTGCAAACAGGGCAACACTTTGTGTTTACCTCTGCGCCAAATGTATTTTCACAAGAGCAGTATATCTTGGTTTTTGTAGAAAGCTCGGCATGAACTTCCAAACCTATAACAACATCATAATTCATTGAAATTCACCTCAACCGACAATTTCTTCATAGGAGTTTGCAGCATCAAACAGCACCTGCTCACAGAACTTAGGAGCAATAAGTTGCATTCCTACGGGAAGATTTTCGTTATCGAATCCGCAGGGGAGGGATATAGCGGGTAATCCTGCGATGTTTACAGTTACAGTACAGATATCAGATGCGTACATTTCAAGCGGATTTCCAACTTTTTCGCCAATCTTGAAGGCGGTGTTTGGAGAGGTTGGTGTAAGGATAACGTCACACTTTTTAAACGCTTCGTCAAACTCGGCAGAAATAGCATTCTGAAGAAGCTTTCCGCGCTTATAGTAAGCGTCAAAATAACCCGAAGAAAGAACGAAGGTTCCAAGCATAATTCTTCTCTTGACTTCTGCGCCAAAGCCTTCGCTACGTGTTTTTTCATACATTTCCGCAAGCGAGGAATAGGTTTCAGACCGATAACCGTATTTAACGCCGTCAAAACGTGCAAGGTTTGAAGAAGCTTCCGCAGAGGAGATAATGTAATAAGCGGAAAGAGCATACTCTGTACTTGGCAAAGAAATATCAATGAGAGTAGCACCGTTTTGCTCGTATACCTTAGCTGCCGCAAGAATCTTTTCCTTTATCAAAGGATTAACGCCTTCTCCGAAGTATTCTTTCGGAATACCGATTTTTAGGCCTTTTAAGTTGTTTTTGATTGCAGCAAAATGGTTATGGTATGTGCGGTTTGCGCTTGTAGAATCCATAGGGTCGTAACCGCAGATGGCATCATAAAGCATCGCAACGTCCTTTGTGTTGCGCGCCATGGGACCGATTTGGTCCAAGGAAGATGCAAATGCAATCAAACCATAGCGTGAAACAGAGGAATATGTGGGCTTTAGTCCAACGATACCGCAATAGGATGCAGGCTGTCGTATAGAGCCACCCGTATCAGAACCCAAAGCGAAGATACATTCTCCTGCAGCAACTGCAGCCGCAGAGCCTCCGGAAGAACCTCCGGGTACTCTTGAGGTGTCGCAAGGGTTCTTTGTTTTTTTGAAATATGAGTTTTCGGTAGAAGAACCCATAGCAAACTCATCCATATTAAGCTTTCCGGTTAGAACCGCACCTGCAGAGTTAAGCTTGTCTATGACGGTTGCATTATAGGGAGGAACAAAGTTATAAAGCATCTTCGATGCACAGGTAGTAAGAAGACCTTTTGTGACAATATTGTCCTTTATGCCTGTAGGAATACCTGCAATATTCGACAAGTCATCTCCCTTTACACGTCTTTCGTCTATTTGTTTTGCAGATTCAAGAGCGCTTTCTTTGGAAAGTGTGATATAAGCCTCTATTTCAGGCTCTTTTTCTTCGATTCTGTTAAACACATTTTCTGTAAGCTCAACGGATGAAATTTCTCTGTTTTTGAGCATAGAAGATAATTCGTGAGCTGATTTATTGTAAAGTTCCATATCTTTCCTCCTATCATTCTACAACCTTGGGCACAACTATACAGCCTGCCTGTGATTGTGGAACGTTTTTAAGCATTTCTGCTCTCGGAAGTGAAGGCTTTACTTCGTCGTCGCGCAGAATCATTCTGTTTTTTGGATCGGGCTTAAGGTTGGAAACGGCTATATCCGGCATATTTTCAACCATACCGATAATGTCACTCATTTCGCTTTCAAGTTTTGCTGCTTCGCTGTCTTCAAAACGAAGATTCGAAAGCTTTGCAAGATGTTTGATGTCAATCTTCACGATTATTCCTCCAGTTATATTTGTGCCATTTTAATCAATTCATCTTCGGTTATAACTTTAATACCAAGTGAATTAGCTTTTGTAAGTTTTGTGCCTGCATCTTCGCCTGCTACAACGTAGTCTGTTTTTGAAGAAACGCTTGAAGAAACCTTGCCTCCGCAACTAACTACAAGCTTTTCGGCTTCATTTCGCGACAAAGTAGGAAATTTACCGGTTAAAACAAATGTAAGACCGGCTAATGCGGTGCCTGTTGTTTTGGTGTCGGATGTCATATTAACACCCGCGTTTTTAAGTCTTTCTATAAGTTGCTGCGCGCTTTCGGTAGAAAAATATTCTAAAACGCTGTCAGCCATTGTTTCGCCAAAACCTTCGATGGCAATTATATCATCTTTGCTCGCATTGAGCAAGTCTTCAATGGTATTAAATTTCGCAGTTAAAAGCTCGGCTGCTTTTTTTCCTATATTTCTGATTCCAAGACCGAAGATTAGGCAAGAAAAATCGTTTGATTTTGATTTCTCGATTGCAGATATCAGATTTTTGGCCGATTTTGTCCCCATACGTTCAATGATCTCTATATCTTCGGTTTTTAGATCATATAAATCGGCAACAGAAGAAATCAAACCGCGCTCAACAATAGCTGAAACCACAGCAGGACCAAGACCGTCGATATCCATAGCATCCCTTGAAGCAAAATGAACTATGCTTCGCAATAGTTGCGTGGGACACTCGGGGTTGATACAGCGCATAACTGCTTCCTCGGGGTCTTTGAATACCGGAGAACCGCAAGAGGGACATTCGTTGGGGATTCTGTATACGGACAACTCTTGGTTGTGTTCACAAGCTATAACCTCAGGGATGATGTCTCCGGCTTTTCGTACGGTTATGACATCACCGATGGCAATATTCATTTGGTCTATAAAATCCTGATTGTGAAGAACAGCTCGGCTGACGGTTGTACCGGCAAGAAAAACAGGTTCAAAAACCGCCGTGGGTGTTAAAGCTCCCGTTCTTCCAACGTTAATTTCAATGTCCAAAAGACGTGTTTTCTTTTCTTCGGGAGGATATTTATATGCGATTGCCCATTTTGGATATTTCTGTGTACTTCCCATTTTTTCACGGTCGGAAAGAGAGTTGACCTTTATAACGGCGCCGTCAATATCAAAAGGGAAGCTGTCGCGTTGTTCGCCTATGCGCCGTACTTCCTCAAAAGCATCGTTTATGTCATTGTAGCAATTGTAGGAGGGTGAAACCTTAAATCCAAGCGAGCTGAGGTAGTCCAACGTTTCTGAATGCGATGCAAAGGCAGAGCCGGTTGCTCTTTGGAGATTAAAAACAAAAATCTCGAGATTTCTTTTTGCTACAATTTTGGGATTTTTTTGTCTTAGCGAGCCTGCAGCGGCGTTTCGAGGGTTTTTAAAGGGTGTTTCGTCATTTTCAAGCTGTTTGTTTATTAGGTTTTCAAAAACCTGACGAGGCATATATACTTCGCCGCGGACCTCAAGTAAGTCATATGGCGTATTAACTGTCAAGGGAACAGAACGAATCGTGCGAATATTCTCCGTAACGTCTTCGCCAACGTTGCCGTCGCCTCTTGTTGAGCCAATTGAAAGTACACCGTTGTGATATTCCAAAGAAACGGAAAGGCCGTCTATCTTGGGTTCAACGACATATTCAGGGTCTTGAATTTCTTCACGAACCCTGCGGTCAAAATCAAGCACTTCTTCAAAATTGAAAACGTCTTGAAGGCTGTCCATCTTCACCGTATGCTCCACAGGTGAAAACTTGCTTGAAGCACTTCCACCGACTCGGTGAGTAGGGGAGTCGGGTGCTTTGTATTCAGGATACGTTTCTTCCAACGCAATAAGCTCGTGCATCAGCTTGTCAAACTCGAAATCGGAAATTTCGGGTGAGTCAAGGTCATAATACATATGGCAGTGATATTTAAGAGCTTCTGTCAAATATTTCATTCTGGCAAGGTCTTTTTCCATCGTAATGCCTCCTGAAGTTTGTTCATCATTTCAGTATAACATATTTTTCGATTATTTGCTCAAAAAAATGTAAAAATTAAATAATTTAGTTTATTTTGACTCTTCCAAGACAAAATAAATACATAATTCTGAGGAAAAAGGTGCTGTATGATACCGGTCGTTATTTTTTCAAACGAAAAATTTGCAGTACAATTGAGAAAGACATTAGGCAAGCTATGCACAGTTTCTTTTATTTCGGACAGAGAAATAAAAATCAATAAAAATTCACAATTGCTTTTGGTTGAAAGAAAGAAAATAAAGTCTGATACCGAACCTGATGGAATTTTGGTAATATGTCAACACAACTGTGCTTGTGAATGCGGTTTTAGTTCTATAGTCATAGTAGACAGCTCTAATAAAAGTTTCAAAAATTTTTTGATCGACTCGGAAACTGAATATATTACCTGTGGTATGAGTAGTATGGATACTGTCAATTTTTCGAGCATTCATGACCAAGAGGTATCGGTTTCCGTTATGCGAAATGTAAAGGATATAAACGGAAACACCGTCGAACCTTTTGAGGTATCAATATTTTCAAAAACCGACATATCAAAATATCCGCCGTTTTATCTTCTTTCGTTTGTAGCGCTTGCAACAGTTTTGGGAATAACTTTGGACGGAAAAAGAATTGTATTTGAATAGGAAAAGTCCGCCGAGAATACCCGGCGGACAAAATTTAGTGAAATACTTATTTCATAGAATTTTCGTAGGATTCGATCATCTTTTTAACCATCTGACCGCCGATGCTGCCGGCCTGTCTGGAGGTAAGATCACCGTTGTAGCCCTGCTTGAGAGTTACGCCTACTTCGTTGGCTGCTTCCATCTTAAAGCGTTCCATTGCTTCTTTAGCCTGAGGAACAACGAGCTTATTGCTGTTAGATGCCATTGCTTTTTCTCCTTATCGTATTGTAGATATGATTTGCGTTTGCAGTAATAGTATCAACGTATTTTAAATATTTATGATTGGTAAATACTGATGCTTTTTGTAATTATTTGTGATTTTCGTCCACAAAATGCTTTGCATAGATTACCTTATCCTCAGGAGTTTCATTTGAGTCGTTGAATGCTGTCATTGCATAGCCGTGATAGTAGCTTATAACATTGTTTTTGGGGTCGAGCTTGGTTGAATTACCGGAAACCAAACGTTTTTCTTTATTGCTTAGAAAATCTTTACTGTTCATAAACTTCCTCCTTCGTTTTTATTATCTGAAAAAAGCGCATAATTATGATAAAAACTATTGATTTAAACTCTCCAATGTATTAAAATATTAGTAAATATTGAAGATATTTGGAGGAAATAGTATGTTTAAAGAATTTAAAGCTTTTGCACTCAAAGGAAACATTGTGGATATGGCTGTCGGCGTTGTAGTCGGCGGTGCATTCGGTAAAATCGTTACTTCTCTTGTTAACGACATTATTATGCCATGTATCAGCGTTATGACATCAGGCGTCAATTTTGCAGATCTGAAGCTTGTGCTCAGCCCCGCTGTTATCGAGGTTGTAGATGGAGTTGAAAACGTTGTTACTGCCGCTGTCACCCTCAATTACGGTATGTTTATTCAAAACATTGTAGATTTTCTTATCATTGCTTTTTCTATATTTATAACCCTGAAAATACTTTTCAAGCGTCGTGATGACAAGCTTAAGAAGGAAGCAGAAGAAAAAGCGAGACTTGCCGCAGAAGCACCCAAGCCCGAAACAGAGCTTGACGTTCTTTCTGAAATCAGAACACTTCTCAAAGAAAGTGCAAAAGCACAGAAGTAATGCTCCTTTGGAGGTCGTAATATGACATCATCCTTTACTGTGTCCCTTGAAAAGATAATTAAAGAATTCTCTTTAGAGGTTCTTGCCGGTCCCAAGGAACACCACGATATTTTAATCACAAACATGGACGTAAATCGTCCCGGTTTACATCTTGCCGATTATTACGGTTTTTTTGACCCTGCAAGATTTCAGATTTTCGGAAATACTGAAATGGGATTTCTCGATAATCTTGAGGAGTCTTTGAAAGAGCCGAGACTTGAAAAGTTCTTTTCACATAAGCCTTGCGCGGTGGTTATAACACGAGGACTTGTGCCTCATCCCGCAATGCTGAAGTATGCTGATAAGTATGCTGTACCGCTTTTGCGTACGGCAGAACCAACCTACGCTTTTAATACAGAATTCGGTTCGTTTTTGAGCGTTGAGCTTGCGCCTCGAGTTACACGGCATGGTGTTTTGGTTGAGGTATACGGCGAGGGTATTCTGTTGCTTGGCGAAAGCGGAGTCGGTAAGAGTGAAACTGCAATTGAACTCGTCAAGCGCGGTCACCGCTTGATTGCCGACGATGCTGTTGAAATCAGAAAAGTTTCAAACAGAACTCTCGTTGGTTCTTCTCCCGAAAACATTCGACACTTCATTGAACTTCGCGGAATCGGAATTGTAAATGCCCGCAGACTTTTTGGTATTGGTTCTGTAAAGAATACCGAAAAGATAAATATGGTTATTCAGCTTGAGCCTTGGGATCAATCCAAGGTGTATGACCGTATGGGTCTTGACAGCGAATATACTGAAATATTGGGTAACAAAGTACCGAGTATGACTATCCCTGTCAAGCCCGGAAGAAACCTTGCGGTTATAATCGAAGTTGCAGCTATGAATAACCGTCAGAAGAGAATGGGCTATAACGCTGCCAAAGAACTGTTGAAACGTCTTGGTATGCCTGCTGACGGTGATTCACAAAATGAAGATTGGGGAATATAATCTCCTATCGAAAAATATAAAAGAAATGTGTGAGGCAATATGAAGTATTATATTGGTATAGACCTTGGCGGAACCAATACAGTTTCCGGCGTTGTAAATGAAGAATACAAAATTGTCGGTATCGGCAAAGTAAAAACAAAGCGTCAAGCGACTGCGGATGAAATTATAGACGGTATGGTGGAGTCTGCAAAAGCAGCAGTAGCAGATGCAGGTATTACCCTTGATGATATTCAGTGGGTCGGAGTCGGAACTCCAGGAATCGCCAACTTTGACACCGGATACGTAGAATACTCCTGCAATCTTGCTTTTGACCACACACCCGTAGCCGAGATGCTTGAGCAAAAGCTTGGAAAGAAGGCATATATAGCAAATGATGCTGATGCGGCTGCATACGGTGAGTTTGTTGCAGGTGCTGCACGCGGAACAAAGGACGCAATAGCTATAACACTTGGAACAGGTGTTGGCGGGGGAGTTATTATCAACGGAAAGATAAGAAACGGCTTTAACCACGCCGGCGGAGAGCTTGGACATATGGGCATTGTCTATAACGGCAGACAATGCACTTGCGGAAGAAAGGGCTGCCTTGAAACATACGCATCCGCAACCGGTCTTATAAATCTCACTAAAGAAGCTATGCAGGAAAACCCAGACAGTGCTATGTGGACGATTGCAGGCTCTCTTGATAACGTGAATGGTCGAACTGCATTTGACGCTATGCGTGCAGACGATGAGGCAGGTAAAAAGGTTGTCGAGGAGTATATAAACTATCTCGGCTACGGTTTGACAAGCTTTGTAAATATCTTCCAGCCAGAAGTTCTTTGTATAGGCGGCGGTGTAAGTAAAGAAGGAGAGACAATCCTTGCGCCGTTAAGAAAGATTATCCGTAGAGAAAGCTACGGAGCTGACAAGGTGCAAAACACTAAAGTTGTTGTTGCAGAGCTTGGAAACGATGCGGGCATTATTGGAGCAGCGTTCCTCGGCAAAATGAAAAACGACAACTAATTTTCGGAGGGTATATGTACGATATCAACGAGCTTTTTGATACATTTTCAAAAAAATGCGAATGCCGTATTGACGAGCCTATGTCAAAGCACACCACCTTCAGAATTGGTGGAAAGGCTGATATTGTCTTATACCCAAACGAAGAACAAACCATTTCTCAAATAATAAAGTTCTGCAATACACACAATATACCGCTGAAAATTTTCGGCAAAGGCTCTAACATATTGGTGTCCGACGATGGAATAAGAGGTGCAGTTATTATCCTTGATTCCAGATTTTCGGAGATACGGTTGGTTGATGAAACTGCGATTGTTTGTCAGGCGGGCGCTTCTATGGCGGCTATCGGTGAATTTACCTGCGAAAAATCCCTGACCGGATTTGAATTTGGTGCAGGCATCCCTGGTACCATCGGCGGAGCTCTGTATATGAATGCAGGTGCATACGATGGCGAAATGAGTAATATCGTAGTTTCTGCGAGATATCTTGATGCTGACGGAAACGTGCACACTATTTCTAAAAGTGATATGAAGCTTGGATATCGAAAAAGTATTTTTTCTGATATTAAGTGCTGTATAACGGAAGTTGAAATAAGACTTGAAAAGGGAAAAAGGGAAGACATTCGTTTGAAAATGAATGACCTTATGCACAGAAGAGCGTCAAAACAGCCTCTCAACTTTCCAAGTGCAGGAAGTACCTTCAAACGTCCGACGGGATATTTTGCCGGAGCTTTGATAGAACAAAGTGGGCTGAAAGGATATTCAGTAGGCGGAGCTTGTGTAAGTGAAAAACACGCAGGATTTGTTGTCAACAAAGGCAACGCTACCGCTAATGATGTTATGAAGCTTATTGAGTATATAAAACAAACTGTCAAAAACGATAGCGGTGTTGAACTTGAGTGCGAAATCAAGTTTGTATAGCGGAGGAAAAATGGAGTATATAATCGTTACAGGCCTTTCGGGTGCCGGAAAATCACAAGCCATCAATTCTCTTGAGGATATGGGAGTATATTGCGTTGACAATATGCCCCCATCTCTGTTTTTGCAGTTTTCGGAAATTTGCACATCAAATATGACCGATATCGAGAAGGTCGCATTAGTCATTGATTCGCGTTCAAAGAGCGATTTCAACGAGATGGTGGACTCCATCAATAGACTGAAAAGTGCAAACCATCAGTGCAAAGTGCTTTTTCTCGATTGTGATGCAGACGTTCTCGCTAACAGATATAAGGAAACACGCAGGCGTCATCCGCTTTTGGATGAGGCAAACGGCTCAGCCCAAGCGGCTATACATAAAGAAATTGAGCTTTTGGCTTCTATGAAGGCTGAGGCTGATTTTATCATTGACACGTCTTTGATGTCTCCTGCACAGCTCCGTGAAAGAGTAAAGGAAATGTTTTCCGGTGAAATGGACGACATGCTCATTACCTGCCTTTCTTTCGGATTCAAGTATGGTATACCGAAGGACGCTGACATTGTTATGGACGTGCGCTGTCTTCCAAATCCTTTCTACGTCCCCGAGTTGAAACATAAAACAGGAAAAGACAAAGACGTAAGGGATTACGTTATGAACTCTTCTGAAAGCGTGGACCTTTTGGAAAAGTTTTGGGATATGATAACCTTTTTACTTCCTAACTACAAAAGGGAAGGCAAAAGCCAACTTGTAATTGCTTTTGGCTGTACTGGTGGAAAACACAGGTCAATCACCTTTGCAGAGCTTTTAAACGCTCGACTTTCTGCGGAAGGAAAAAACACAAGTGTTTATCACAGAGATATAAACAGATAATAGGACGAAGGTATGGATTCTATTACTTTTGGACAAAAATTAAAAAAAGAACTGCTTTCTCGCATAGCTAAAAAAGCCGAACTCAAGCGTGCCCAGCTTTTTGGTATGCTCTTTGCTTGCGATGAACGTTCCAACTCGCTGATAGGATTTTCAACCGAAAACGAGGGCGTAATTGCAGTGTTTTCCGAGCTGATATCAGATGTTTTTGGTATCCTTCCGGAGCTTAGCGTTGTTCAGAGAAAAGACGACGTCAATTTTTGCCGTGCCCAGTTAACCGAATCTTCGGATATCCTTGATATTAACGCGGAATTTTTTATCGAAGACGGCGGAATACTTCGAGATATTCAAAGCCTTTCGCGTGATGAAATCTCTTTTTTCATCTGTGGTGCATATCTTGTGTGTGGTAGTATTATTGATCCTCGAAAGAGTTATCAGTTGGAATTCACACTCAAGGATAAAGCAACAGCCGATGTTTTTTGTCAGCTTCTAAATCTCTTTTCTATAAACGCAGCAGTTACTATGCGAAAAAAACAGCATATAGTTTATTTAAAACAGAGTGAGGCAATTGAAGATTTGTTGATTTTTATGGGTGCAAAGCTTTCCGCACTCGAACTTATGGATGTTAAAATCTATAAGGAACTTCGCAATAATACAAACAGACGCACAAACTGTGAAACCGCAAACATTGGAAAAACCGTTGCAGCTTCAGCCGAGCAAATTGCAGACATTAAGCTTATATTTGAAAAGGGTGGAAGGGAATCACTTCCGGAAAATCTCAGAGAGCTTGCTCTTTTGAGACTTGAAAATCCCGATATGTCTTTAAGTGATCTTGGGAAACGGCTTGCTGAACCGATTTCAAGGTCCGGAGTTAATCATCGTTTTGAAAAAATAAAAGAAATAGCTCAAAAATACAGATAAACAAGCCCGATGAAAATCGGGCTCGTTTTTTTGAATAATTAATAGGTTTGTGTTAATAATATTTGTGCATATAAAATGCAGAAAAAGTTAAAAGGGGATGCAAAAGAATATGCTCGATAAAATAGCTCTTGCTTTGGTAATCGTCGGTGCTCTCAACTGGGGAAGCATTGGAATCTTTTC
>JAZSEP010000098.1:0-9631 GCA_045531755.1 Oscillospiraceae bacterium | reverse complement strand
GCTGTGGGGACTTCCCTGCCGTTTTTATCGACGACGCAGAAGTTCAGCACCGCAGTATCGTGACCGTCGTTTTTAATCCTTGTGTCAAACGGGCAAATCTTTATCGCGACGGGTTTTCCCGTGGTGCGATGCTCGTCCTTTGCGACGCATTTTCCGTTTCTGTACGCCTTGACCGAGATTCTTCCCTTCTCAAAATCGACAAGCCACTCGGGCGGGTCGCAGACGTCGGCAGGCTTTCTTCCGAGGGATTTTCCGTTGTGGAAGAGCTCTGCTTCGTCGCAGTTTGTGACCGCAACAACGCGAACCTGCTCACCCTTCGTCCAGTTCCAGTGCGGAAGGAGATGCACCATCGGTTTATCGGTAAAACAAGCCTTATTATAATAGAAGGAATCCTTTGCGAAACCGCAGGTATCCATAATTCCAAACGAAGAGGAAACGGTCGGCCATCTGAACGGCGAGGGTTCTCCGCGGTAGTCAAAGCCCGTCCAGATAAATATACCGGTGAAGTACTCGTGTTCCCTCAAAAACCTCCAGGTTTCGCGGATGGTCTGTCCCCACGGAACAGTTTCTTCGTCGTAGTTGCTCAGAACCTGTGCGCCGTCGCGGTCGGACTTGTAGCAGCCGCGCGTTGTGACGGCAGAGTTGTTTTCCGAGCCGTATATCTTTATATTCGGATACTTCTCGCGGATTGCAAGAACGGTGCCGAGGCTGTAGTTGATTCCGCAGGCGTCCATCTCAAGTCCCGCTCCCTCGGCGTTTCCGTTGATGGCTCCCGTGATGATTCGGCTGTCGTCGAGCTTCAGCACGCGGCTTCTCATTCTGCGGAAGATTCTTGCGCCCTCGTCGGTATTCTGCAGAGGCTCCTCGTTGAAAAGCGACCAGAAGATTACAGACGGGTGGTTTCTGTCACGGCGCACCATAATATCGAGGTATTCAAGCACCTCTTTGCGCGATTCGAAGCGGCGGTTTTCGTCCATTACGATGATACCGAGCTCGTCGCACGCGTCCAAGATTTCCTTGTTGGGAAGGTTGTGGGAGCAACGGTATGCGTTGGTGCCCAAATCCTTGAGTCTTTGTATGCGGTAGTGCTGTACCGAATCGGGTACTGCAACACCGACACCTGCGTGGTCCTGATGGTTGCAGGTGCCTTTAAGCACGAGCTTTCTGCCGTTGAGGAAAAAGCCCTTGTCTTTGTCCATATAAAACGTTCTGAAGCCGATTCTCACGGTATCCGCGTCGGTTTCGACTCCGTCTTTCAGCACGCTAACCTTGAGGGTGTACAGTTTCGGGTTGTCGACGTCCCAACGGGTAGGCTTGGAAACGTTGAAGCTCTGTAGAACAGGGGTCTTTGCGTCGCTTGTGCAGAACGTGGGCTTTGAAGTGCTTGTTGCGATTTCCTTTTCGCCGTCGAAGAGTGTCGCCACGACGGTTGCAGTCGCGTCCTCATAGGCAGAGTTCTCTACCATTGTTTCAAGCTCGACTCTCCAGCTGTTCTTGGTGCCTTCCTTCAAGACGGGCTTTGCCCAGATGCCGTTGTGCGCGATATGCAGGTGGTCCTTTGCATAGAGCTTAACATGGCGGTAGATGCCTGCGCCCTCGTACCACCAGCCCTCTGTTTCGAGGCCTTTTATGTATACCGAAAGTATGTTTGCTTTTCTGCCGAAATACGCTCTGTCGGTGATGTCAAAGGTGGTTTCGGTATACGCGCTGAAGGAGCGCTCCATAAGAGAACCGTTTATATAAAACTCGGCGTTTACGGCTGTTCCCTCAAAGCACAAAAAGAGCTGCTTGCCCTTTAACGACTCGTCAAGCAAAAAGGTCTTTCTGTACCACGCGTTGTGACGGGTGCGGTAGCCGTGGGAATGCAGATTTTCGGGCGCGAAATCACTCTGGGCAAGGTAGTCGTGCGGAAGGTCAACCTCTCTCCAGTCTTTATCGTCAAACTTCTTTCCGCCGGGACCTATAACGTTTCCTGCCTTGCAGGATTCGTAGGAAACACGGTGGCTGTTTTCTGTTTTAAAATCTACGTCGCCTCGGTGGAATTTCCACTCGAAGTCCATATTAAACACCGTTCTGCTCATAACAACACTCCTTGTCATACAGATTTTACCACATCCGCCCCCAATTGTAAACGGTTTTTGTTGCAAAAAGAGGATTCCTGTGCTATCCTTAAACCAAAGATTAGTTGTTGTAGTGAAGAAATGAGGAAAACAATGGACTTAAACAAACCGATTCAAAATCTCGAAGATGCAAAGAATTTCTATTGCTTTATGGAGTGCAACCCGTTTCATATGTCGCGCGAGTACCCCGAGCGATACAAAGAGTTCGAGGCTTTGAACATCAGCAAGGAAACTAAAGCCGAATGGCAAAAGGAAAGGATGCAACAAATCTTCAAGCTCGCTGTGAAGAACAGGCGCAAGGACAACAGCCTTCTGCTCGAGGCGTATTTTGAATATTCCGACAACTTCACTCCCGATGACGTCAAAAGGGTGTATCATCTGTTAAAGGCAAGCTACAGGCACAGTTCTCCCCTCCACAACGTCGTCGTGGCGGAAACCATTTGTAATACACGAGGGGTGTTCCCCCTCGGCTGTCTTTCGCTGACGCGAAAGTTTAAAATGAGGGGCTGGTTTGAGAGGTACCACCGCCTCGTGAAAAAGATGCTTGTTTTCGCTTGCGAGAGGGACGGGTCGCTCCTCGAGCGCTCCAAGCGGGCGCTTTCGCCAAAGCAAAACGGCACAGCCGAACTTGTCAAAGAAATAAAAGAGCACCTCGATGCACTTGAAAGGAAGTACAGCGAATGAATATAGTTGACATTATCTCTTTTCTGAACCAACCGCCTTCTCTTATAAAAATTTTAATTGATTCGGTCTGTATCCTACTGCTCGCGGGAATCTGTTATCTGGCAGTGTGGATTTCTTCCAAGGCAAAGCCTTTGCCCGAGGACCGCGCGAAAAAGTATCTTCTGTGGGGAGCGCTCTACGCTTTCTTGCTCTGCCTGTTGCCGTATATGCTGCCGCAGGACGGGATTTTTTTCTACCTTGTGCTGTACCCTCTCGGATTTGTTTTATCTCCGGGCGTGGGATATCCTTTGTATATGCTGTATTTTACAGTTTTAAAGCCTCTATTGCTGACGCTCGTTTTGACCATCGGCGAATATTTTATACTCAGAAGATTTGCAGAGGACAGAAAAAAGCTCAAAAAAGCACTGAGGTGGCAGGCGGTTATCTCGCTTGTGCTGTATATAATCTTAAAATCCGCCATCTCTTTTTTGTTTTCTGTTTTGATAAAACTATTTCTATTAAGGTGAACCGGCAAAGGCTAACCGCACCAAAATCACCGCACAGCGCTTCGCGCCCATCCGAAAACTATCGTATACGCAGAGTGCTGTCTTGCCCAAAGAACCTATTCATACGCAGATTGCGTCCTATAGCTTATTCATACGCAGATTGCGTCCTATAGCTTATTCGCACGCAGATTGCTGTCACGTTAAAAATCAGAGAACGCCAAGCGGCGCGTTATACAGTTGTATAACGCGCCGCTTTTTATGTATCTCTCAAAGAAGGAGAAGCAGGTTTATGTCATTTGCGGTTGAACTTTTCGTTTCGGCGCGCAAAAGTCGCAGAACGGATTCCGCCGTTCACAGCAAGCCTTCTCTTTTAGATATGAAATATTCTCTGTCAAAAACCCGCTCAGCTCTCATTTTAGTCCAGACTTTGCGGAGTGTGGTTTTTGTTTGGACGGGCGTCAACACAGTAGTGTGTAGCCTTTCCGATTGCTCCGTCGGGTCGATAAGAGAAATACACAAGTCCGCTTTGGAACTTGATGCTCGTTATCGTTTCATCGATAACTCTAAGTCCGGTCGAAAAATCGTCAAGGACGGTTCCGTCGGTTTCAAACGTGCAGAAACGCCACTCCCTCTCGTCTTCAATGTAGTACATAATACAATGACGGGTCGGCTTTGTAAGGTCGGTAAACACATCAGCGATAATGTAAACTCCGCTATCTGCAAGACCGCGCCCGTTTCCACCCAGAATTTTTATCGGCTTTCCAAAATCCTCTCGTGAGAGGTCATAGAAACAGATGCTGGAGTTGGTTCCTATCGTGAGAGCCGTCTCACTAAGAATGCTTCTGGTGGGATAGGTGTCCTCGACCCCTTCAAAAATGGTTATCTTTTTGTTGCGATAGAGAGCATAATCGAATTCGCCGTCGCCCCAGTTTCTATTTTCCCTTTCATACAAAAGAATATAGCAGTTTTCCGGCTCTGAATATTCGGAACTCAAAGGATAGTGGTTAAAGAACACCTTTGGTCTCTCGGTGATTCCCTCTAGGCGAATCTGCTCACGTATCTCTGGGCCGTTGAAGAAAAACGCCTCACTCTTTTCAGGGAACCAGACAGCCCATCCGTCATCGTCGATTATCAGCTCGGCTCCTTTACAGTCGCCAAACTGCCAATCTTTTTCAAAGCCCCTATAGTAATATGAATATGACGTTGTATCGGTTGCAGGAACAGCCGTCAAAAACCCGTCTTCAGTTTGCTCCAGCACAAAATCATTGGCATAACAAATCAAGACCCGATCAAATCCTTCTTTTCCCTCTACAGAAAGAAGCGCCCAACAGGTGTATCTCGAATCGCCCTGCCACTCGTACAATCCGTTTTCACGCTGATTGCCCTCGGTTGCATAGCCGTGCCACTCATAAACAACCTCCCAATCGGTTATAAACGGGTAGTCATTTGTCAGTCTTTGCATCATTTTTTCTTGGTCAAGGAAAGATGTTACTCTAAACAGCCCATCTTTCTCTGCAACAGAAGAATCTTCTGAAGAAGGCGGGGCAGCGTCATCGGCAATCGAACAGGAAACTGCTCCGCCAACCAAACCGATGCAGAGAATAACTGCCACAAAGCAGATTAGACCCTTTTGGCGTTTTTTCGTATTCAGAATGTTTTTGAACCGCTCCTTAAGCGACTTTTTTCCGCCATAAAAGTGTGTGGTGAAAGCCGTCGTGGCAGATTGCTTGCGTACGTTAGAAAGAATAGTTTCGCTATAGAATTTTCTGCCGTTTGCATCCGCGCCACGCACCACCATACTGTCGCAGGATATCTCTAAATCTCGGTTCGATTCCCTGACCATCAGCCAGACTGCAGGGTTGAACCAATGCAGCGCATTCGCCAAAACCATCAAGAGCTTATACCAAATATCATGACGTTTGAAGTGGGTAAGCTCGTGGCGGAGAATGAAGTATAACTCGATGTCTGAATAATCCTCGTGCGGAAGTATCAAAAAAGATTTAAAGAACCCTATCATCATTGGACTTGTAACGTCGCTGCATATCAGCACAGGCACCTCTGAGGATATGCCAAGTTCCCTTTGAAGTCTGTCTTTTGTGATGAAAATCCGAGATTCTCGGCTCACAGGACGCGCCCACCTCAAAAGCTTTTTCTTAAACGTCGCATAAGAAGCAATATGTACTCCCAAGAACACCACCGCTCCAACCAACCACAGCCGCCAAAGAATATCTGTCAAATTTACTGTAGCAACAGGCTTTTGTTCGGGTTGAATTGGCAAAACTGGCGTAATCTGCTCATCCGTTGAGGGTGGTATAAACTCAGGCGGTTGCTCCTCCGCAGGCGGTGTCTGCACGACGGGAACGACAACCGATGTGTTTGGAAGGTTAACTTCAAGCTTAGGTTGTCCTATGTCAAAAGATGGATTGAAGGGTATTATCAGGCGAACTGCAATTACAAGCCAGATGAAGTATTTCCATTTTGACGTAAATCTGCGGTTTATGATGTTGGATAATAGTGAGATTATCAATATAACAACTGCACATCCTGCAGAAATCTCAAGAAGGGTCAAAAAGGTGTTTTCCATAGTTAGTCCTCCTTGGTCGCATTGTCAATGAATCTTCTGAGCTCCTCCAAATCCTTGTTGTTGATTTTTCCGCCTTTATAAAGGCAGGATACAAAATGCGGAAGTGAGTTTCCGTATAACCTGGAAAGGATTGTGCTGCTCTCTTGGTTTTTATATTGTTGCTCGTCTACGAGTGCGGAGTAGAGGTTGGTTCCGCTGCTACGGTCGCATTTGATGTATCCTTTATCGGCCAACCTCGCAAGTGCTGTCATCAACGACGACAGCGCCCAACTGTGTTTTACAAATATTTTCTCTAATATTTTCGGAGCGGATATCGGTTCCTTTGCATCCCATACAATCAACATAATATCCAACTCTACGTCGCTGAGTTTTCGTTTCGGTTTGTTCATTTTATTCCTCCTTAAGCGTTTGGTTGGCTTCTTACTTCGAAACTGCCCATAAACCGAACTGCAAGGCCGTCTTTGTTTTAATCAGCGGTGCGCCTCAACCCCGTGTGTCAAACGGACAAGACGAGGCTTGCCGTCTGCACACGTCAGCAAGGCAATATCAGCAAAAAGCGAGGTTGCGTTATACAACTGTATAACGCACTTCTATTATACAGTTGTATAACACAATTTGTCAATACACTTTTTAATATTTGCATAATAATCCGACTAAGTTCAGCCTCGTCAAAGGCATCTATAAAGATGCGTTATACAGTTGTGTAACAGGCCTTGGCTATGGTTTTATATGCTTTTGCATAATGTAAACGACTCAAGCATAGACTGCCGACAACAGCCTCTCCGGCGCGTTATACAGTTGTATAATGTGCCCTCTATTGACGGGATGCAAAAAAGGGAGTAAAATAGCGAAGGAAGCGCATGATCCTTTTGACAAAATATATCAGGTTTTTACACAGGAGATTTTTATGAAATACTTTCTTGATACTGCGGGGACGATTCCCGACGGACTCGGGTGGGAGCATTTTGACCCGATACATATAGCCTGGCTTTCGGTTTTGGTAATCTCGGCGGTTGTCTGCTCGGTTTTATACCGAAAAAGCTCTGCAGAAAAACGCAAAATCTGGCGATGGGTACTCGCATCGCTCATCGTTTTAAACGAGATTTTCAAGATGGTGTGTCTTACAATCGGCGGTCGGTACACCGTAAACTATCTTCCGCTTCACCTTTGCAGTATCAACATCTTCGTTATTGCAATCCACGCGATAAAGCCGTCGAAGCTTCTCGATAACCTTTTGTATACGGTCTGTATTCCCGGTGCGATTGCGGCGCTCTTGTTCCCGACCTGGACCGAGCTTCCCGTGATGAATTTCAGTCATCTGCACAGCTTCACCATTCACATTCTCCTCGCGCTCTACCCGATTGTGCTGACCGCAGGCGGCGACATAAAGCCTTCCGCAAAGGAGCTTCCGAAGTCGCTTTTACTGCTTCTTGGTATGGCAGGGGGAGTTTACGTTGTGAACCTCCTACTCGACACCAACTATTTCTTCCTGATGGAAGCCGAAAAGGGCAATCCGCTGTATCTCTTCGAGCAGGCGTTTGGCAGTCACCTTATCGGGTTCCCCGTTATCATTGCAGGCGTGCTTTTCGTGATGTACACGCTGCCGTGGCTTTTCAAAAAAATCTTTAAAAAGGCATAAAAAATCGCCCGTGTGAGTTTCACACGGGCGAAAGCTTTTAAAATCAGACGGTTGCAGGAACTTCTTCTTTAACCTCAGCGTCATCATAGAACGCTGCACTGTAAAGTCCAACGAAGATGGGGCTGAAGAGGCCTACAACGATAGCGAACGCAAGGGTAACAAGCATAAACAGAATGCCGACAAAGGGGATTGCAGCAAAGAGTCCGAGAACGAAGCTTACTACAAAGATTCCGCCGTAGAAGCAAAGGTCAGCGAGGAACATCTGTCCTTTTTTGCCCTTTGTCATCTCCATAGAAAGACGGAGCGCCTGTGTAGCGGTAACGTCGGGTCTTGTCATTACTATGTAGGGAACGAACTTGTAGGAATAGCTCTTAATGATAGCAAGAACAGGGCCGGCAATCGGAACCAAAGACCAGATAACGAGCCAAAGACCCATCCAAGCCATAGCGCCGATAACGCGAAGCGCGTTTTTGTTGAATGCTGCAAAGAGCTGGTCGGAGTTTACTTCCTTGCCCTTGAGGCCGTCGAGGTAAACCTTAACCATTCCGCAGGAAACGAGAACGCTCAGCGCCATTCCGAGAATGAAGATAGGTGTTGTTACAATGGAAAGCAGTCCTGTGATGATAACGCTCAAAAGAGAAAGTCCCCAAAGCATTATCGGTTTCTTCATGATAACGTCAAGCGCCTGTTTGTACTTTTGAATAAACATAATAAGCCTTCTTTCAAAATTTGTTTTTATATATTTATATTACCATCTATGCCTGACCGTGTCAACAATTTGTTCATATTTTTTTAATATTTGGAAATCAAAAAATAGGTGTTGACATTTTTAAAAGCGTATGCTATAATAGTCAAGCGTTGAAAAATGCTGGTGTAGCTCAGTTGGTAGAGCAGCTGATTTGTAATCAGCAGGTCGGGGGTTCGAGTCCGTCCACCAGCTCCATTTTTTCGCACAACTGAATATGGGAGAGTTCCCGAGTGGCCAAAGGGGGCAGACTGTAAATCTGTTGCGTTTTCGCTTCGATGGTCCGAATCCATCCTCTCCCACCAAACAAAAAAGACTTGCTACGGCAAGTCTTTTTTTGTTTGGTGGAACTAAGTGTGCCTAACGGCACGATAAGCACCCCTTCGGTGCGTGAAGTTTGCTTCGCAAGTGAAGCGCCTGCGGGCGTGAGTGGCACACTTAACTTCACTTTGTGCGAAGCACAATACTTCATTATGCCGTAAGGCATAACTTCACGCAAGGCAAAGCCTTGCGCTTCACTAAAAATTATTGTATAATACAAATTAAAGGGAGTGGTACCAATGTCCGAAAGCAAACTGCGAGATATGTCATTAGACTTTGCCGTATCAATAATAAATCTCGTAAAAGAACTCAAACTCAAAAAAGAAAATATCATCTCCAGCCAAATCGGCAGAAGCGGTACCTCTATCGGCGCAAATATTCGCGAAGCGCAGTATGCACACGGAAAAGCAGACTTTGTATCAAAACTCCAAATTGCTCTCAAAGAAGCCAACGAAACTGGTTATTGGCTCGAACTTTTATATAAAACAAATTATATTGACGAAGCAACATACAAAAATCTTGATTCGGATTGCACCAGCATTCGCGTAATGCTGATTTCATCAATAAATACCGTAAAAAATAAAGATTTTGGATAGTTAAAGCATTGGCATTAAATGCTTTCGGAAAAGCCAGAAAAATCACCTCGTCGTATCCCGACGGGGTGTATTTTTTTGTGGAATGAGAGGTTGAGATGAGGACAGCGACGGTCGCCCGCAGGCGAAACAAACAGTCCGGTGGACTGTTTGTTAGGAGCGCGGACCCGTAATCCATCCTCTCCCACCAAAAAAGACAAGTCAAAAGACTTGTCTTTTTTTATCCATTGCGAAAGCAATGGTATATCATCAACAATGGCAATTTTGCCATTGTTGTATCTCATCAGTCCGTCAGGACTGTATATCATCACGCATAGCGTGTATCAAAAAAACTTTCGCAATGATGATATACAAGACTTCGTCTTGATGATATGCAATTTCTTCGAAATTGATGATATACACGGCTCTCGCCGTGGTTTTTCGCCAACGGCACAATATCACTAAAATCTCCGTCAAGGTG
>JAZSEP010000068.1:0-8984 GCA_045531755.1 Oscillospiraceae bacterium | reverse complement strand
ATGCAGAACGTAACGAGCATACAGGTAATCATCAGAAAAATAACAAAAACCTTTTTCATGATGTACCTCCTGACTTTTATACACTAATTATACCATCGTTCCGTAAAAAAGCAATAGACCTATTTGATTTTTGAAAATAATGTGATACAATATAAAAGAGGTGATTTCGTGATACTCGTAATAGATATAGGAAATACCAACGCGGTAATCGGAGCCTTCGACGGCGACAAAAAGCTTTTCCTCTCGCGAATAGCGACCGACCGCTCCAAGATGAGCGACGAATACGCGGTTACAATAAAATCCATCCTCGCGCTCTACGGAGTTGAGGAGAATAAAATCGAAGGCGTTATCATATCCTCGGTAGTGCCTCCGCTTTCGCGCGCGTTCAAGAATGCGGTAAAGAGAATCGACGAAAACCTCAAGGTTATGATGGTAGGCCCCGGAATAAAAACGGGACTTAATATAAAGATAGATAACCCCGCACAGCTCGGTGCGGATTTGGTGTGCGTTTCGGTTGCGGCACAGGAGAAATATCCTCTGCCCTCGCTCGTGATTGATATGGGTACCGCGACCACGTTTTCTGCAATCGACCGCAACCGCAACTTTTTGGGCGGATCCATCATTCCCGGCGTCAGAATAGGGCTCGAAGCCCTTGTCGGAAAGACCGCACAGCTTCAGCAGATAAGCCTCGACGGCGAGGTGGCAACCATCGGAAAAAACACCGCAGATTGTATGAAATCGGGAATAGTGCTCGGTGCTGCCTGCATGATAGACGGGCTCATCGAGAGATATAAGGAAATACTCGGCGACGACCTCACAACCGTTATTACGGGAGGAATTTCGGGAGATATACTGCCTCACTGCAGACAGAACATCATCCAGGATCAAGACCTTCTCATCGACGGCCTGAGGATACTCTACGAGAAAAATAAATAATTTTCAAGGCTTGACTCTCGTCAGACCAACGCTGTATCCCAAAAGGAACAGCAGTAAGGAGACAAAAATGAAAAACACAAAAACCCAAACCCTCACACGACTCGCAATCCTATCCGCACTCATCTTTTTGTTGTGTAACCTGCCTATTAAAATCGGCATCATCGAGATTACCCTCGGTATGATACCCGTTGCAATCGGCGCAATCACAATGGGAACGACAGGCGGAATTGTTTTAGGCGCAGTATTTGGCACCGCAAGCCTTCTGCAGTGCTTCGGAATTTTCATTCCAAGCCCCTTTGGACAGACGGTGCTGTCGATAAACCCCTTCTTCACGGTGCTTCTCTGCTACCTGCCGAGAATACTTATGGGACTTTTGGTAGCACTCATCTTCAAGGCGTTTAATAAGAAGAATGCCGTTGCATACGGCACGTCCGCACTTTCTGCGGCAGTGCTCAATACGATCTTCTTCGTGCCTCTTGCAATGCTCCTTTTCTGGAACACAGACTACTTCAAGGGACTGTGCGAATTTTTCGGTACGGATAACTTCTTCCTCTTTGCCGCAGCATTTGCAGGTATAAACGCAGTAGTTGAAGCTATCGTTTGCTGCATCCTCGGCGGAGCGGGAGCAAAGGCAGTCGACACCATAAACAAAAGACTGAAATAACCCCTTGCATTTGTGACAAAAGTGTGCTAATATTGAATATCATAAATAGTAAAAGCAATTGTCGGGAGAAGTAATCTCGGTGCTGACAACAGAGAACGGACGTCATCGGCTGGAAGCGTCCCTGCCAAAACCCCTATGAAATGCACCCGACAGCAGTCCGCAGGAAATGGCGGAACGGCTTATTCCCGTTACAGAATAGTAAAGGTGTCTTTCGACACAAAAACGGAGTGGAACCGTGGTATAATACCGCCTCCTGTGACTTTTGTCACAGGAGGCTTTCTTTTTTTGGAGGTATTTATGATAAAGAGAATACGAGAGGATATAGAGTCAATAAAGCGCCGTGACCCTGCGGCAAAAAGCTCACTCGAGGTGCTTTTGCTGTACCCCGGTATGCACGCGCTCATCTCGCACAGAATATCCCATTGGCTGTATAATAATAATATGTTCACGATGGCAAGGCTCAACTCGGAAATATCAAAATTCTTTACGGGAATTGAGATACACCCCGGTGCAAAGATAGGAAAAGGCCTCTTCATCGACCACGGCACAGGCGTCGTAATAGGCGAAACTGCCGAAATCGGCGACGAGTGCACGATATATCAGGGAGTCACCCTCGGCGGTACGGGCAAGGATAAAGGCAAGCGCCACCCTACCTTAGGCAACAACGTAATGGTAGGAAGCGGAGCCAAGGTGCTCGGTCCCTTCAGGGTAGGGGATAACGTAAAGATTGCCGCAAACGCCGTAGTGCTCGAGCCGATTGAGGACAACGCCACCGCTGTCGGCGTGCCTGCAAGGGTAGTCGCAAAGGACGGAGTTAAGGTTCCTCTTCACGACCTCGACCAGATACACATTCCCGACCCCGTTTCCCAGGAAATGTGCAAGCTTCTCGTAAAGCTTGAGGCGCTTGAAAAACGCCTTGACGAACTTGAAAACCGCAAAGGAGAATAAAATGAAATTCTATAACACACTCACAAGAGAAAAAGAAGAGTTCAAGACCATAACCGAGGGCGAGGTAAAGATGTACGCCTGCGGACCTACGGTATATAACTATATCCATATAGGAAACGCAAGACCCATCTGTGTGTTTGACACCCTTCGCCGTTACCTCGAATACAGAGGCTATAAGGTAACCTTTGTACAGAACTTCACCGACATCGACGACAAGCTCATCAAACGCGCAAACGAAGAAAACACTACAGTCAAAGAGCTTGCCGAGAAGTATATCGTCGAGTATAAAAAGGATGCAGAGGGTCTAAACGTCCGTCCTGCAACCATTCACCCCAAGGCTACCGAAAACGTCGATAAGATTATCGAACTTGTCAAAACCCTCGAGGATAAGGGCTACGCCTACGCTGTAAACGGCGACGTTTACTTCCGCAGTAAAAAGTTTGAAGGCTACGGAAAGCTCTCGCATATGCCTATGGAAGAGCTTGAAGCAGGTGCAAGAATTGACGTCAACAGCAATAAAGAGGACGAGATGGATTTCGTGCTCTGGAAAGCGGCAAAACCCGGAGAACCCTCTTGGCAGTCCCCTTGGGGAGAGGGAAGACCCGGCTGGCACATCGAGTGCACCGCTATGATAATGAACTACCTTGGCGAAACCATCGACATCCACTGCGGCGGTCAGGATTTGACCTTCCCGCACCACGAAAACGAGATTGCGCAGGCAGAAGCTGCAACAGGTAAGCCGTACGTAAACTACTGGCTCCACAACGGCTACATCAACGTCGATAACCGCAAAATGTCGAAATCCTTGGGCAACTTTTTCACCACCCGTGACGTCGCTGAAAAGTATGGCTACGAGCCTATCAAATTTATGATGCTCGCGTCCCACTACCGCAGCCCGATAAACTATAGCGTCGAGATAATCGAACAGAATAAAGCCGCTCTCGAAAGACTCTATAACTGCCGCGATAATATGGACTTCGCACTCGGCAATGCAACCGACGAAGCGCAGCCCGGCGACAAAGAGCTTCTCGATAAGCTCGAAGCAAGAAAGAATCAGTTTGTTGAGGCTATGGACGACGACCTCAACACAGCCGACGCGGTAGCTGCAGTTTTCGACCTTTCAAGAGATATCAATACCGCACTTTCTGCAGACAAGACCTACTCTAAAGAGTACGTAAACGCGGCTATAAAGCTGTTTGACGAGCTCACCGATGTTCTGGGAATAGTATATAACCGTAAAAAAGCTGACCTCGACAGCGAAATCGAGGAGCTTATCGCGAAACGTCAAGAGGCAAGAAAGAACCGCGATTTCAAAACCGCCGACGAGATTCGTGACAATCTGAAGGCGCGCGGAATCGTGCTCGAGGACACTCCTCAGGGCGTAAAATGGCACATGGCATAGCGGGATAAAAATACACTGCGGACACAGCTTGTGCCCGCAGTAAATTTTTTAATAAATTTTTATACTTTTGTACGAATATACCTATATAAAACTTGCACAAAAGTATTCGACAATAGGATAAAAATCCATATAGAAAAAACCGCATAAAATAAAGGCGAATAGGGAATTTATATGTAAAAATGTTGCATATATAATGAAACATTTGTGTCAGTATGCACAAAATAGATTGGTAAAAAAAGTTACTCGAAACATATTTGTGCTATTTAAAAAGCAAAATTTAGATGTTATAATGTATAGACAGGGTAGTGTATATATGGGTGAAGTACGCCCAGTTTACACGTACAGTTTATTTCCACAGAGCCGTGCAAGGCTGGCGCGGCATCAGATAAGGAGGCAGTTTGAACATGAACCATGGCTTGAGAATGATCAGTACTGTAGTTGTGTTAGCTATGCTACTTACCGCAGTTCTGCCCTCGTTTGCTTTTGCAGATGAGGAACCGGTCAGCTCAACGACCGAAGTTGCCGACGGCGTCACATTGGACGTAACGTTGGCGGACCCGACAGAGATCGAGGATAACACCGAGATTGCTGACGGAGAAACAGTTGAAGGTGAAACTACGGAAGAAACTGATAAGGTTCTTGCCAAGGTCGAATACGGCCGTGACAACAACTACGTCAATTTCCTCAAAAAGTATGCAAATGAATCCTTCCCCGAGGCTGAGTTTATAATTCCCGCAGCGGAATTTGTAAAGCAGGAGGAGGGAACAAATGCAACCGTAGTAGAATCCTATGAGGGCAAGCAAAACGTTCTCAAATGGGATTCACAGGAAGGTAAGATTACCTGGACTGTTGATATTCCCGAGGGAAAAGCAGGACTCTATAATATGGCATTGTCCTACTATCCCTTCACGGACACGATGCTCACTATCGCATTCGAGATGAGAATCGACGGCCAGATTCAGTTCAACTCTATGAAGAACTTCGAGTTCAACAGAGTTTTCAAAAACAAAACCAATGAATTTGCGAAGGATAACCGCGGAAACGAGCTTCGTCCCGAGCAGGTTCAGATTGGTGCTTGGCAGGAAAACATCTTTAAGGACTCCGAGGGTATCTATAACGAAGGCTTCTACTTCTACCTTTCCGAAGGCACGCATACTATTTCGCTTGCGGCAGTAGGTGAGGGTGCGTATATCGAGTACCTCAAGATATATCAGAAGGAAACCTCCGTATCCTATGAAGAATACATAAAGGGCGTCACCGAAGCACAGATTGAGGCATCCACCAAGGAAGCACTTGGCGAAGCCGTTGAAATCGAGGGTGAGGACACCTATTCAAAATCGCATTCTATGCTGTCTCCGTACAACGACCGTACAGATGCACTTTCACAGCCTTATCATGCATCTAAAATCAGGATCAACACCATCGGCGGAGCTAACTGGAGCTCCCCGGGACAATGGATAGATTGGCAGTTTGATGTCGAGACCGCAGGCTACTATAAGATAGGCGTCAGATATCAGCAGAACTTCCTTCGCGGAATGTTCGTCACAAGATCTATAAAGTTGGACGGCGAGCTTCCTTTCGAGGAGCTCGGCGAAACACAGTTCCCGTATACAAGAAACTGGGACTTCAAGGTTCTCGGCGAGGCTGAAACAGGAGAAGCGTACTACTTCTACTTAGAGCCCGGCACCCACACAATCTCCATGGAAGTAACCCTTGGCGATATGGCAGAGCTCTTGAATCAGATAGACGAGTGCGTATACCAGCTCAACTACCTGTACAGAAAGGTAATTATGATTACCTCCACCTCTCCCGATACCTACAGAACCTACCGTTTGCACGAAAAGATTGACGACCTCATCCCCAAGCTTAAAGAGGTTTCTCAGATGCTCAAGGATGTTGAGGGCGACATTATCGCGGTAACAGGCGGTAAGGGCTCCGAGGCTGCAACACTTGAAAAGGTATACGTACAGCTCGACAGCTTCATTGACGACAACGCACGTTCACTTCATAAGCGACTCACAGAATATAAAGAGAGTATCTCCACACTTGCTGCATGGGTTCTCTCAATGAAATCTCAGGCACTTGCACTTGACTATATGATAGTCACACCTGCAAATTCCGAGTTCAAGCGCACAGAGTCTAATTTCTGGGAAGGCATGGTTCACGAGTTCAACGCGTTCTTTGCATCCTTCACAGAGGACTATAACAGCGTTGGTAACGTATCAGAGGACGGCTCCGAGAAGGTCATCACAGTATGGACCACCGTCGGCCGAGACAGCGCAAATATCCTCAAGCAGATGATTGACGATATGTTCACTGCTGATACAGGAATAGGCGTAAACCTCCAGCTCGTACAGGGAAGCTTGATACAGGCAATTGCCGCAGGAAGAAACCCTGACGTAATCAACGTTGACCGTACAACACCTATGAACCTCGCTATCCGTGGTTCTTTGGTTGACCTAAGACAGTTTGACGACTTTGACGAATTCGTAGCGGCAAACTTCACAGAAACCGCTACAACAGCATACACACTCGAAGATGCGGTATATGCGCTTCCCGAAACCCAGACCTTCAGTATGATGTTCTATCGTACCGATATACTCGAGGAATTCGGACTTGAGCCTCCACAGACGTGGGATGACCTCTACGCAATGCTCCCGATACTCCAGAGAAACAACCTCGACGTAGGTGCGAGCGGAATCTTCGGTGCTATGCTCTATCAGGCAGGCGGCTCCTACTATAACGAGGACCTCACGGCAACACAGCTCACATCCAAGCTTTCCGTTGACGTATTCACAAAATACACCGACCTGTTCTCACAGTACAGTCTTCCCGTTAACTACGACCTGTTCAACCGTTTCAGAACAGGAGAGATGCCGATAGGCTTCACAACCTATACCTTCTACAACCAGCTCAAGCAGGCAGCTCCCGAAATTTCAGGTCTTTGGGAAATGACACTTCTCCCCGGAACAGTAAGAGAGGACGGAACGGTAAGCCGTGCCGACGGTGCTCAGGGTTCAGCGATTGTTGCAATCAAGAGCGGAACAGTGCGTGAAGAATATGCTTGGGAATACCTCAAGTGGATAACAGGTAAAGACGCACAATCCAGATACGGACGCGAAATTGAAGGACTTCTCGGTCCTACAGCGCGTATCTCTACTGCAAACATTCACGCGTTTGAAACACTCGACTGGCCGAAGGCGGTCCGCGATGAAATCAACCGTCAGCGTGAGGAAATCTACGAGGTACCCGAGGTACCCGGAGGTTACTACCTGCAGAGAAACATCAACAACGCATTCAACCGTGTAATCAACCAGGGTGATACACCTCGTGATGCACTGCATGAATGGACAAAACAGACCGATAGCGAAATCGCACGTAAGCGTGCAGAGTTCGGATTAGACTAAGGAAAGGAGAGATTATCTTGAATAACAGCGCAGTTCTTGAAAAAGACGCGGTTACGACCGTGCAAAAAACCGCCAATAAAAAGGCAAAAAAACCGGTAGATAAGTTCTCCGTATGGTACAGAATGAAGGAAAACAAAACCTGCTATTTCATGATGGCACCGTTCTTGATTTTGTTCTTCGTCTTTACCGTTCTTCCCGTTGTAATCTCTATCGGACTCAGCTTCACCTACTTTAACATGTTGCAGACTCCCCAATGGCTCGGTCTTTTAAACTACCAGACCCTCTTTGTTGAGGACAGCATCTTCCTTATATGCGTAAGAAACACATTGGTGTTCGGTCTTATAACAGGTCCCTTGAGCTACATTTTGTGCTTCGTATTTGCATGGATGATCAACGACCTCAACCCCAAGGTAAGAACAATCCTCACCGTAATATTGTATGCGCCGTCTATATCGGGCGGTGTATACACCATCTGGACATACATTTTCTCAGGTGACCAGTATGGACTTGTAAACAGCTTTTTGATGCAGATTGGAATCATCGACGACCCAATCCGTTGGCTCGAAGACTCCCAATACGTTTTGACCATCGTAATTATCGTACAGCTCTGGCTGAGCCTTGGTACAGGCTTCCTTACCTTTATCGCGGGCTTCCAGTCACTCAACCAGGAATTGTTTGAGGCAGGAGCAATCGACGGAATCAAGAACAGATTCCAGCAGCTGTGGTACATCACCATTCCTCAGATGTACGGACAGATGGTACTTAGTGCGGTACTTCAGATAGGCGCTTCCTTCTCGGTTAGTTCGATATGTATAGCGCTCGCTGGTTTCCCAAGTGCCAACTACGCGGCAGAAACCATTGTAACCCACATCTACGACTACGGTAGCATACGATTCGAGATGGGTTATGCTTCTGCAATTGCCGTTGTTCTGTTTGCCGCAATGGTAATATTCAACAACGCAGTACAGAAGGTGCTCCGTGGCGTAGCACATAATGATGATTAACAAAAAATAAACCGAGATGGAGGTCGATTCTTTTGGCACAGACCAAACGTATTCACGCAAAAGGCAAAAAAAGAATTAACCGTTCACTGTGGGGAGATATAATTGTATTTCTGCTTCTGTTGTTAGTAGCGCTGTTTATGGCACTGCCCTTCGTATATACAGTAATACAGGCATTCAAGCCCTTTGAGGAATTGTTTGCATTCCCCCCGAAGTTTTATGTTGTAAATCCTACAATTAACAACTTCATTGACTTGTTCATGGTAACGGCTAACTCATGGGTTCCTTTCTCAAGATACATATTCAACAGCGTACTCGTAAGCTTGGTAGGAACGACCCTGCACGTTTTATGTGCATCGCTTTGCGCATATCCTATCGCAAAGCATCAGTTCCCCGGAAAGAAGGCAATATTCAAGGTAATTCAGCTGTCCCTTCTGTTCAACGGAACCGTTACTTCGCTTCCTACGTACATCATAATGTCCAAACTTGGACTTATTAACAACTATTTGGCGATTATTCTTCCTGCAATCGGAGGAGCATTCGGTATGTTCCTTATGAAGCAGTTTATGGAAGGTATCCCCACACCGCTTCTCGAAGCAGGACGTATCGACGGTGCAGGCGAGTGG
>JAZSEP010000096.1:0-31060 GCA_045531755.1 Oscillospiraceae bacterium | reverse complement strand
AATGTCTAACTTGACTCAATGGTCCAATTGAGTTATTTCCGGATTCTTCAAACTGTGTATCTATTACAATAGCTTTTTTGCCAATTGTTATATGCTTTTTTTTGATATCCGCATTTAGTTTACAATTTCTTTTAATATGGTTAATAATTCTTTTTATCATTTCCGTCCTCGTATTTTGAATATATCACGTAAATGTTCGCCCTTTTTTAATCCAAGTAACTTTCTTAGTACTTTTAAGACCGCTATTCTTAAACGTATATTAAACGGAATAAGTAAAATGTTAGAAACGATCCGCTCATACTTTTTATCGATTCGTGTAGATTGTGGGTGTTTCAAAGGAAACTCGATCGGATATGAATCCATGCCACAGAGCCTTTGAGTCATAACACTTGCAAATGATGTGCCTCCGTGTATAGATTCGGAATCGATTCCTATATTTTTAATCTGGTTATTACACGGAGATATACCCAGAAGATCATACTTCCTTATGGTATATGCCATTTGATAATCCCACGAAACGAAACTTTTTCCTTCGGTTGCTCTTTCTTTCTCTACACAGAAGTTATTAAAATCCTGCTTTGCCAAAGCTTTATTTCGGTATGCCTTACGCAATGATTTTCTGTCCGTTTCAGGATTGAAGGTTTCGAGTTGTCCATCGTAGTATTTCAAAAATTTATGTGACCAAGAAGCCCATCCACATGGCAACAAGTTTTGTGTGAACATATAGCTATAGGGTGTATTATACTTGCCTAGATAGTTGGTTCCGCATATCCAAAGAACCCTTTCATTGTCCTTATACTTTTCAAGCAACTCTCGACAATAGTCGAAGAAGGTAAGCTCAGGCATATTATCGTCTTCTAAGAATATTGCGCTTTCCTCCTGAGACAGCACCCACTTGGCTCCCTCGCCGATATTCCGATATACGCCTCTATTGGATTGTGCATAGTTTTTTACAATTTCGCAGTCCCAATCTATTGCCTGTTCAACAGCGTCCCTTGTTCTTTTTACTGCCACTGCTTCTTGTTCATTTCTAGCTCCGTCAGCTATGAGATACAATTTGGTTGGACGAACTTCTCCGATACGTTTTACTATTTCGGCTGTCTTGTGTTCTCTTTTAAACATGAACAGCGCAACCGGTATATCAAACTGATTAACCTCTAGCATATCTATTCTCCTATACGTTTTCTTTTAGCCAATGCTTAAATTCACTATCCAAGCGCTTTATAAGCTCGGTACAGTCAATATTGCTCACTTTAGCAGATTTTTCAATAGCATGTGCTATTGAACACGGTTCGTTTTCATCGTAATACGTCCAACCCTTTGCTATTTCGGCTTTTTCAAAATTCTCTGACCGTCCGATGACAACCTTAAGCCCATGACAAACATAGGTCGTAAGCTTTGACGGAAAAACGCAATTTGAAAAAGGAAGCCTGATAACATAGGTAGACAGACCTATTTCACAAGAAAACAAGAGGTCAGAAAGTTCTTTACCGTCAAGTTTTCCGTGGTAAATAATTTGGCAGCCGCCAAGACAATTATTTTCTTCAATCATTTCCTTAAGTTTGGCAATGGATTGCTCAGTACCAAACCCGGCAATATGCATTTCATAGGTGGATGGCAGATAGCGAGCTGCTTCCACCGCCGTATATGCTCCGATTTTTGATTGTTCTATTGTACCGGCATATACCACCCGCACCTTGTCGTACTGAGCAATAGTCGGCTTCTCTTGTGCAATATATGCGCCATAGCAGACCGTATAGCTTTGAGATATCCCTAAAAAATCGGGCAAAACATTGTTTACAAAAATGTACTTCGGGAATTTCTTTATGTCCTCAATTTCCTTATGAACATTGGGATTGTCAAACGATGCACCATATCCATACAACTCTTCAACTTCTAAAATCCACTTTATGTTTTTCTTTTTAAGGTGCTTGGTGAGTCGGCGTGTAAGGTTTACCGAGTGGTACACTACAACGGTATCGTTATCCTTCACCTGAGTTTTGACATATCTGTCTATTTCTCTGCCGAATTGGATTTTATCAATCACCTTTTCAAGTAATCCGCCAAACGACGTCGCCCTATACGTGAGTTTATAGCCTTCCTCGGTTATTAAGCTCTTAGCGGGCAGTCTTCCTTTGTTCTTTTTTCTGCAAACCGAAAAGACAGACAAATCTTCCCCTGTGCTTTTTAGCGAAGCCGCTACATATTGCATTTTTTTCAAGCCCGGAACGTTGTATGAATACTCGTTTTCGTTATATTTATCTACATAGTATCCTATATAATGTATCATTTTACCTTCCTTTTTTGTTTAAAGGCCCTACAAAATGAAGTTTTTGAAGCAGGGCCCATAGCCTATATTTATAAGCGTTCTTGGGCAGTATAATTTTCCTTCCCACAGTTTTAAAGCCCTTTGAAAAAACCTCAGCATATACAGTACTTCTATGCCGATGCCTTTCGGGTGGGGAAATGAAGTTGACGTTTTGATAGGTCGCATCCTTTATATCCACTTCGGCTATTTCAATGTTGTCAACCACACCTTGAATCAGGTCATCTCCTCTTTCACTATTGGCAAACAGCAACGATGTTCCGTCAGCGAAAAACAACTCGGGGCGGACCTTATCGACTCCCCAAAAATCCGCGAGCGTTATGTCGCCCTCTCGTTCGATCGTGGTATACGGACACGCATAACAGGATTCTCTCTGCGTCATATTTCTCAAAAATCCCGAAAAATACTCAGAAAGGTGACGGTCAAGATAATAGGTGTTTTCCTTGCCCTTTTTTTCAATTTTATAGCGCTGTGTGATAGACCATCCGTTTCTTTCTTTATCCCTGAAAGCTATTTCTGTTAATCTTCCACCGTGCTTTTTCTCAAGGTATTTGATATATTCATCAAACAGCTTCTGGCTTGGAACACCGTGGCAGAGCACGTCGAGTGTATAAAGATTTGGCGATTTATACAGTCTTTTTACTGCCGAAACCTGACACGGTGTGCCGGTGAAAAGAAGTTTTTTCCCTGAAGAGAGTGTGTGCTCTATCTGAGGATAACAGCGTGCAAGGTCGCTCTGGACGTATTTTGACCCCTGAAGCAGAGGTATATCGTCAACCGAGTCGATAACGGTATGAAACACCTTGTGGTTGGCATCTATAGTAACTCCACAGACTACTCCGCCCTGTGAGATAAAGAGGTTTGCTATCTCAGAGAACAAACCGCCTGAAGAGCTATTCATAATGTATTCTTTGTTTTTAGTGTGAGCACCATAAGCTTTGGGATAGGCTTCTGTCCGTACTATCTCTCTGTTTTCAAAAGGACAGACTGTAGCGCATCTGTTGCAATTTATGCAAACAGACACATCTACTGTCGGGTAGACAAAGCCTTCCCCGTCGGTCGTCAAACTTATGCAATTTTTGGGGCAAGCGGTTGCACACGCTCCGCATCCGCAGCATTTTGATGTGTTATTAGTTTCTAAATACACATTCATTTTACGACCTCCTATCCAAAGTGCTTTTTATGTATGCTATCGAACTGTCGCGGCAGGAACACAACCTGTCCTCTGCTTTCGCTGTATTCACGGGGATGATGCTCTCCTTTGAGGAAGAGTACATACACTCGTGTAGTTGTGTGGTTTCGAGCAGGGTGTCAATACGGGAAGTTTGCTTTACCGCATCAGAATGGTTCCTGCCAAAAACCTTCAACGGACGTTCAAACAGGATAGAGAACACGCTTCCGTGAAACGAATTGGTGAAAACACATTCCGCTCCATCTACGTATCGCAAAAACTCCCATGGACCCGCATGAACAAGCTGTGCACCATTTGAAATCAACTGCGCATTGCCGTTTGATAACACCAGCATTTTCAAGCTGTTTTTTCGCGAATACTCTGCTATTTGTTCAACTATGTCCGTTTCGGGTTCATCAAAAAAATAGCACAGTGCATATTTTTCGTTTTCGTGAGAATTCGTATGCTCCTTATAAAGAGTCCTCCACTCATCTCCCGACAGCAACATCGTCGGATCAAGAACAACCGGCGGATCAATGCCAATCAAATTCTTTACGATCTTTGCACCCTGAATCTCTCTTACAGAAATATCATCAAATCCAAGAAGCATTTTTTTGACAAACGCCTTGTTATAATCGGGAACAGCCTCAACTCCAAAAGAAGGAGCATATGCGATCCGTTTTTTTCGGGGAGCAAAGTTTAGATATTTATATCCCGACAGATGAACGGAAAGCGGTGACCAAATTTGGTCACTTCCGCAGATAAATGACCCAAAGCGCTCGGTGTGAGCGGCTTTTTTCAGTGCGGCTCTACCTATGTTTGTGTTCGGCAACTGCTCGGACAAAAACTCATTAAACAGATTTGCAGTTTCGCTCGAAATACAGCTTTCACTCTTATGCTTCAAGCTGCGTATTTCGTTATGCGTTTTCCTTGCGGTACTATACAACGTGCACTTCAAAAGCGTGACAAATCCAACATGCAATTTATGCGCAATTTTACAGATGCGGTTGTTTTCTCGAACATTCAAGAAAACAACATCGTGTCCAAGTTTGTTACATATCGTCTTCAAGGAAAATGCTTGTAATGCAGAACCATAATTTTTTATATTAAAGTATGTAACTACACCTATCCTCATATGCTTCCTTTTTCCTTTAATGCGTCAAAAACTCTTCTTGCCGCCTCTATACTTTGATTATCTTCGTTATTTGATACTGATATTAAATACCGATCTCCATACTTGGATTGCCAGCAATCGCTCAAAATTTTTGCTGTATTTATCGAACCGTCAATAGCTGCAGAAACGTCGTCGCTGTTCAAGTAAAACGGTTTATCCTCTCGCAAATCCATTCGCTTGGTAAGTACCGATTTGTCTATTGAAACAAACACTAAAGCCCTATCGGCTTGCTCCGGCAATATCTCATCAAGCAAGTTCCGTATTCCTGTTTCATCGGTTTTTTGATTGTCAAAAAGGGAGCCGATACATTGACACAAGCCCTGTTCAAAAATCAAAACGTCGTCATTCGCTGTAGTGCCAAGTATATCCAAATAGTTTATCCAACATCTCTTGTTGCCGAACTTTTTTAAGAGGCGATAGCTTGTGCACGGATGCAAAACGCACATTTTTATGGTTTTTAGGATTTTAGATATAACCCTTGTATACTGCTTTTGCGTATGAGAAAGCTCATATTGTTTTTCGCATACGCTTTTTCCGGATTCTCTTATCAACGCTGCAAGTTCGTGTGAAATCTGTGACTTTCCCGAACAAGGCGCACCTAAAAACTCAATAATTATCATTTCAATCTAACCTCTTAATTATCTTTGCCGGCACGCCACCTACTACACAGTTGTCCGGCACATCGTGTGTAACAACCGCATTCGCCCCAACAATCACGTTGTTGCCAATCGTAACACCGGCGATTATTGTTGATTTTGCACCCAAAGTACAGTTGTCCCCAATTACTGCAGAAACAAATCTTCCATCTACATTTTTTGTTGTGATTGTAACCTGATGATAGATTTTACAGTTTTTTCCCACATGAGCATATTTGGATATGATAATACCATTCAAGCCGTGTGGAAGGTGAGGGGCTGTTTCAAATGTTGCTCCGGAACATAAATCAGTACCCATAGACGCGTTGTTAAAAGCATCCGATCTCTTTATTTTATAGAGATACAAAAGTTTTAAAGGGGTTACCCCACCGCTCACAACATAAGAACGCATTTTCCAATATTTGTGCTCATTGTAGTGATGAAGCTTTGAATTGAGCCACAAAGAAAACTTTCCTACGTTTAATTTCATATTTTCTCACCCACAATCTCTTTGTAAAGCTCACAATATTTTTCGTATTGATTATGCTTATTGAAATTCTCGGAAACAAATCTTATGCAATTATCCGAAAAATCTGTTTTCTTTTGCTGCCTTATTTTTTTAATACCTTCATAGAGATAATCCACGCCGTGCTCGCAAACAAAACCGCAGCCGTCGCAGATCAATTCCGGCAAAGCTGTCTTATTATAGACGACTGCGGGGGTGCCGCAAGCCATTGCTTCAACTACGGTCAGTCCCATCGTTTCCTCTACAGAGGCACTTACATAGGCATCCGCCATATTGTAATAATCACACAGCTCGTCAGCATTTGCCGTCCTCTTAATTCCAACGATGTTATCGGGAAGTAATTCAATCTGCTTATCGGTGAGTCCAATAAGAACAATTATCTCATCGTCGTTTAGTTTTTGCGACAATTTGAGAAAATCATCTAATCCTTTTTTGGAATTCCATCCCATAGAAACTCCGAGAATCACGAATTTATCCTTCATCCACGTTGGCCTGTCAACCTGCTTTTGCTTGAACGTGTTAAGGTCAATCCCATTGTATATTGGAGTAATGTTTTTATCAGCAAAATATGATTGCTCCGCTTTCGACTTTACCCAATTAGATACGGTGACGATGTGAAGATTATCCCACCCTTGAAATATTTTTCGCTTTTTCTTGTGTAGGGATTTTGAACGGTCAAAAAACTTACTATACGGAAAAAGACTTTTCTGAGGACACTTTTCGCATTGCGTTTTCCATTTATCGCAGCCTACAGATTCAAAATGAGTGCAATGCCCTGTAACAGCCCAAAAATCGTGCATTGTCCATACTACCGGAACACCACTCTTTTTCAGAAACAACAAAAGCTTTTCGACATTCAGATAATAGCTGTAAATATTATGCAGATGCACAACATCCGGTTTTGTTTTCTTTATAAACGAAATGGCCTTGCCGGTCGCAATAGACGAGTGAAATCCGGAATTACCGCACAGAATACCGAGGATTTGGTGCAGCTTTACGCCGATGTTTGATGAACAAAAATAGACGTTATCTGCTTTTGTCTTTTCCTTGTATCCGGAGGAGATGATGTAGTTTTCAATGTTATTCTCTCGCATCACCTCTGAGAGCTGAGTCACAATTTTACCTGTACTGCCACTGCTTGACACCCCATTTATTTGAACAACCCTCATTTTTTGCACCCACTCCAAGCTATTTTACTCTGATTTTTCTATAAATACTTCTAATTACATTTCTGCCCTTACCTATAGCAGAGAAATAAATCTTATACCATGATGAAACAATCGCATATTTTACAGGCGATGTCAGCTCTTTTGCATATGCAAACGCATATGCGGAAGCATCAGGCATTAACCGTTTTCTCAAATACCCACCAAGTCGCAAAAAATACTTGCCCTGCTTATATTCCGGATTTGCATACATTTGGTCTGCAATCCATTTGTGTAGATCATTTCCCTCAATATCAAAGGTCGTTACTTTTGTTTTACCTACCTGTCTTTTATGTACACGTCCTCTTATCAGGCAACGGTCCAAATAATAAAAATCATAACCGGCAAACAACAATCTGTACCAATATTCCGCATCGGAAACTGTTCGGATTTTTTCATTGAATCCGCCTATGTCATCAAATGCTTTTCTGGGCAGTAAAAACGAACAACCCGCCAAGCGATAGTTGTATACGTTGTTCAAAATCATCTCTATTAGCGGTTCTTTTTCTTTGACATCGCTGTAATTGTATTTAAGTATCGTTTTTCCGTGAATATCAATGGACTCTGCTGCACATCTTACCACTACCCTATCCAAATTGAGCTTGGGATTTTTTTCAAGCAGTTTTCCTACGTAATTCACTTCTTCTTCGACCTTGGTGGGATAGTAAAGGTCGTCGTGTGAAAGCCATGACAACCATTCGCCGCTCATGTTTTCTATACAAAGGTTGAGTGCAGAGGAGACTCCGCCGTTTTGCTTTGATAAATATTTGATTTTATCACCATAGGACAGAGCGATTTTTTCTGTTTCGCCGTTATCGGTGGATCCGTCGTTAACTACAATGATCTCTTTGTTTTGGTACGTCTGCTCAAGAGCGGAAGCAATGCTTTCGTGCAGATAATTTGCTCCGTTATATACGGGAATTACGATTGTTACTAAAGGATTATACACTCTCCAACACCTCTGCTCTTATGTATTGTCTATAAATTTTCTCCATCTGACTTAAGGAGTTTTCTATGCTGAATTTCTCAGCAGTTATTATTGCTTGTTTAGACATCTCTTTGTATCGTTCTTTGTCATAATACAAATCTTCAATCTTCTCACAAAACTCGGAAATGTTATTAACGTCTATAAGATAACCGTTCTGCTCATTTGTGACCATTTCCTTGTGTCCTCTGACAACAGAAACAACCGCTGGCAATCCGGACGCCATACCTTCAACTATGTTAATACCGAAGCCCTCTTCAATACTCGCCGAAATTAAAACATCACTCATTCTCAAAATGTCGGGCACGTTTGTGCAGAAGCCAAGAAAATCTATATATTCTGCTACACCTAATTGTTCAGCGTACTTTTTTGTTTCTTCTGCCAACTCGCCCTTACCTGCAAACAAAATCCTTACGTTAGGGCATTTTTCCGCCAGCTCTTTTGTTGCTTCTACAAAAAAACGATGATTCTTTCTGGGAATAAACTCAGCAACATAAGTTAAAAGGAACTTATCTTCATATCCGTTTGCTTTTTTCAAGGCTTCTTTATCCTCTACGGGAGAAAACCTATTGATATCAACACCTATTCCGCTTATCTTCTCAATCTTTGTTTTTGGGGATTCAAATTTCTCTTTTGCGTTGTTGAAATCCTCCTCGTTGATAGTAATAATACAATCAGTGCAGGGAGCAAGAAGCTTTTCCATTGTGTAATATAAGAGCCAATTTATTTTCGGCGCACCTTTGTAAAAGTGAAACCCGTGTGCAGTATACAGTACTCTTGTTCCTTGCTTTCTTATTTTTCGTGAAGCAAGTCTTCCGATTACACTGCCCATAGGTGTATGGCAATGTACAACATCATATTTTTCGGAATCTATGATTTTTTTTGCAGCCTTATATGCCGCAAGATTCTTCAAGGAAAAGGGTGAACGTTCAATCTTAACGTCGTAATACTTGTCAAAGCCTTCGGCTTGCTGTCCATCACTGTTCGCCATTACGTGAACCTCAAAGCCGTTCTCCTTAAACCATTTTATGTACGGTAAATGGAATGCATATATGTGAGATAAAACGTTACTCACAAACAAAACTTTCTTCATTTTTTCTCCCCCATTGTTGAACTCGAGCCATTCTATTTACTGCTATATAATCCGTCGGCATTTAAAAAATGAATTGCCCTGATACCCAACAATTCTGGTGCAATAAAGTCCTTTTTAATGTTATCCCCAACGTAACACATTTCTTCAAATTCAACTCTAAGTGTTTCTCGCATTTTAACAAACGCAGCTTTATTTGGCTTACGGTATTCCACACCACCAAGCTCATCCGTAACAATTATACAGTCCACAAGCTCGTCCAATCCAAGTGCCTTAATTTTGGCTCTCTGTCCTTCGGGTCTGCCGTCTGTAATTATGCCCAGTTTGTATCCATCTTTTCGGAATTGTTGAAGAAGTGCTTTTACGCCTTTGTATAGATGAATGTCAGGTTGTTGAAAACGGTACACATACAGACATTTTTGTTTAAGTTCGTCTGTATATATACCCTCTGTTATCAGAACCTCATCTATTGCAGATTTCTTTTGTTCAAACGCATCCCACAGCTTTTCTTCCATTTGCTTTATTTGGGGCAGAGTGTCTGCAACTGCTCGAAAGCCACTTCGGACGTATTCTTTTTCGCTGTACAAAGTATCGTCCAAATCAAAAACAATCGCTTTCAGCCCTTGAACATGTTTTTTCGTCTCGGATATAGATGTAATCTCAATCACTTGTTCATCCCTCGTTTACGCAAATGCTTTGGTCAAAACGGCTATAAACAGCTCCGTCCCTTGCCGCTTTTTCATGGTACGGCAGTTTCTCTCCGCTCAACATTTTCAATACTGCTTTAGCACTATTGGCACCTGCCTTGATACTCAAAGGTGCGCCACCGCCAAAACGAGGATTGATTTCTATGTAATAGTTATCGCCGGTCTTTTCCTCCCTGATGAGTTGCACTGTAATCTGCCCGCAGGGCTTGTAATCCTCAACCAGTTTCAGCATCTCAAAAATCATCGTTTCATCCTGTGTAATTCTTGTTTTCAAAACCTCTCCGGCTCGAACCGCCAAACGTTCTCTGGGTGTAATATAAACAGGATTCCCCTCATAATCACAGAAAACATCGATAGTATACTCTCTTCCACTGATATAGGGCTGAATGATATAGTCCTGAATCTTATCAGCATATAGCTTCAAATCTTCAAGGTTATCTGCTCTGTAAGCATTAATACTGGAACTGCCATCCTTCGGCTTGATAAACGCGGGAAAAGACACCTCGCCGCGCCCCATACTCTGCACAAATTTTTCCACACTGTTTACAGGCAAAGGGGATTTCAGCCCCAGAGAAATGAAATATTTTGCAGTATAATTTTTATCTCTACACAGCTGAACTTTGTCCGTCGCCGAAATCAATACTTTTGTTCCGATTTCTTCAAAGAGTTTCTTGTTCTCAGCCAACAAAAGCAGGTCGGTATCTATAGTAGGAATTAAGCAGTCCACCTCGTTGTTCTCACAGATAGCAAGGAGCTGAGGAATATAGTTTTCATCTTTGATTCTGCAAACAATCTGTTTTTCATCACAAAAGTACAGTGCAGGCGCATCAGAAGCAATATCTGCACCGATGATTGTCAATTCAACATCCAACTCATTCGCTGCCCGTCTGAACTCTTGGATAAGCTCAACACGCCGTCCAACACTTGTAAATAATATCTTCATTTATCTTTTCTCCAATTTTACAGGAATATGCTGTTCTTGTTCTGAACCCATAAATTCTTCCATCGTTACCGATGTCCCTGAACTGATTCCATCTCGCTTCAAAACTATGCCTACGGTCTTAAAGATGATCTTCCAGTCGCCTATAAAAGTAACATTATCTACATAGTGAACATCATAATCAAATTTTTCTTCCCAGCTGATAGCGTTTCTGCCGTTCACCTGTGCATATCCGGTGAATCCGGGTCTTACTTCATGCCGTCTGGCTTGATGCTCGTTATATCTGGATAAATACCGAACCAAAAGGGGGCGTGGGCCCACAAGCGAAAGTTCAAAACGAAGCACGTTTACGAGTGACGGCAGTTCGTCAAGCGATGTGCTTCTCAACAGTTTACCGAACCGTCCTAACCTCATTTCATCCGGCAAGAATTCTCCGTTCTCATCTTTTTCATCGCTCATTGTTCGAAATTTATAGAGATTGAATATCCTGCCGTTCAATCCGGGGCGTTCTTGCTTGAACAAAACCGGTGATCCGAGTTTTATTTTTACCATAATAGCAATTATGAGCAAAACCGGACTCAATACTATCAAGGCCACTAACGCTATTATAAAATCTTGCGGACACTTTATGTACTTTTCGTAGAATCCTTTTTCGTGTTTCATATTAACCTTCACTCTTATTCGAAACAGTGTCTAATAATTTCTATCACTGTATCCTGTTCATCTTTTGTCATCTTATTATCACTTGGCAAACACAGACCACGTTCAAAAATATCCGCACCGATATCCGCGCAACCACCAGCGATATAGGCATTTGTTTTGCAACGCCCGCTTCCTTCACGGGTTACAAATTCATGCATGCGATACATCGGCTGCATGTGCATAGGCTTCCAAATCGGTCTGCCTTCGATGTTGTACTTTGCCAAAGTTTCAAGGATTTCTGTCGGACAAGTCTTGCCCTGTTCCTTTATGTATAGTGCCTTTGAGTCGTCTCTGACCTGCTTACACATATAATCCTTGTCGATGATCATAGCAGACAACCAATAGTTTGGCTCTGTGCCGTCCATAATCGGATTCATCTGCACGGGTAAATCCTTGAAACCGTCACGATAACGCTCATAGATTGCCTTTTTCTGCGCGATGTGTTCTTCCAAATACGGATACTGACCGCGCACAACACCCGCAATCACGTTGCTCATACGGTAGTTATAACCGACTTCCTCATGCTGATACCAGGGAGCATTTTCTCTTGCCTGTGTTGACCACTTACGAGCTTTATTTGCAACTTCAATATCATTAGTCAACAAACAACCGCCTGAAGAACCCGTAATGATTTTATTGCCGTTGTAGCTAATTGCAGAGTAGTCACCAAAAGAACCACACTGTCTGTCATGAATGGTTGCTCCCATCGCTTCGGCAGCATCTTCAATCAGAAGTGCACCGTGCTTTTCACATATCTGCTTGATCAAGTCCATCCGTCCGGGGAATCCGTACAGCTCGGCTGAAACCACCAATTTCACATCGGGGTACATTTCAAATGCTTTTTCCAGTGCAACAGGGTCCATGTTCCAAGAAGATGCCTCTGTGTCGATGAAGATGGGAATACCGCCTTCGTAAACAACAGGATTCAATGTAGCATCAAAGGTCATATCGGAGCAGAACACTTTTCTGCCCTCCAACGCACCGTGACTGATAGAAGGCCTGCCGTAAAGTGTTTCTCCCGCGTGTTTAACCGCCAAATGAAGTGCAGCTGTACAGCAAGACAGACCAACTGCATATTTCATTTCAGCCTTTTCAGCGGCAATTCGTTCAACTTCGTTGATATTCTCGCCAACCGTGCTCATCCAGTTTGTATCATAAGCCTGTTGAACATATTTCATTTCATCACCGTGCATTGTCGGTGTGGCAAGCCAAATCTTTTTCTCAAACTTCTCCATGTATCAAAACCTCAATCTTATCAGTTGTATATTCACAGATTTTCTATGCGCCGTCATAGTTTTCAACGGTAAACCAAAACGCTGATTCAGTACATCACCTTTTCAAAAAATCACATCGTCAAGGCGATTTTCTTTGCAATCACTCCATAATAGAATGATCACCCTCTTGACTAATTCCGTATACATAAAGCCTCCCTAACCCATGCTGTGAATCGTCAAATTCTTAAAAATCCCACAAGAACCCAATTTAACTAATATATTATATCATACCTAATAAGTATACGCAAGTAAAAACACTTAGAAATATTGATAAAATACGCTTTTTATCTCTTTTTATACTTATATTGACAAGTTGCTTTAAAGATAAAAACAACCGTCTTGCAGATTGCAAAACGGTTGTTTTTTATCATCCCAGAAGAGATTTTGTCTTTTCGTCCTCGTACTGACGGGTGTAGAGCTTTCGGTAGTAACCCTTTTGTGCCATAAGCTCTTTGTGGTTTCCGCTTTCGATAATCTTTCCGTCCTTGACGACGAGGATTATATCGGCATTTCTGATGGTGGAAAGTCTGTGCGCGATGACAACGGATGTCCTGCCGCTTGTCACGGTGTCGATAGCCGATTGAATCTTCTTTTCGGTGAGGGTGTCTACCGATGCGGTCGCCTCGTCAAGTATCAGAATTCTGGGGTCGGCGAGAATCGCTCTTGCAAAGGAAATGAGCTGTTTTTCTCCCGTTGAGAGAAGGTCGCCTCCCTCTCCGACGTCAGTGTCAAGACCGTTTTCGAGCTTGTTTACAACCTCGTCTGCAGACACGAGTTTAAGTGCTTTTTCGATATCCTCTTCGGTCGCGTTGGGGTTGCCGTATAATAGATTTTCTCTTATCGTTCCCGAGAAGAGATGGGGCGTTTGCAAAACGTATCCGATAGCGGAATGAAGCCACAACTGTGAACGCTCTCTTGCGTCCCTTCCGTCAATCAGAACGGTACCCTTTGTGGGCTCATAGAACCTGCAGACGAGGTTTACGAGGGTGGATTTACCCGCTCCCGTTTCGCCTACTATAGCAACATTTGTCCCGAAAGGAATCTTCAGATTGAAGCCCTCGAGGACGTATTCCTCGCCGTCGGGGTACTTGAAATCAACGTCCGCAAACTCGACGTCACCGTGTATTTCTTCCCAGTTTTCCTTTTTGGGATTGAAGGTGTCGCCGTATTTTTCGATTACCTCGGGGGTGTCGACAACGTCGGATTTCATCGTTACGAGTGTATTAAAGCGTTCGATATTGACCTGTGTGGTAATGAGCGCGGTAATGGCGTCGGTGAGCCATCTTATAGGCTCCATCATTCCCTGCGCGTAGGACATAAACATCGAGAAGGTGCCGACCTCTTCAGCGGCAATATATCCGCCCTTCCAGAGCACGATTGCAAGTGCGAGGGAAGAAGCAAAGTTCATCGTTGCGCCGAAAAGTCCGCTGAATTTTGAGGCGCTGACAGACCTTTTCCGCATCAGCGCGGTGTCCTTTTTAAAATCCTTTTCCATCTTTTCCTCAACGACGAGGGTTTTGATGGTCTTCGCGCCGGTTATTCCTTCGTTGAAGTTTCCTGTTATCTTGGAGTTTATCTCGCGGATTTCGCGATTGAGCTTTATCAGCTTGTTCTCGAAAAGACCGAAAAGTATCGCGATGAGAGGTACGATGCAGATTACCAGAAGCGCAAGCTTTGCATTGATTATGAGCATTACGACAACCGCACCGATGAAGTAGGTGCTGTGCCACACGCAGTCCATCAGGTTCCAGGAAACGAGTCCGCCGATTCGTGAGGTGTCGCTCATAACTCTTGCGTGGATATAGCCGACGCTGTTTTGGTTGAAGTAGGAAAAGCTGAGCGTCTGCAGATGGTTAAACGCCGCGTTTCGCAGGTCACGGTTCATCCTGACCTCGACGGCAAGCGCGTTATAGCAGGAGATGTAGTTTGCCACGCTTGAGGTGAGTATCGCCAGAACGTAGATGATGATAAAATACACGATGTTATCGAGGGTATTACCGCCGATAAAATGGTTGAGCGCGTATCTCTGGAAAAGCGGAATGGCGATATCAATACCGCTTCCTACAAGTCCGCAGAAAATCATAAGCGCCAAAATTTTACTGTACTTTTTGGTGTAGCCGATTATCTTCTCGACACCAAAGAAGGAGAACTGTTTTTTCTTCATATATTCTCCTCCAATCCCGACTGGGTTTCGTATATCTTCTGATATATTCCGCCTGCATTTTTCAGCTCGTCGTGGGTGCCCTCCTCGACAATTCTGCCCGAGTCAAGCACCAGAATTTTATCCGCCTTTGAAAGCGTTGTGATGCGGTGTGATATGAGTATTATGCTCGCTGTGCCAAAGCGTTTTTCGAGCTCTGTGCGTATCTTTGCATCGGTTTCGGTATCGACTGCGGAGAGCGAGTCGTCAAACACCATAATCGGCGCGTTTCGCATGAGGTTTCTTGCGATTGCAGCGCGTTGCTTCTGTCCACCCGAAAGGGTCACTCCGCGCTCGCCGACAAAGGTGTCGTAGCCGTTTGCAAAGTTCTCGATTGCGCCGTCGAGGCAGGCGGATTTTGCCGCGTCTGCCACCTTTTGCATATCAACTTCGGGCTCGGTTATCGCAATATTTTCCGCAAGAGTGCGCGAGAAAAGATACGGCTCCTGCAAAACTATACCGATATTTTTGCGAAGGTGCTCAGTTTCTATATCGCGGATATCTACTCCGCCGATGGTGATTCTTCCGCTGTCTTCGGGGATATCGTAGAGCTTGTCGAGAAGCTGTATCATAGTGGATTTTCCGCTTCCCGTACCGCCGAGAATACCGAGAGTCGTGCCTGCCTTCATCGTGAAATCGACGTCGTGGAGCATCTGCGGACAGCCGTCATAGGCGAAATTTACGTGCTCAAAGCGGATGTCGCCCGTCATATCGGCTTTTATGGCGCCGGCGCGGTCTTTTTCGATTTCCGATTCGGTTATGTACATAATTCGGTCGATGGAAACGCCTGCCTTACTCAGCTCGGAAATCATTCTGCCGAGCATACGGATAGGCCAGATGAGCATCGAGTTGTAGGAGATAAATGCGACGTATTCGCCCGAGGTGAGCCAACCGTTGATGCAGAAAACGCAGCCGACGACCACCAAAAGCATTATCTGCAAGCCCGAAAGGATATCCATCGTGCTCCAGAAACGGCTCATAAATTTGCCGAGCCGTACCCACAGTCCCGTATAGTACTCGTTGTGCTCTTCCATTCTGTCTTTTTCATAGCGTTCTCTGCCGAAGGCGCGGACGACGCGCACTCCCGTGAGGTTTTCCTGCACCATCGCGGAGAGCTTTCCCTCGTTTTCGTCGCAGTCCTTGAACGCCTCGCCCACCTTCGAGTGAAAGGAGAGCGAATAGAAAACTATTATCGGCATCGGCAGGAGGGCGATGAGGGTCAGCCACGGGTTCATCGAGAACATAAATATCATCGAAAAGACTATCATAATCGAGATACGGCAGATTGAGGTCATCTGTTCGGAGATGAACATTCTGACCATATCGATATCCGAGGTGCAACGCTGGATTATATCACCCGTGCGGTTCTTCATATGCCACGAAAACGGCAGTCTTTCGATGTGTGAATAGAGGGTGTCGCGCATTGTTTTGACAAGCGTTTCGGAGGCCTTCGTGTTGAAAACTCTGAAGCTGTACTGTCCTGTGACCTTTACGGCGGCGACGACTATTATCGCGAGCGCCATTATCCACAGGTTTTGTTTCAGAAACTCAAAACCGCCGACTTTTTCTATCAAAGACATAACGAAGTCGGGCAGGTTTGCTTCCTGTCCGCCGATTACGTTATCAAGCGCTACCCTTACAATCTGCGGATTGAGCATATCCGCAAACGCCATCACGGCAGCAGAAACAAGCGCTACCGCAAAGTAGCGTTTGCTCTTTTTAAGAAACCTTGCGATAAGCGAAAGTTTCCTTTTTGTCATAGATTTGTCTTTGTTCACTGTTTTTCTCCTGAAGCTATACCTCGGCTTTGGGTCACGGTACCAAGCCCGAGGCTCCGACCGCTTGATGCTTCACGGTGTATCAAGGGCGGATTGTGTGTGTGAAACCGTAGCGACTTGAAGCGAAAAATCGGCATCCTATCTTCCGTTCAAAACGGCTGTCGCATACAGAGTTTATTATACACTATACAAAAATAAAAGTAAAGTGGCAACGGGCGGTGTCCTACCGACACCGCCCGTTGCCCGAGGGGTTTAAGATGATGAATTATCAAAAAATTGCGAGGTTATATTCTTTTGCGAAGAGCGATTACAGCGATTATAGCACCGAGCATTGCTGTCGCAACTGCAACACCTGCCGTGCTGTTACCGCCCGTTTCAGCGCCGCCTGCGGGCTTCTGAGGTTCACCGCCTGCGGTATAGACGTTTACAAACTCGAACACAAGGTCTTCGTGCTCTGTCTTTACTCCGTCAACGTAGAAGGTAGCGTCAATTGTGTTATACGGAGTTTCTGTCACGTCAACGCGGATATCGTATACCTTCTGGCTGTACTGCATACCGTAGATTCCCGTGTTGGTTTCATAGAGCTTATAGCTGTAGCTCTTGTCAACGTTATACTCGGAGAAGGAAAGCTCGAACTTTGCTTCGCCCTTGTAGTTCGTTGTGACGGTCATATCGGTTGCCGCAAGCTCGCCCACCAGCTTGAACTCGAAGTGTCCGAGTCCCATGGGCTTCGTGGTCTTGTTGTCGACTACCTTCTGTACTCTCAGGGGTACGGATATCGCTGTGGGAACTACTATGGGCTCTTCGTATACGTTGTTGAACACGATAGCCGCCGCGTTACCGCCGAGTGTCACTCTCTTGTCAACCACTGTGAATCTTCCGCCGACGTCTTCAACATCAAACTCTACTGTGTAAACGACGGTGTCGTAGGTCATACCCGCAACTGCTCCGATAACCTCGTTGACCGTATAGGTGTGTGTTCCTGCCGAGTCAAAGGTGATGTCGGTGAAGCTGATTATACCGTTTATGTCGTTGGTTACGGTCTTTACAACCGCGCCTGCAGAATCGCGAAGCTCGAACTCAAAGTCGCCGCCGGCAAGTGTTGCGCCCTGAATGGTTTTGAGTCCTGTGAGGGTTTCGCCATAGCTTGCAACAGCCGAGTAGGAGTTTGTGAAGACTATCTCGGTCGCTGGTGTGCCGTCCTTTGCGATAACGGTCTGCGCGTTGTCGAATTTGAGCTTTCCGTCGCCCTGATCGACTACTACGACCTTTACGGCATAGATTGCGGAATCGTAGGTGTAGCCGGTCTTGTTTTCGTTGATTTCGTGAATCTCGAAGAAGTGCTCACCTGCGAAGTTGAAGGGAACGTGTTCGAACTTGAACTCACCGGATGCATTGTTTCTGACCGTTGCGATGACGTCGCCCGTTCTTGCGTTCTTGAGAACAAATCCAAACTCGCCTGCCTCAAGGGTCTTGCCGTTTAGGATTTTCTTGACGGGAATTTCGCCCTCTGTTGCAGCCGCAAGATAGGTGTTTGTGAACTTGATGGCTGCTGCAGCTCCGCCGTCCTTTGTGACGGTCTTGTTTGTGACGCTCAATTGTCCGGTGCCGTTGTCGGTGACTGTTACCGCTACAACGTACTCTGCGGTGTCATAGGTCACGCCTGCAAGTGTACCTGTCTTCTCTTTTACTGTGAACCTGTGGGTTCCTGCAGTCGCAAGAGAAACGCTGTCGAAGGTTATAGCCTTGCCGACGTTTGCTTTTGTCTGGAGAAGAGCACCTGTGGAATCGTAGAGCTCGAACTCGAACTCACCGTCTATGATTTCTCTGCCGACGAGCTCTTTCTCAGCAGTAATCTGTACCGCGGTTGCCTTTGCAGTATAGGTGTTTTCAAACTCGATGCCGTTTACGGCGGTTGTGCCGACGAAGTATTCAACGCCTGTTTCCTTATACTCACTGCCGTCCTGAACAACTGTGATTTTAACGGTGTAAACCGTATCGTCATAGGTCACCGACGCGTCTGTTCCGATTACCTCGCGAACCGTGTAGGTGTGAACGCCTGCGGACGTGAGGGGTATGGGGTCAAAGAGGATTACGCCGTCTGCGGAGTTTGTCTTTTTCTGTACGACCTGATTTGCGCTGTTGACAAGCTCGAACTCAAACTCGCCGTTTCTGAGCGTTCTGCCAACGAGTGTCTTCGTCGCGTCGAGGGTCGTATAACCTGCCTGCGGTGTATAGAGGTTTGTGAAGGTGGGGGTTGTGACGGGGTTTCCGAGAGCGTCGGTGATAGTTACCTTGCTCGAGGAGGTTCCGTCGAGGTTGTCGATTACCTCAACCTTCACGTCATAGACTGTGTCGTCATAGGTGATGCCGTTAATGCCGTTGTCAATCTCCTTGAGCTCATACTCGAACACGCTTCCTGCGGATTCGGGAGAGAAGGTGATTTCAAATCTTGCATTACCGTTTACATCTGTTACCGTGGACTCGATAACTTCGGTTGTTCCTACAGGATACAAGCCAAACTTGAAGCCGTTGAGGGCGTGCGCTCCGCCTGCAGTATCCATCGCCTTTTCAACCGTGATGGTCACGGGGGTGGAGGTGTAGACCGCATAGCTGTTGTCAAAGCGTGCGGAAACTGTGATACCGTTTGTCGCATCGCCTGTGACGGTGGTGTTCATCACGTTTTCAGCACTGGTGGACTCGAGTGCGCCGTCCATATTTTCATCTGTTACGTAAACGTGGAAGCGTCTTTCTACGGTATCGTAGGTGATGCCGTTTGCCGTTGCGAGAGCTTCCTCGGTGAGAATGTAGTGATAGGTACCAACCTTATCATAGGTTTCGTTCAGAACCTGTTCTACTTTAACGCCTTCTGCGGTTGCCTTTATGGTTGCGATTGTCACAAAGTTTGCAGGAGCGTCGGGGGTTGCTCTCTTGAGGATGAAGTTAAACTCCTCGTTTGTGTTCCAGTCACGTCCCTCGAGGTATTTTGTAACCTCAAGTGTGATGTCTGCTGTGACAGCATCGGGAGTGTAGGTGTTTGTGAGGATAACGTTTGAGGTGCCGATACCGATTGTTCCCTTGAGTGCTGCCGCATCCGTTGTGAGTGCGAAGCCGTTGGGGATATGAAGCTCCTCTACGGTAAACTCTGTTCCCTCGGGAACGCCCTTTATCTGTACGGTTTCGCCGTCCTTGAGTGCAATTTCAACCTCACCTGTCGCTGTGGTTTTCACCTCTGTGTTGCCCTGAGCTGTAACTACTGTTACGGGGAAGTCAGCCAGTGCTGTGCCGCCCTTTGCAAAGGTTACCTTTGCAACAAACAAGAGGGTGTTGGGGATTTCATAGTCAAGTCCGAGAGGATGCACAACCTCTTTTGTGATATTTACGGCGCCCTTGTCAGCAAGCGCGTTCACAAAATCTACGTCGTCAATCTGATGCTGTGTGATTGTGCCGTTTGCGGTTATGCCGTTTTGGGAAACGCCGTTTACGGACACGCTCTTTACCGCATAGTCAAAGTTTGTGCCGATTTCCTTGATTTCATAGGAAACGCCTGCAGGAAGGTCGGTTATCCAGAGGGTTTTGCCCGACTGAAGCTCGACCACGATTTTGTTGCCGTCTGTTACCTGAACGGTTCCCTCTGTGCCGATGGACTCGTCAAGGTTTGCCAAAACGCTGGGGTATTCGCTTTCAGGAAGGTTTGTGTTAAAGGTAATTTCGAACTTGAAGGTTTCGGGAATCGGCGAACCGCCGTCGATGGTCTTGGAGAGCTTTATTCCGGTTGCGGACACGAGCTCGTACAGACCGTTGTTTCCGACCTTGTGAAGAACGTCGTTGTTAGCAAGAACAAAAGCGTTGTGTACAAATTCGATGGAATCTGTGAGATTTTCTATCTTTCTTACTACGTCATCCGAGCGGATGTGCTTGTAGATTGTACCCTGTTCAATATACCAGCAACCGTCTTCATACTTTTTATTATTAAGCGACGCCGCGGTTATCGGCTCGTAGTGCTTGATAGAGGTTTTCGATGCTGTGGAGAATTCGTACATAAGATGTACGTATTCGTTTAAACTTGTGTCAAAGCTGTGGTTTTGGTCGGTGACCTGTGTATAGGTGCTTGAGTCTTTGATATATATCGGGGTGTCCTCTATATAGTAGTAGTGCTCGTTTTGTGCGGAGGGCTTGAATTCTGCCGTGGTTGCGACATGGTCGTCGTGGGAGGGAGCGGATTTGTCAAAGTGGTTTACCCAGAATCTCCAGCCGTCGCCGTTTTTGTATTTTGCAGAATTAAAGTCGCCCTTCATTATCTCGTTTACACTGCGCTCGTTTACAAGCGGGTCGAGGGTCGCTTCGTATACAAGACGAACGGGAACGTTTTTGTCAACCGTGAGCTCAACGTCGTCTGCGTCCTCAACGCTTGTTCCTGTGAAGGACACGTTGTAGGTAATCATCGGCATGAGCGCTGCCGGAATTCTCCAGACTATCTTCTCCTCGCCGGTTTCGATGTTTGTCTGTATCATAACCGACATAAACATCATATCGCTTGATGCGATGCCGTCTGTGATTGTGCCGAGGTAGCCGTGGGATTCGTTTTTGTAAACTGCATTTGCAGGCGGGGTTGTAACGCCCTCGTTCCAGTGGCCGAGGTATCTGTTATCCGCGTCGGCATACCAACGGATTTCGTTGTTCCAGGTGCCGTTGTGCATACCGAGCTGTCCCGCGTTGTACGCCTGTGCTATGAGGTCGAACGCGGTGGTGTTGTCGGAAATCGAAAGACGGGTCTTTACGGAATCACGGAACTTGATACCGAACTCGGTGGGGTTCTCGATTGTGCCGAGGTCATTCACGTTTATCTTGTTTGCAAGGGTTTCGCCCGTGAAGAAGGTGTTGCCGTAGAGGATGCCTTTAATGCCGACTGCATTCATATAGTCGCCGATAGTATCTTCAAAGATAAGATATCCGTCGAAATCGGGGTTTGCTTCGAAGTGGGTTGCATAGTACTTGGACTGAATTACGATTTCCTGTACGATGCTGTCAAAAGCGCTGTTGATGTTGCCTTCTGCCGCGCTGAAGTATTTGTCAGAGTATACGAGAGAATCAATGCCTGCAACCTTTCTTACCGAGAAGGAACCGCCTCCCGAGCCGAGTGTTACGGTAGAGCCTACCCTTGCATTGAGGTATGCGGTTGCATATCCGTTGAAGGGAGATGCCATCTCTGCAGGGTTGAGGACTGTTCTCGCGTGGTTGGAGTTTGCAACGTCATAGCCGAGTGTATAGAAAAGCGCGTTATGTCCGTTTTCTCCGCCGTAGTGCGCGGTGATTTGGCTCTTTGCATACGCCGCGGTGAGCATCGTGAGGAAGGTCACGCGGTTATTGGAGCTACCGACGCTTGAGTTGTAGTTTCCAACATCTGTGTAGTCATAGTCGATTCTGTTGGGGTCGCCGTCGGACATAAGAACGACTATCGGCATTCTTGTCGTACCGCCCTGGATTTCGCCTGCAGGGATTACGGTGTCTGCCTTCAGAAGCTCTTCCATTGCCGCCCAGACTGCGCCCTGAATATAGGTTCCGTTCTGGTACTGCTCTTTTGTGCCTGTGACGGGGTTTCCTGCCTTGTTCTTAACGCCCGAAGCAACGCTTACGGTGTCATCGCCGTCCCGCCAGCCGTCATAGAAGCTGAGGAAATCTCCGCTTGTTCCGGCTGTGTAACGGTCGAGGGGAAGGAGTGTCTGAACAGAGCCGTCGTATGCGATAACGCTTATACGGTTGTGGTTACTTGTTCTATAGAGCTCCTTGATGGCGTCGTTTACCGCAGCTGTCATCTGCGAAAGCGAGGTAGACGACATACTTGTGGAAACGTCGATTACAAAGACTGTATCGGTGGGGATTGAGGAGTAGCCGACAATCTCTTTGTTCGCCGCAATTGCGGAAAGCGCAACGAGGAAGTTGTTGTCCTCGTCGTCCATTGTAACGAGAGGGCTCAGGTCAGAGGCCTTCGTGAAAACCGATTTATCGGTCCACACTCCGCCTGCCATCTCGGTTGTGAGAACGCCGTTATTCTCATAAAAAATCTTCTCATAGCCGTTGTGTGTCGCAGAGTCAACTGTTCTGGGCTCTGTGCTGTTTGCCGCAATAGAAAATGTGGGCATCACACCGATCACCATTACCACCGCTATTATCAGCGCGGTGATTCTTCCTGCCAACGTTGTGTTTGTCTTCATCATCTTGTTCCTCCGTTTTTTCGGTTGTGTTTGCATCCGCAGATGCTGATTTCATCTTTTGGACTTTTGTTGTGCACGCAATCCGCACACCAGAAGTCCCCCTCTTTGTTTTCAGACACCTCATAAAACTCACAGGCGTCCTGAATTCTTGTAATCAGCGGTTCGCCGTCTATCGTGTATATCGGCGTTTTGGTGAAGTCGGGAAGTATCGGCATCGCCTCTCCCCACTGTTTTTCCTCTTCCGAGTAGTAGCCGTAGACTATTTCAAACGTCTTGTCGCCGACCTGTATTACTTTATATACATCGCCCTCGCGGGGACATCGTAGCTTTTCCATCCTCACACCCCTCGTGATTTAACTTTACGTATCAATTTTACAATTTTGGTAAAATTTTCTCACTACACCGTTTTGGATTATTTTGGGTATAATTTCAAAAAATAAAACAAAAAAGAGCAGATTTCTCTGCTCTTTAAAGATGTGTTGCAAGCTGTGAACGGCTGTTGGTTCCCGTTTTGTCCATCGCAAGTCTTAACGACTGCTTGACCGCATTTACGGTGACGCCGAGCCGCTCGGCAATCTCCTTGTTGGACAGGCCGTACACCGCAAGACGCGCTATCTGGTACTCTCTTGTGGACAGGTGTGCGTGCACCTCTTTTTCCTTTATAGCTCGGTTCAGGCTCACCCAGCCCTCACGGATTTTTCGGGAAAGTCTGCGGATTTCAGCGAGGGCCTTGGGACTTTTCTCGTTAATCGCGTCGTCCACCAAAAATCCGAGTCTGCCTCTCATCTCCGCTATCGGCATATACAGCCTGTCGGGGATTGCGAGGTTAAGCGCCTTTTCGACGTGCGGTTTTGCAAGGGAATCAAAGCCCGAAACGTGATAGGCTATTGCGCACATGAGGCGAAGATATATCTCCACTATTATCTCGCGCTCGACCGCAGTTTGTGTGATGAGCGGTTCAATAATCAGCGGCATTGTGTTGAGAAAAACAAGCGCAGGGTGGTAGTCGCCCTCCCAAGTTTCAACGTCGTGCTGAGATATATAGAGGTATTTTACGTAGTAATACCGCGCTATCGCGTGAAGCTCGGTGGGAAGCGGTTCAAAGTTTCCGCGGACAAACCATTCGGCAAAGTGGTTTGTATTGCTGAGAGAACACTCGTGTGCGGCATACCAGAAGTCGCGAACGATTTTGTCCTCGATAGTGTGGCACTGGGCATCCTCAACGAACTCCCCCGCCCTTTTCCAAAGGCCTTTGTCGCCCGTGCAGAGCGCCGTGAGAGCAAGGTGCGAGCCGACAACGGTGCGCTGGTGAAGCCCTGCATCACTTTGCAGATAGCGAAGTCCAATCCGTCTTGACGCTTCGAAATCGCCCTGATAGAATCTCAACTGCATCTCGAAGATGTCGCGCTCGAGCTCGTCCTCGAAGGAGTTCAGCACCCTTTCGGCAGTACCTGCCTCTTTGTACGTATTGGTCATACTCATAAAGCTGTTCTTCTCGGGTATGACGATGGGTTTTCTGTCTGCTGTGTCTTTTCTTCGGCGGTCGGCAGGCTTTTCGGCGTTTTTGGGTATCATCCAGGTTCTTTCCCACAGCACCGCGCCCGAAACTGCTCCGCTTTTGCACAAATCCTGCACTCTGCGCGTGGAAATTCCCCATTTTTCCGATGCTTTCTTTATGGTTATGTAGTCCACAAGCCCACTTCCTTCGTTTGACCGAAATATATTTCCGGTAAAAAACAGCCCGTTTTTCACGGACTGTTTTGCTGTTTCTATTATACATCGTTCGAACGCCAAATGCAATGTTTTTCAGAAAAAATTTTTCGTCAATCTACGGCAATAACGGTCAGCTTATTGCCTTTTACGACAAAATGCACGTCGCGCTCGGCAAAGCGCATACTGTAAACCCGCTCGTCATCGTGATACGACGGACGGGGGTCTTCCTTCAAGCAGTCAATTGCAGTTTGTCTTTTGTCCTCGGGAAGCTTCTCCAGAAGCCCGTCGGGGAATTCGACCTCAAGGCAGTAGTCGCGGTTTTCCTCGCCGTAGCCGCCCTTGGCGTCGGGCTTTGAGTCAGCATACGGAAGATAGGGCTTTATATCGTATATCGGCGTGCCGTCTAAAAGGTCAACGCCCGAAACTATGAGGTCCTCGCCCTCTACCCTCTCGAGCTTTACCACCGAAAGTCCCAAAGAATTGGGGCGAAAGGGTGAACGGCTTGCGAACACGCCTATTCTGCGGTTTCCGCCCAAGCGCGGGGGACGGACGGTGAGTGTGTTACGGCTTCGCTCCGCCTTTGAAAAGCCGAAGATGAGCCACAGATGAGAAAACTCCTCGATACCGCGAAGTGCCTGTGCACCCTTATACTCGGGCAGAAGCTCGACCAGACCGACAAGCGACTCGACCCGCCCGCTCTGTCGGGGTATTCCAAATTTTTCCTTGAAATCGGTGTGTATATACCCGATGGGTTCTATCTGCATTTTGTCACCCCTCATCCTACACGTTTAATTTATTTTAGCAGAAAAAACTGCAGGTGTAAAGAGAGGATACAAAGCGTATGCACAACAAAAGCACTGCTACAAGCAGTGCTTTTATTTGTTACATATTCGTAGCAAGAATCCTGACTTAAAAACTAAACATGTTCATAAATCCTATTATTCCGATAACTATAGGTAGTATAAATGACAGTACAGACAGTATAATTCCCCATATTGCTTTTTTGCTCTTCTTTTTGCCCTTCTCGGTAGTAAGCAAATTAATGGCGCCTACAATAATACCTACGCCGGCAAAAAGGGTTCCTAGTGCACCAACAAAGCTAAACACAACGGCAATGATGCCCAATACCAAAGCAACCGTTGCGAGTGATCCGCTCTTTTTGGTGTATTTATCTTCGAGCACCAAAGGCAAAGCCTCAATAGGTGTGTTTGCGATATTGAAGATATCAAAAGCAGGACAAAGCTTTTTCCCTTTGTACTCGTCCTTTAGTTCAAGAGAACTCTGCCATGTTCCGCTCTGCAATCCTTGAGAAAGTTCTGTGGTAGTAACACGATTCATCTCGTACACATTTGGATATAGATCCATAAAAATATGCAAAAGCGCTGTTGCGAATATGTAGTCAAACGTCACTTCAGGCGCATAGACTTGTATTCCGTTTGGGTGATAAGTATTGCTGTTCTCATCAAATGGCTTTGTAAATAAGCCATTACGATTTGCCCAGATACTCTTAGGGAGAACATCACCTACAAAAGCTGCTCTCACCAGTTCCTGAACCATTGGAGTCTTTACAATATCCACTTTAGCTTTGTAGACGTCTCTACGAATATTTGTAACATTAGCATAATCATAGGCAATAGCCCCGCCTGCTTCAATTCCGTTTCTAATAATCCCCATAAACTATATCCTCCTTTTTTTACGTCAAAACAGATACTGCTCTGCCTCGTAAGCAAGAGCCGTCATCTTTTCTTCATACTGACTAACTAAAGAAGCATACTTCTTTTTTGCTTTGGATTTTCTAACTACCCCAACAATCGGAGATGCGATTATACTAACAAGCGCAGCAACGATAAAATCAAGGCTTAAGGTTAGAAGAGCAATAAAAAAACTAAATCCTACATTGAACCAGTAACTAACCACCCATATCAATCCGATTGCCGTTACCAAAAGCATTAAATATATAACTGTTCTGTCTTGCAAGACACCTTGTGTCCACTCGTGTTCTTTTTTTATGTAATCTTCTTCTATAGTACGATATTCTGTATATATCTGATTCAAACGGTCGAAATTTTTTATACCGGTATTTCTTTCAAACGTAAGGTTTACATAAGGCTCTCCAAGTTCGACCTTTTTAGCTTTCTTTCCTTTCTTGCGTTCCATCCACACTACAGGTTTTGCTACTTCTTGGAGCCCGATCTGTGCCCATCCCATTTTTTGATATCTCATTGATGTTTCTTGCTGACGTCTTTGAGGAACCTGAACCACAACGCTTTCTTTTCTTCCTTGCGGATTTTCTTTATTGGTAGCAACATCTCCTGTGGGTGTTCCGCAAGAAACACAAAACCTTGCGCTATCCTCAAGCTGTGCTCCGCAATTTCGACAAAACATACCAAAATCCCCTTTTAAAATGTATTTTTTTATTTAAATTATAGATATTTTGTGTCTATTTGTCAATAGACATTTTATTTCTACTGTAGAATATACATATACTACTTTTAAAGGGATAGATAGTATGAAAAATATGTTTAGCACTCGTCTTCGGAATTAGAGAGAGGACGCTGATCTTAATCAAACGCAGCTTGCCGACGCAGTACACATGACCCAGCGCAAAATTTCCTATATTGAATGCGGTAAATTTGAACCCAGTCTGGATGATATTGTATCTCTGTGCCGATATTTTAAGGTTTCAGCAGATTATCTTTTAGGACTCTCCGATGAAATGAATATAAAAAAATAACGCATCCTTGAAAATGAGGATGCGTTATTTTTTATGACACTAGATGAAATACATCTCTTATCCACTCAATTACCGTCATTTCTGCAAGGAAGAAAAACGGCAGGTAGATGACACTTGTGAGAATATCGAGTATAACACCAACGATTTTGAAATTCTTTCTTCTCGCTACGCAGTATAGCACGAGCAAAGCGAAAAACAGAACTAAAGCCAATACTCCACTGACAATACTTGCGGGATATGCTATTGAATAATCTTTCACGTTTTCCATCACAGTGCCGAGCCAAGTGCCAAAGCAATTAATCCCAAAACCGCCCACAGCAGACAGACCGAGAGCGATTGCCGTCGTCTTTAAACAGCAGTTTTTCTGCACAAAACTCGGAAAGATAAGGCAGAAAAGCGAAATCAAGACAAGCGGAATTCCAAACGTAATCAAGACGCCCAAGAAACTTCCAAAAAATATGCGGGAAGTGATAAATATGGCGGTAGGTCCGTCCGCTCCGCCGATGATACCGATTGCTTCCGAACTCGGTTCAAAGAAGCTCAAAGCGTACAGCGGTACGGTCGCACCAACTGCAACCAAAACAAGCCCTACTATCAAACCGATTATTGCAACCTTTTTCATTGTCTTTCTCCCTCTACACACCGTACAAAACGCTGAGGTTTCGTATCTCGGGGTCCTTTATCCTGTCGTTTACACTGTATGCAATCGGTTCGAGCTCGGCGGTCAAAAGCTTTGTCAAGCCTTGTGCCAACAGCTCGTCCGCAACCGCTTTGCAAACCGATTCGATAATTTCCTGCTTTTTTGCAGGTTTGGTATTCGGGCTGGAAATGAGATACTCCAGGCTGTCGTAAAGCTCCGACAGCACAGGCATTTCCCGAAGTCCGCGGAAAGCCCATTTATAGTAGGGCATATACTTTTTGTTTATCAAATAGACCGTTTTCAGCGCGGAATTTACAAACTCGCACACCGAAAGCTGTGCAGCGGCGGTGTCCCCTCTTTTTATACAGCGAGGGTAGTTATACTGCCCCGACTGCGCCATCAATACGAGGCTGCCTGCAAGCTTTTTGAGCCGCACGTCCTCGGGCAGATACGAGAGCCTTCTTCGCACCTCGGTCAGAAGCCCGAGGTTGTCGCAAAAAATTTCTCCGTTTGTGACCTCCAAAAGAAACTGCTCCTCGATGAAAAAGAAGTCGTGTGCAGAAAGCTGTCCATTCTCGTTGCCGATTTTCGATTTCAAAAATTTGGATATCCTCAAAACTCCGTGGCGGTTACCGCCAACGGGATTGAGCTTTGCCCGTTTGCAGCCCATAAACTCCTCGGGAAGCCGTGAATACGCGCGCTCCAACAAAAACTCGGTTCGCTCGTCCACCTCGTCGGGCAGAAAGATACAAAACCCTGCCTCAAAATCGTGGTCCTGCGAGGTTAGGTCGTCGTACCCCAAACACTCCGAGCCGCTTCCGACAAGCCCGACTGCGAGGTATTTTTCAATCTCGGCAAACTCGCTTTTGAGCATCGGCGCGCCGTACTGCTCATAAAATTTTCCTGACAGTTCAAGCCCTTTCATAGATACTCCTCACAATGCCATCTAACTTTTTCTTGTATGCAAAGTAGCCGTAGTAGCCAAAAACCGACGCGCATTTTTCGCACACAAAGGCGTAGTTCCCGTCGCGCTTTGGGTAGGAATCCAAAAGCTCTATCGCTTTTTCGAGGTTTTCGTTTATCTTTTTTTCGCCGTCCTCGAGCCCCAGCTCTGCCTCGACGGCACTCGCGATATTTAAATAGGTTATCGCGGCTTCAGGCGCGCCGTCCTCATGAACTTGCATCACGGAAATTGCCCTTTGATAGTAATTATACGCCTCGTCGAAGCGTCCAAGGTCAACGAGAGCAAGCGCCATATTGTTATAAAGTCCGCCAAAGCGTTTGTCGTTTTGCGAGAGCTTTTTCTCATAGATTTTGAGGGTTTTTTCAAACAGCCCAATTGCTTTTTCCGGCATATCAAACGCCTTGTACACCGTCGCGCTGTTTAAGTAGGTCGTGCCTGCGCCGACGTTTTCTTCTATCCCCATCTCTCTGATAACGGCGATTGCGCCCTCGGCGGCGGCGATAGCCTCGTCCTTTTGTCCGCACTTACGGCAAAGTCCCATCAGCTCGTTTTTTAAAACCAAGGTTGTTTTGAGGTCGCCCTCTGCCTCGTCGAGCCACGTCAGAATGCGGTTCTTTGCAGTTTTATAGTCGTTTCTCGAAAAGAGTTCATCAAGTTCTGACAGTATGCGCTGTATCCTCTGCTCCACGAAATCACCTCTTTGTTTTATTTTAGCAGAAACCCTCTCGGGTGTAAAGAAGCTCTCAGATAAACAATGGGTTCTCGCTCAAAAGAGCGAGAACCCACAAGTGATCTTTGGTTTTCAGACTCGGTGTGATTAGTCTTTAATTAGTCCTTCTTGTAGCCGATGTTCTTCTCTTTAGCAGGGTCAAAAGAGAAGTTGCAGATAGATGCTACGAGGGGATAGATACCAAATGTGAGGTATGCAAGGATGAAGTATGCTGCTGTTCTACAGGTGTATCCTTCGGGCTTAAGTCCGGTATGGTTGATGATAAGGCTTCCTATCCATCCAAGGAAAAATGTCAATAAGAAACGGGTAAGATTTTTGTTGTCCATAGTAATTCTCCTCAAATCATAAAAATAGTATGTTTTGAAACGGCGGCTGCGCACACCGAAAACGCAAGCTTCAGCCTTCGTTTGCATTTTATCACAAAAGTTGTGATAAGTCAACAAATCATCCGACAAATTATTCTTTTTTCGGATGTCGGTCTTCATCACACGGAAGCGTTTTGGTTTTCTCCCTCGAGGACGTATCTTTTGGTATTGGACGCCAAAAGGATTTTGCCCGTTTTGGGTGGATCTTCAGTTTGAAATCTCATATTTGTAAATATTCTTCAGAAGTTTACCTGTATAGGGATCAACGCTCGCGCAGGCTATTACTTCACCGTTTTTGGTGAAGGTAACGGTTTTGAAATCGCACCCTCCTGCTTCCCAGTAAAACGTTTGACCGACTTCAAACTCCGCGTTCACGCTATCAGGCACACCCAAGTTTTCTGCCACGATTTTGACGAGGCACTCGTCACTCAACTCTTTGTTTTGATGTCCGCAAGCGGTTATGCAAAAAATTAAACTTAACGCCAATAAAAGCGCAGCTATCGAAAGACAGAACCCCGCCGTCCCGAAAGCTTTTTTGGATTTTTTGAACTTACTCATATCACAACGCCTTGGTTTTAGTGTCCTCTGATGTCAAAATCAAGAAAATCGGAAAGGCACTCTCCAACAAGTTCTTCTCTGTTTGAGTCCCAGCAAATCACGCTGTAGCAGGTCCCGTCTTGTGTCTTGGGAAACTTACTGAAGCTGTAGCTGATAAGATCAAAACCTATGGTTTTGCTCTCCTGTTTTCTGACCTCGATATAATCAAAGTCGGAGTCGTAGTATTCTTTAAGCTCTTCTGCGCTCAGCTTGCTCTTAACAAGGATAGCTCCCATATACTGCATCCCGTTTCCGTTTCCCGACATCTTGCCTGCAGCAGAAATGGAATCCACAAGCTCTGTATCGGACGGCAGCTGATATTTAGCCAGATCCTTTTCAATTTTGTCGGCAATGCAGTTGTTGGTGATGACGATTCCTGCGTATGAAAC
>JAZSEP010000110.1:0-11291 GCA_045531755.1 Oscillospiraceae bacterium | reverse complement strand
TGACAGAATCATTCTTGAACTTATGGATCGAGTTTCCGTGTTGGAAAAAGAAGTCGCAGCAATAAAAACAAGCGGTATGAGTGGTGCAAAACTGGTTGAGGAGGATAATACCGATAATTTCAACTCAGCTACAACAACCGGTGAAGTGAGAGATACAACAAAGTACATATTTGAAGGCAGAAGATATGGAAAAAATAGATTGGTTTTAGCAGTAATAAAGCACTATGTTCTACAAAATAAAAGTATTTCAGCCGAAAAACTTATGACAGTCTTTGACAGGTCGATTCAAGGTTCACTGGGAGTTGTAAGAACACTTTCTGACGTTAAATCGTGCTACGGCGATTACGAAAGACGCTTTTTTACATCTTTTGATGACGTGATTTATACAAGCACTTCTGACTGCGTTGTATGCACACAATGGAGCAAGTTTAATATAGGTAACTTTATCACTCGCGCAGAACAGTTAGGAATGCACATTCAAACAATAGGGGAAGCTGTAATCAATAATAGGAAAGAGGCAGAAACAATGGATACAAATTTTGCAATGAGCCAGCTGATCGGGCAGGGCAAGTTTATGGAACTTTACAGCGAGCAGTTAGAAAATTTGCACTCAAACCCAAGTTTTATGAGTTTTGTCAAAAAACTTCGTCAAGAACTCAATGGAGCCGAAACAGCTAATACAAAATCCGCAAATGTAGAAATTATGAATGCGTTTTTTTACTCTAACGCAAACGAAAAATTTGAAGATGTTGTAGATATAGTAAATCAAGTAAAGCAATATGGAAAGCAGGCATCGGCGCACATTTCAATATACTATGCGATGTATGTTTTGGATTTTCAAAAATAAGAACAATACTTTAGATAGTTTGAAAAAAGAAGGAACATAAAAACAACCTCGCGTCTGCAAAGACGCGAGGTGAATTTTTTATCTGTGTACTCCTATAAAGAAAATTGCCATGGTTCCGGGGCCGGAATGACCGCCGATAACGGGACCGATGCAGTTTGTCATAACGACCTCAATACCAAAGCGCTCCTTGACCAATTCTGCAACGTAGTTTGCCTCGTCCTCGCAGTCGCCGTGGGAGATGAACACCTTCTTCTGAGGTCCGTCCTGAAGCTTTTCCATCATATTGACGAGCTCGTTGAGTGACTGACGTCTTCCGCGAATCTTGCCGACGCTGACAAGCTTTCCGTCGTCGTCAACGTGAAGAATAGGCTTGATGTTCAAAAGTCCGCCGAAAACGGCAGTGAGCTTTGAAATTCTTCCGCCTCTCTGAAGATGCCCCAAATCGTCAACCGTGAAGTAATGCACAAGCTTTAGCTTGCTATTTTCGAGCCAGTCCTTGACCTCTTCAATGGTTTTTCCTTCGTCACGAAGACCGATGGCATAATCAAGCAAAAGTCCCTGACCCATGCTTGCACACAAGGAATCGACAACGACCACCTTCCTGTCGGGATACTCTTCCAAAAGCTCGTTTGCGGCGATTGCGGCGGAGTTGCAGGTTCCGCTCAGACCGCTTGAAAAAGACAGGTGCAAAACGTCCTTGCCCTTTTCGAGAGCCTCTTTGAAAAATTCCTTGAACTCCTCAATGTTCACCTGCGTCGTGACGGAGGTTTTTCCCGAGCGTATCAAATCATAAAAAATCTTTCCGCTCATCTCGGGGTCGCCGTCGGGATAGGTGTTGCCGTCTATTGTGAATTTCAGTCTGGTGAATGCCACGTCGTTCTCGTAAAGATAAGAAAAGGGCATATCCACAGTACTGTCGGTTGTCAAAGTAAAAAGTCTTTCCATATTGTGAAACCTCTATGATGTAGTTTTAAAAACAGTATAACACGATTTTGAATACCTTGCAATAGGTATTTCAATATTTTGTAAAAAGTTCAAGAAAAAAACACAATCTTAGTAATAACGATCTGCAAAAAAAGAATTATAGGCACCGAAAGGGTAAAAAACAGGTGCTTTGTTTTGTGCCTGAATATGTACATGGCAAAAAGCGCACCCAGACTTCCTCCCACGAGCGCCAAGGTAATAAGCGCCTTTTCACTCACTCTGTACAGCTTTTTTTGCGCGTTGTGCTTGTCCAGAAAATAGACGAAGAAGGTCACGATATTAATAATTACGAGATAAAATATCAAAAAAGTTTCCACTTAAATCACCAAGTATAGTATAAGACTTGTTTTGACACTTGTAAATAGGTAAAAAATGTGATACAATAGTAAAAAATCAACATCAAGGGGTGGTTAGTATAAAAACCGTGCTTTTGATAGGCTCAGAGAGGATGTTCGCAGACCTGCTCGTAGACTTTCTTTTGAGCGACCGTTTTGAACCGATGAATCTTCTCTACGTAAATTCTCCCACACAGATAATCGAGAGCCTTATCTATGAGGATATCGACCTTATAATAAATGACTTAAGCTTTAGCTGTGACGAATTTGCACAGCTTATAATGCAGATACACCGCACGCACAGAAGGGTGGAGCAGATAGATATTCACGCCTTTGAACCCGATAGAAGCGACCGCAACTTTATCAGCCGAAACGACTCCCTGTCAAGAATAGAGAGCGTGATAAAAAACTGCTTGGGAACAGCCGATTACGGCGACAGGCAGGACGTGGGCGAGGTGGCAAATGCCGACAAACGCGTGCTTATGATTATCGCAAACCTCGACAGGCTCGACGGGCTGTATTCATTGTACGAGGCTCGTGACAAAAAAAGATTTCTGCTGCTCGTTGAATCGATACTCAATATAAGCCGAAACCACCACCGACTCTACCGACTTGCAGGAGAGCTTCTGGTGAACAATATGACCGCCTTCGTCAACAATTTCGTGGGACTCTATTCGCTGCAAAATGAGTTTGAACGGGCGGAGTATCCGGAACTCAACTTCAACGATCAGGTAAACAACCGAATTTTGTTTTCCTTCTGGCAGAGGTTTGCTGATTTGATTTTTGAAGCCGAAAACGAGGACAAAACCCCGATAATCGTAACGAGAACAAAGGAATTCGTGGAAGAAAATCTCAGAAGCGAGCTCACAGTAACTATGATAGCAGAGGCTGTTGGTGTAACGTCGGGATATTTGTCGAGAGTTTTTTCCGCGAGCGAAGGAAAAACGTTGATTCACTTTGTCAGCGAGAAGAAGATAGGCAAATCCAAACAGCTTTTGGAGGATGAAAAGAACAGCATAAGGATGATAGCTGCCGAGATAGGCTTCAGCTCACCGAGCTATTTCATCCGCTTTTTCAAAAAATTCACCGGCGTCACCCCGAAGCAGTACCGCGAGGGTCTGCACTACAAAGGAAAATAGGACAAATCGGCGTCCAGAAAAAAGCAGCACTCCGATATTTTATCTGTTTCTGATTTTTTTGATAACCGCAGAAGCGCTTCTTTCACAGTACTCGAAAAAGTTCTGCCTCTCGCTTATCTGCTCGAGATAGTGCGCGTCGGAATCGGTCAGTATCACAGCACCCTCCAGGGCGGGATGTGTCGCCTTTAGCTGCTCGATTTTCGACGGGTCTTTAATCTCAAACGCGGTGAAACCGTACTCCTCGGGTATATAACCGAGGGATGCGAGAATGCTGAAAGATTGCTTGTCGATGTGAGCGGGAAACGCCGCAAAATTAAACCTTTCGGAAAGCTCGGGAACGTCCTCGATAGATATTGACGTAGCGTTTATAAGTAGCTTTTGAACCCTGCCGACTTCGTTGTCCTCGCAATCGAGAATTATCTGCTCGCCAAAGATTTCAGGCTCGTTGTCGATATCAGGCAACCGCTCGTAAACGAAGCTGTCAAACTCCATCGCGTCCTCAAGCCTTTCAAAAAGACAAACCACGTGGATTTCCTCCGAGGTGGTAAGCTCCATACCTGCAATCAGAACCTTTTCCGATTCCTGTCCTGCCTCGAAAAAAGCAGGGCAGTTTTTACAGGAATTGTGGTCGGTCAGGGCGATTACGTCAAGCTCGGTGAGAATCGACATATTGACAATGTTGTTCACTGTCATATCGGAATCTCCGCAAGGGGATAGGCAGGAATGTATGTGAAGGTCGTAAAAAAGCTTGCTCATATCAGCTTTTGCACCGCCATAGCCGCTTCGAATATGGGAAGCTCCGTTTTAAAAACCGCAATGTCCTTCTGCCGTACCTTTTCAAGCATTTGGGCGTCAACCGCACAGTTTTCTGCCACGATAATGCACGCGACGTCGGCAAGGAGCGCCACCGCCGCAGTATTCACGTTTCCCATAACCGTAACCCACGCGCAGTCGGCAGGCGCACGGCTCATAACAAGGCTTAAAAGGTCGCAACAGAAAACCGAAGCTATATCACGGTCTTCCTCAGGCAGATTTACCGCCTCGAAACCTAAAAGTTCTTTCACTTGACTAATCTTCATCTGTCAGTCCTCGTTTTTGATGTATTTTTCCCTGAACCTTATGATGCAGGAATCCAGAGAATTGAATCCGCACACAACGTCCTCCGCCAGAGCCTTGCAGGTCGGACAACCGCAGGAACCGCAGTCAAGACCGGGAAGGGTTTTTTCAATTTCCTGACTCAAAGCCATCTTCTGCATAGCTACAGAGAAATCGGGGTCGAGCTGGAGGATGGATTGATACTCAATCTCTTTGTCCCACTTCATCTGTGAGGTAACGCAGTCCGTGTGATTGAGCGAAACAGGCAGATATTTGCGGATTTTTTTCAGCTTAGCCTTTGCTATGTACGGGTTTTCGACGTTTAGTATTCCGCCGACACAGCCCGCGTTGCAGGCATTAAGCTCAACGAAATCAAGCCCGTGCAGTTTCTCGTCCTCGAGGTCCTCAAGCACTCTGATGACGTTTTCGATGCCGTCTGCCGCGAGATAGTTGTCCTTGAGCGTAGCGGACGCTTCACCGCCGCTGCTGCCCCAACCAAGACCTATTCTTCCCGAGGAATTCAGGTCACCGCCGTCGGCTTCGGGCTTCTTCATATAGTGCAGAAGCTTCGGGTATATGTCTTTTATAGCCACTACCGCGTCAATCTCGCTTTGCTCGGTGCCGAGCGGGAATTTTGCAGCAGTAACCTTTGCGGGACAGGGGGAGATGAACACCGTTTTGATGCTCTCTCGCGGAAGTCCCGTTTCTTCAACAGCTCTGTCCTTTGCCATACGCGCCGCTACCTCGACGGGAGCGTTGAGCGGCAAAAGATTTTCAATAAGCTCGGGGAAACGAACACGGATAAGCCTTGTGACAGCAGGACAAGCCGAGCTGATAACGGGCTTTGTCAGGGTTTCGCTTTCAAGCAGAATTCTCGTAGCCTCGCTCACAATCTCCGCCGCCGCAGAAACCTCAAAAACGTCGTCAAAGCCCATAAGCTTCAAAGCGCCCAAAACGATTTCAGGGCTCTCGAGATTGTTGAACTGCGCATAGAGCGCAGGCGCAGGTAAAGCAATTTTATATTCAAAGTCGTTGATGCACGAAAGGCTGTCGGTCACCGCTTCCTTTGCACGATATGGGCAGACACGGATACATTCACCGCAGTCAATGCACCTTTCTGCAAGTATGTGCGCTCTGCCATCGTGAACGCGGATGGCCTCGGTAGGACAACGCTTCAGACAGTTGGTGCAGCCCTTGCAGATGTCCTTGTTAAGTTTTACGGAATGAATTTCCATTCATATACCGCCTTTCAAACGGTCAGACGAGATTAACTTCCATGGTAACGGTAGTGCCCTCGCCGATGACCGTATCTATCTTCATTTTATCGGAATATTTTTTCATATTAGGCAGTCCCATTCCTGCGCCGAAACCGAGATTTCTCACGTTTTCACCGGCGGTGGAAAAGCCCTCCTGCATAGCCTGCTCAATGTCAGGAATGCCGGGTCCCTTGTCTTTCAGAACCATAACTATCTTGTCGGGGAGAACGGCAACGTCAATAACTCCGCCGTTTGCGTGGATGACCATGTTAATCTCACCCTCGTACATAGCAATGGCAACCTTGCGGATGGCTTCGGGATTAAGCCCCAGCTTTTTGAGTTTTTTCTTCACGCTTCCCGACGCTTCGCCTGCACGGGTGAAGTCATCATCGGGAATTTCATAGTGCAGACTGAGGATGTCAGGCATCTTTCTCACAGCCACCCTTCAACCCGTTAGTGTAGAGAAGACCGCAGGCTGTAAACATTCTGAGGTCGGATTTCATAACGGCAATTCCCTTGTCGGATGCGAGCTTGATGATGGTTTCGTCGGGAGTCTTTCCGCGGACGAAAACGATGCAAACCATATCCATCATCTCTGCAGTGCGGACAACCTGCGCGTTGACAAGACCCGTGAGAAGCACGGATTGGTCCTTAACAAAAGCCAGAACGTCACTCATCATATCGCTTCCGCAGGCGGTGTGAACCTCACGACCCATAAGCTCCTCACCGAAAAGAACCTCGGCGTTCAAAATATTTTTTATGTCGCGAACTGTCATAACAAAACTCCAATCTAAAAAATGTGAAGGTATATATAAATTATATCATCTATACTCTGCTGTGACAAGTGCGAGTTGTGAAAAATATCTAAAAGTTTTTTCGGAAACGAACGCTCGGTTGTGATACTGGCATAATATACAAAAATACACCTCAGTATTTATACAAAATAATATAAAAATATAACTGGATTTTACAAAGCCCTTATGATATAATTAAGCTATATAGTTATGCGCAAAAACAATACCCAAGGAGGTTTTAACAAATGGCAAAAAAGGTATGCAGCGTTCCTTTCAGCGGCACAGCTGAGCAGGAAGCAAAGTTGAGAGCTCTTATCGAGAAGAACAAAGACGATAAGGGTGCACTTATGCCCGTTCTCCACGGCGCACAGGAGATCTACGGATATCTTCCGGAAGAGGTACAGAAGATCATAGCAGACGGTCTTGACGTTTCTCTTGAAGAGGTATATCAGGTATCAACGTTCTATTCACAGTTCTCCCTCAACCCTAAAGGAAAATACAAGATTTCCGTATGCTTGGGAACAGCTTGCTATGTTAAGGGCTCGGGCGACATCTACAACAAACTCGGCGAAAAGCTCGGTATCAAGGGCGGCGAATGCACAGCTGACGGAAAGTTCTCTCTCGAGGCTTGCCGTTGCATAGGTGCTTGCGGACTTGCTCCGGTACTTACCATAAACGACGACGTATACGGCAAACTCACCGTTGATGACGTTGACGACATTCTTGCAAAGTACGCAGATAAATAAGCTATGCAGGAAATATCTCTGAATATACTCGACGTGGCGCAAAATTCAATTTCTGCAAAGGCTTCGCTTGTCAACATTGAGGTTGTGACCGTTGATAAAAAAATGACGGTCATCATCGAGGACAACGGCTGCGGAATGACAGACGAACAGGTCAAAAGCGTTATCGATCCGTTCTACACCACGCGAAAAACCCGAAGCGTAGGTCTTGGCGTACCGCTTTTCAAGATGGCTGCCGAGATGAGCGGGGGAGAGTTCGAGATAAAATCGAAGATAGGAGAGGGCACAACCGTCAAGGCGACGTTTGACACCTCAAACGTTGACTGTATGCCGCTCGGCGACATCAACGCGACGATATCTTCGCTTATACAGCTCAATCCCGATATAGATTTCAGGTATAGACGGGCAGTAAACTCCAAGGAGTTTGAGCTTGATACCCGTCAGCTCAGAGAGATTCTTTCAGGTGTACCGCTCAACACACCGGAGGTTACGGTGTTTATAGCCGATTTCCTGAAGGAAAACACAGCGGAAATAATAGAAACAATATAAAGGAGAGTCACAGTATGAAAACTCTTGCTGAATTACAGGCAATTCGTGATAAAGTAAAGGGTTCCGTAGCAACCCGTGCTGACCACGAGGGCAACATCAAGGTAGTTGTAGGAATGGCAACCTGCGGTATCGCAGCAGGCGCACGTCCCGTTCTCGCAGCTTTCACAGAAGAAATCGCAAAGCGCGGACTTACAAACGTAACCGTAACACAGACAGGCTGTATCGGCATCTGCCAGTACGAGCCCGTTGTTGAGGTGTTCGTACCCGGACAGGAAAAGGTTACATACGTAAAGATGAGTCCCGAAAAGGTAGCAAACGTTGTAGCCAACCACATAGTAAACGGCAACGTTGTAACAGACTATGTAATCGGTAACCGTTCATAAAATAAGGAGGAAACATAAATGTATCGTTCTCATGTTTTGATTTGTGGCGGTACCGGCTGTACATCTTCCGGTTCGGAACAGGTCGCAAACGTACTTGAAAAAGAGCTTGAAAAAGCAGGACTTTCCGAAGAAGTAAAGGTTGTTAAAACCGGATGCTTCGGTCTGTGCGCACTCGGACCCATAATGGTTGTATATCCCGAGGGCTCTTTCTACAGCGAAGTAAACGCTGATAAAATTCCGGAAATCGTTTCCGAACATCTTCTCAAGGGCCGTCCCGTAAAGAAATATCTTTACAACGAAACCGTTGCAGAGGATACCATCAAATCTCTTAACGAAACTGCATTCTATAAAAAGCAGCAGAGAGTTGCTCTTCGTAACTGCGGTGTCATCGACCCCGAGAACATCGAAGAATACATAGGTGAAGACGGCTATCAGGCACTCGGTAAGGTTCTTACCGAAATGACCCCTGAGGACGTTATCAAGGTAATCCTTGATTCCGGTCTCCGCGGACGCGGTGGTGCAGGCTTTCCCACAGGTAAGAAATGGGAGCTCGCAAGAGTTCTCGTTCCCGACGCAGACCAGAAATACGTCTGCTGTAACGCCGACGAGGGTGACCCGGGCGCATTCATGGACCGTTCTATCCTTGAGGGTGACCCCCATGCTCTTATCGAGGCTATGGCAATCGCAGGCTATGCTATCGGTGCTACACAGGGTTACGTATATATCCGTGCGGAGTATCCTATCGCCGTTCAGCGTCTCAGAATCGCTATCGAGCAGGCAAGAGAGTACGGACTCCTCGGCAAGAACATCTTCGGAACAGACTTCTGCTTCGATATGGATATCCGCCTCGGTGCAGGCGCATTCGTTTGCGGTGAGGAAACAGCTCTTATGACCTCTATCGAGGGTAAGCGCGGCGAGCCCCGTCCCCGTCCTCCGTTCCCTGCAGTTAAGGGTCTCTACGGAAAGCCCACAGTTCTCAACAACGTTGAAACATACGCTAACGTTCCGAGAATCATCCTCAAAGGTGCTGATTGGTTCAAGACAATGGGTACCGAGAAATCCTCCGGTACAAAGGTATTTGCTCTCGGCGGAAAGATTAAGAACACAGGTCTTGTTGAGGTTCCCATGGGAACAACCCTCCGCGAGATCGTTGAAGAAATCGGCGGCGGCATCCCCGGCGGTAAGAAGTTCAAGGCTGCACAGACAGGCGGACCTTCCGGCGGATGTATCCCTGCAGAGCATTTTGATATTGAAATCGACTACGATAACCTTCTTGCTATCGGCTCTATGATGGGCTCCGGCGGACTTATCGTTATGGACGAAACAACCTGTATGGTTGATATCGCTAAATTCTTCCTCGAGTTCACAGTTGAGGAGTCTTGCGGTAAGTGTACACCCTGCCGTGTAGGTACAAAGCGTCTTTACGAGATGCTCGAAAAGATTACCGAGGGTAACGGAACACTCGAAGACCTCGACAAGATGGAAGAGCTCTGCCACTACATCAAAGCAAACTCCCTTTGCGGTCTTGGACAGACTGCACCTAACCCCGTTCTCTCCACCCTCAAGTTCTTCCGCGACGAGTACGTTGCACACATTGTTGACAAGAAGTGCCCCGCAGGCGTATGTAAGTCACTTCTCAGCTTCGTAATCGATCCTGATAAATGTAAGGGTTGTACTCTCTGTGCAAGAGCTTGTCCTGCAGGCGCTATCACAGGAACAGTCAAGAATCCCCACGTCATCGACTCTTCTAAGTGCGTGAAGTGCGGAGCTTGTATGGAGAAATGTAAGTTTGGTGCTATTTCCAAACAGTAAGGATAATCGAAAAGGAGTAATGCGAAATGGATTTTGTTAACGTAAAAATCAACGGCATGGAATACTCGGTTCCGAAGGGTTCGACTATCCTTGAAGCCGCAAACATTGCCGGAATAAGAATTCCTACTCTCTGCTATATGAAAGAGATTAACGCTATCGGCGCCTGCCGTATGTGCCTTGTTGAAGTTAAGGGCGCAAGAGGAATGGCTGCAGCGTGCGTATATCCCGTAACAGACGGTATGGAGATATTCACAAACACACCCAAGGTCATCGAGTCCAGAAAGAAAACTCTTCAGCTTATGCTTTCTACTCACCAGAAGAACTGCCTCTCTTGTGTAAGAAGCGGCAACTGTGAGTTCCAGAGCCTCTGCACAGAGTATGGAATTGAAGACGAGCACTATTATGACGGTGATAATCCTCAGGTTGAGATTGACACCTCTGCTCGTCATATGATCAGAAACAACAATAAATGTATCCTTTGCCGCCGTTGCGTAGCTGTTTGTAACCACAACCAGTCTGTAAACGTAATCGGTGCAAACGACAGAGGATTTAATACTCACATCGCTTGTGCGTTTGACGCAGACCTCGCTGATACCTCTTGCGTATCCTGCGGTCAGTGTATCGTTGCTTGTCCCACAGGCGCACTTTCTGAGAAAGATGATACCGATAAGGTACTCGCTGCACTCAGCGATCCCACAAAGCACGTAGTAGTTCAGACTGCTCCTGCAGTAAGAGCTGCTCTCGGCGAAGAGTTCGGTATGGAAATCGGTACAAACGTAGAAGGCAAGATGGTTGCTGCTCTCAGAAGACTCGGCTTTGATAAGGTATTTGATACCAACTTCTCTGCTGACCTCACCATTATGGAAGAGGCACACGAGTTTATCGACAGAGTACAGAACGGTGGAGTGCTTCCTCTCATCACATCCTGTTCTCCCGGATGGATTAAGTTCTGCGAGGATAAGTTCCCCGAATTTATCCCCAACCTCTCTTCTTGTAAGTCTCCCCAACAGATGTTTGGTGCTACAATCAAGACCTACTACGCTAAGAAGAACAATATCGACCCCAAGGATATCGTTATGGTCAGCGTAATGCCCTGTACTGCTAAGAAGTTCGAGGCAGAGCGTGACGACCAGTCCGCAGCAGGAAACGGTATTCCGGACGTTGACGTAGTAATCACAACAAGAGAGCTTGCAAGACTCATCAAGCAGGCTGGTATTCAGTTCACAAAGCTTCCCGATGAGAAGGCTGACTCTCCTCTCGGCGAGTACACAGGTGCAGGCGTTATCTTCGGTGTAACAGGCGGCGTTATGGAGGCAGCTCTCAGAACAGCTGTTGAAACACTCACAGGTGAAAC
>JAZSEP010000054.1:0-4895 GCA_045531755.1 Oscillospiraceae bacterium | reverse complement strand
CCAGGATCAAACTCTTTAGTTAATTGTATCAATACCTCTCATCAGAGAGGATACTAATCAAGTTTAATTCGCTCTGACTAATTGCTTAGCAGAATTACATTTTGTTGAGTTACTCAACTCTGAAAAAATTTCAGGGCCTTTTGTGTTTAGTTCTTGTAACTTGTTGTTGTTCAATTTTCAAGGTCCGAAGCCTGTCCTTGAGCGGACAGCTTTATTATTCTACCACACCGTATCGGCAATGTCAACACCTTTTTTCATTTTTTTCAAAAAATTTTTTCGGGGTTGATTTTTGTCTTTTCACACTCTGTAAGAACGCCCGTTTTCATAACGTAAACGCGGTCGCTGACGGCGCAAATCCGCCGAACCTCCTGGCCTGTTATTATGATTTTTGAAAAGTTTCTTCCTATATTATATATAGTCGCAAAGAGTTCTTCGGTGAGCTTTGGGGAAAGTCCCATCGTGACCTCGTCGAGCAGAAGAAGCTTTGGGCGCGCTATAATCGCCCGTGAAAACGCGAGCATCTGTTGCTGTCCGCCCGAGAGTGTTCCTGCTTTTTTGCCGGAAAAGCGTTCAAGGTCGGGGAAAATATTATACACAGAGTATATGTCGTCTTTATTATTACTCACAGTTTTCAGATTTTCGAGGACGGTCATCTTTGGGAAGACGTGTCTGCCCTCGGGAACGAGGCTGATGCCGAGGCGCACCCGTTTGTGCGCAGGGGTGTCGGTGACGTCGGTGCCGTCGAGGGTTATCCGTCCGCCGTTTGCAGAGGTGATGCCTGCAATTGTATTCATCAGCGTGGTCTTTCCTGCCCCGTTGGTGCCGATAACTCCGACGATTTCGCCGTCGTTGACGGTGAGGGTTGCGTTTTGCACCGCGCGGACGGTGTTGTAGAAGACAGTGAGCGAGTTGATTTTCAGCATACTTTCTCCGTTGTGAGCATCGTCCGTTTGACCTGTGGGTCGTTCAAGGTGTCCTGGGGTGTGTCGCAAAAGATGACTCTGCCCTCTGCCATCGCGTAGACTCTGTCGCAGGAAAGGCGGACAAGCTCCATATTATGTTCGATTATTACCGCGGTTATACCGTAGGTTTGCTTGAGCTTTTGGATGGTGTTGCCGAGCTCCGACGCCTCGCCGTGTGTCATCGCGGCAGACGGCTCGTCGAGAAAAAGAATTTTTGCACCCGTCGCGGCTGCTCGGGCTATTTCGAGCTTTCGCATCTCGCCGTAGGGCAGGGCGGCGGCGAGGTGGTTGCGTTTATCGAAGAGGTTCGTTGCGCGAAGAAGGTCGTCGCAGGCTTTTGGGTCCTTTTTACAGGCGATTGCGGACACCAAAAGGTTTTCGCGGACGGTCATAGAATAGAACAGTCTGAGGTTCTGGAAGGTTCGGGCAAACCCCATTTTGACGAGCCTGTTCGGCGCGAGGTTTGTTACGTTTCTTCCTTTATATAATATGCTTCCGCTGTCGGCGCGCTCAAAGCCGGTCAGGATATTGAAAAGCGTGGTCTTTCCTGCCCCGTTGGTGCCGATGATACCGACGGTTTCGCCCTCTTTGACCGAGATGCTGACGCCGTCCACGGCGGTGATGCCGAAAAAGCGTTTGGTTATGTTTTCAGCTTCAAGCATGGCGGTTTCTCCTTATATAACAGCAGGCGAGGAGCGCCGCGGCGTAGGCGAGCATCTTTATCTCGGAAAAGCCGACGAGCAGAACCGACAACAGCTCGAGCGCTGTGGCGCACGCGGCAACTGCTATTGGGTTTTTACCCCCGATGATGACGGCGGCGAGGGTTTCGCAGGAGCGAGTGAAGCCGAAGTCGTTCGGGCTGATGAAGCCTATCGACCCTGCATAAAGACAGCCCGAAAAGGCGCAGGTCGCGCAGGACGCGGCAAACATCAGGGTTTTGAGCTTGAGGGTGTCCACTCCGCAAGCAAGGGCGGCGGTTTCGTCGATTGCGGTAGCTCTGCAGAGGTGGCCGAGTCTGCTTTTGGCAAGCAGGGCGGTGAACACTAATACTGCTACGGCGCTGAAAACCGCTGTGGACGGCGGAATGCGAACGGTCAGGGTGTATCCGCCTGCTCCGCCGAGGAGCGAGAGGTTTGTGAGAGCTATCCGCACAAGCTCCGAGATGCCGAGGGTCGCCGCCGCCAGATAGTCGCCCGAGAGCCGAAGCAGAACGAAGCCGAGCGCAAGGGTTGTGACAAACACGGCTATAGGGGCGGCGGCGACACCGGTTGCTGTGCCGAAAAAAGCAAGGATATACGCGCCGAGTGACATAAAGCCTGCGCTGCCGAGCGAAAGCTGGCCGCAGAGAGTGGTACAGAGGTAGAGCCCGAGCGCCGATATGACCGATATTGAGATTTTTGAGAGAATGAGCGAAAAGTAGGTCACGGGTGCCTCCTTTTTATGAATTGCTGACGCTTCGCCTGTTAATCAGCAGAACCGCAATCAAAATCACGAAGCTGACGGCGTCCTTGTAGCCGCTTCCGAGAAAGGTGCAGACGGCAGTTTCGGAAAAGCTGAGAAGAAAGGCGCCGAGCACCGCGCCCCAGAGGCTATCCTTTCCGCCCACGACGGTACAGACGAAGGCTTTTATCCCGATGTTCGCGCCCATCAGCGGTGTTATCAGGTAGAGATTGCCGAATATCACCCCTGCCACAGCCGCGGCGGCGCCCCCGATGGCAAAGGTTATTGTGATTATTCTGTTTCGGTTTATCCCCACCGCCATCGCTCCGACGGGGTCCTGCGCCGCCGCGCGCATCCAAAGTCCCGTTTTGGTTTTCGCTACAATCAGCGCGAGTACTGCAAACACCACGGCTGACAGCCCCACGGCAAACAAGCGAAGCTCGGTGGTTTTTATTCCGAAAACCGAGACCGCGTCGGACAGCGCGCCCGACGGGTAGGCGCGGGGCTGTGCTGTGAAAAGGAGCATCACCGAGTACTGCAGTATCACCGACACGGCTATTGCGGCGGTCATCAGCTTCAGCGGTGAGGCTTTATGCAGGGGGCGGTACAAAAACCGCTCGACCGCCGTACTTGTCAGCGCACCTGCCAGAACCGCCACTATCAATTGCAATACTATCGAGCCCCCTGCCTTCGCTACGAGGTATCCCGCATACGCGCCGACCATCATAACGTCGGTGTGGGCGAAGTTTATCATACTCAAAACCGAGAAAACCATTGCGTAGCCTACCGTCACAAGCGCGTAGACGGCGCCCACGGTCAGCGAGTTGACTATCTGTTGCATTGTTCCAAAAGCGACACGAAAACAGGCTGTTTTTCGCAGTCGCCGTTCTCCTTTATCGTGATTTCACCCGTCACGCCTTGATAACTATTTGTATTAAATATACTGTTTTCTACACTTTGTATATTTTCTGCTCCCGTTTTTCGCAGGGTTTCGCAGTAGAGCATAACGCTGTCGTAGGCAAGGGCTGAATAGGCAGGCGGATTCTCGCCAAAGCGCTCAAAATAGCGCCGTGCGAACTCCTTATAGCGTGGTTGGTCGTAGGAAAAGTGGTCGGTGTAGATGATGTCGTGAAGGTATTCGGGCTTGCCGATAACGTCGGCAAGGTATGGCGAGTCCATCGCATCTCCGCCGAGAAAGGTCTTGCCTATCCCCTGCTCTCTGCTCTGGCGGATAATCAGTCCTGCCTCGGTGTAGTAGGCAGGAAGGTAGATGCAGTCGAAGTCCGCTTTGGAAAGCTCGGTGACGAGCGCCGAAAAATCGGTGTCGCCCGAGAGGAACCGTCCCTCGAAGGTTATCTTCCCCGAAAAGCTTTTGCGAAAGGCGGCGGCACAGCCCACCGAATAGTCCGAGGACATATCCACAAGCACGGCGGATTTTTTGAAGCCCTGTTCGTTTGCGTATTCCCCCATCGCCGACCCCTGCACCGAGTCGGAAAAGCAAAGGCGGAGAAAAGGGGTTGTGCTTTGCGAAGAGTTGAGAATCCCTCCGGCTTGCTCTGCAACCCACCTCCCTTTACACAAGGGAGGCTCGCTCGCCCCTACGGGTGCGGCGACGATATTTGCTGAAGGTGAAGACGGAATCTTCGGGCGAGCGATGCTCGCCCCTACAGTGTTCGCAGTGAGCTCGTCTGCGGTGGCACTTGGCAAAGATGCCGACCGTTCCCTGTGGGAGATGAAGGGAAGGCCTGCGTTGGCGCAGTCGTCGAACGGTTGCGAACGTGCTGTGAGCGAACGGTCGCTAACGACAAGTGGGGATATGTTCGCAGTGAGTTCATCCGAAGTAGCAGAGGGCGAAATTATCAAAATATCTGCGCCTGCCGACAGGGCGGCTTTTGCGAGGGTTGAGGTGGCAGGGCCGATTATCACGTCAGCGCCCTTGACCGATTTGAGATACAAAACCGCAGCCGCGCTCTCCGCGCCTACCGAGCGGTTGTCGGCTTTCTCGAGGCGCACCGTCTGACCGCCTATTCCGCCCGAAGCGTTTATCTCCTCGACTGCAAGCTCGGCACCGTACAAAAGCGCCTTGCCGTAGGGCGCGAGCGCTCCGCTCCCCTCGTAGTTCAAGCCTATCACTATCTCGTTTGTTGTATTACAACCCGTAATATTTAATGCAGATAATACACAGAGTATAGCAAATAGAAGCCTTTTCATCCTGAAGCCACCCCTTCGGCGCGGATTTTCCGCCCGATTTTATACCAATTTATATGCAAAAGGGAAAAAGGAAATGCGAGTATGCTACTATGCGGCGGTAATAAATGTCCGTCCGCACAGCTTCGGATTCTAAGTGTCGGCAATAAAAATCCACCCGCATAGCGGGTGGTATTTCATTTTCGGGCATAGCCCTAATATTACTGGCTGCGCACAAGTGCGCTTTTTGTTGGCCTGCCAGCCATGCATCTGTTACTTACTACCCATAAATGGGTTCCGCGGGTC
>JAZSEP010000044.1:0-8945 GCA_045531755.1 Oscillospiraceae bacterium | reverse complement strand
ACCCGCGGAACCCATTTATGGGTAGTAAGTAACAGATGCATGGCTGGCAGGCCAACAAAAAGCGCACTTGTGCGCAGCCAGTAATATTAGGGCTATGCCCGAAAATGAAATACCACCCGCTATGCGGGTGGATTTTTATTTATTAGTGGGGGTTGAACCCGAGAGGAGCGTGAGGCGGGTACCAAAATTCGAAGAATTTGGGTCGCCGAACGTATAGTCTGCGAAGCAGACGGTCGACCACCGCCACCAAAAACGAACCGCCCTCATTAGAAGGCGGTTCGTTTTTATTTGGATTCATCTACAATTACTTCCAAACTGGTATTTTGAATTGCTTTTTGTGCGTTTATATATGGTAAGGTGTATGAGAATATTCCCTTGTCTTCAGAGTTATCATACTTGAAGGCTTTTCTCTGAAGAATCTTCATGAGCGACGTGTAGCTCTCCTGCTCAAACTTTACGCCTTTGTCCTCTTTCATCGCCTCTGCAAGACGTATCATCTGTGGAATAGCAGAATCGCCAAGCTCTTCAAAAGCATAAACATCCACGCTTTTAAGTGTTCCGTTTATATATCCGTCAACATTATACTTTGCAATAAGCGCATCTGCATTTGAAAGCGACAAGCCTGCAAACATAACAACCGTTACAGCAAGAGAGATTGCAACAACCTTGAGTTTTGGCACAAATTGGCGAAGTATAATCAAAACAAACACAATTGCAATGACAGCCATCAGCCACGTTGCGTACACTCTCTTTTGTGTAAGACCGTAGTAATTAATGTACATCACCATTTTCGAGATAGCCGTGCTTATCAAAACCAAAGTGAAAGCGGAAAAAACAATCGACAAAATTTTTAAAAGCGTATCGGTTTTTCGTTTCATAAAAACGGTGATTATGATTATAATGAAGAGGTTTATTAGTGACACCATACACAGTTGGAAAAATCCTTCGCGCGCATATTCAGCATAATCAAAGCCCTCAGGCAGCACTCCCGTAAATCCCGAAACATAATATTTCCATTGAGATATAAAGAAAACCACGTACAAAAACAGTATCGGCACCACGGCGGATATTCCTGTTACCGTCGGAACGATTTTCACGCATTTTGACAGTTTTTGGCAACCTTCTTCGGTAATAACTTTCTCGCACTTCTTATCAACCGACGAAACAAACAAGCCAAACACATACATACCTATCGGAACAGCAAATATCAGGCTGAAAATATGAGAAAAAACGTCCCATATGCTAAAATCAAATATTTTGTTTAAAAGCTGCATAAACTCTCCGTCATATGACAAGAGGATCAGAACAATCGTTGTGGGAATTATGGTGATTGCAAGTCCTAAGAACAGCTTTGCAACAAAGCGACCGCCCTTTTTCGCTTTTCCTGAAAACATAGCTTTGAACATACAGCCAAACGAATAGAAAGGCATCACCAAAAGCGCCTTGAAGAAATCCACGGCTATGAAATCCGTAAAGCCCTTCTTCACAGCATTACCCGTAGACGAATATAGATAATAGCAATATGCCGCCAAAGCGTAGGAATATGCAAAAAAGTGTATAAAGCCGTTGGCAGAAACGACGAGCGATACTGAAGTTATAATTGCAGAAATTGCAACAATCACAGACAGAGCATTAGGCTTTTCGCCTTTTACATATAACAAAACGGCTGTCACAACAAAGAGCAGTGTGACAAACAAAAAAGCACCAAGAGGATTCAACGATGCAGGAAAAGCTCTGCAAAACAGGTATGCCAGTATAAAGCTCATCCAGGCAAACACCGTTTCTATTGCAGAAAACTCGCGTGTTAGTCTTGGGGTCGAAGTATTTGTCGGAACATTTACATTATCAGTCATCGCGCTCTTCTCCTTCTTCAAATTCAATTATATCTTCTACCCTACACTCAAGAGCACGGCAGATAGCGTCAAGTGTTGAAAAGCGTATTGCTTTTGCCTTATTATTCTTGAGGATAGAAAGATTTGCAAGTGTAATTCCAACCTTATCGGAAAGCTCGTTTAAAGACATCTTCCGCTTTGCCATCATTACGTCTAAATTCACTACTATCATATCTTCACCTCATTAAACCGTGAGGTCGTTTTCCGATTTGATTTCGGTTGCCTGCTCAATCACGTTTTTTACAACCCTGACACAAAGTCCAAGAAACGCTACTGCAAGAGCTACCACAAGAGAAAGCGCAAAATATACGCTGATTCCGCAAAGTACCAAGCACAAAAGTATACAGCACCAAGAAATACTCCTTATAAGCGCAACGCTTTTTGCGGTAAACACCTTTGAATTGCGGACTCGTAAGAGAAGACAAAAGAGTAACGCGTCGGCTAAAACAATCACACACAATGCAATATAGCCGAGTATAACAAGTACCGTTCTTCCCTGTTCGGATATATTCTCATACGGCATGCTGTTTTTTGCCTCAACAAGCATATCGGCAATCTCGGGCATAAAAAATGCTCCGAAAATGCAAACGCAGAATAACGCAACGGAGAGTGCTAACGACAGAAACACCGATGTTCTGGATGGGATTTTGAACATCGCTATACCTCCTCTGTAAAAATTTTACAACTATATAATACAGCATCTATTTATGTTTGTCAATATGTTTTTATTGTTTTTCGATAATTATTTCTTGAAATACGCGAAAACCGCGTTGCAATGGCAACGCGGTTGCTTTTAACTTGTTGTTTTTAATCCTCAAAGTCCAAACACAATCTTGTTTTGGTGAAGGGTCTAACCTTTGTATCAGCGACTGCAACGTGTTCGGGATGAACAGCGTATCCTTTGAGTGCGGCTTCGTTCTCGAACACCGAATAGAGCATCAGGTCCGCGTTAGAAGAATCGAGACCTTTTATATATACTTTGATTTCGGTCAAGCCTTCAATCTTTCCAAGAAGTCCCTCAAGACCTGCCTTTATCTCTTCTTTAACTTGAACTTTTTCGTTTTCTGTCAGCTCGTCCTTAAGCTGCCAAAGTATTATGTGTTTTACCATTTTCTTCTCCCCTTTTTATGTTGAATATATTCTACTATATTTTTTTAATTATTTCAATCATAATTTATTGACTTTATGGCAGAATGATGATAAAATGATAGACGTCATCCGCTGATGTAGCACAGTCGGTAGTGCAGCTGATTCGTAATCAGCAGGTCGTGCGTTCAAGTCGCATCATCAGCTCCAAGCCTCGATTTTCGAGGCTTTTTTATTTTGCATAAAGACAAACAAAAAAGGAAGACCGTCGGTCTTCCTTTTAATGTCTGATTATTCAGCCTTCATATTTGCAAAGCACTCACTGCAGTATACAGGCTTATCCTCTCTGGGTTTGAAAGGAACCTTTGCTTCTTTTCCGCAGTTAGCGCATACTGTTGTATACATCTCTCTTGCAGGTCTGGAAGCTGCCTTGCGTGAATCGCGGCAAGCTTTACATCTCTGGGGCTCGTTTACGAAACCCTTCTCAGCGTAAAACTCCTGCTCGCCTGCTGTGAAAACGAATTCATTTCCACACTCTTTGCAAACTAATGTCTTGTCCTCGTACATGATTTTACCTCGCTTAAATTTTGGTTTTGACCTGGACGGAATTGCACCGACACCTTTGTTAAACAACGCTCTGCTCTTGAGCTACTTGGCCATCTATAATCATCGGATCAGATCCGATTCTTTAACTTAATTCTCACTCTTTGCAGGGCATTGTCCACCGATTTAGCTGTAGTGCCGAGACTTTTTGCTATGCTGTCATAGCTTCCGCCGCCCAAATACAGTATCAACGCCTTCAATTCAAAATCCGAAAGCTGCATTTTAATGTCCTGCATCAACACATCAATCTGTTCCTTATTTTCCAGAACGTTTTGAGGATCGCAGTTACTGTCTTCCAAAAGCAGTCGGCTATCGTCTTCAACTAAAGTCTGCGACTCGTAATGACGGTTAAGCTTTCGCTTGAAGGAAATCAGTGCGCGCGTGACACAAACATTCAAATATGTATGAAATGATGACATTGCGCCATCATACGTATTAACAGCGGTAAAGAAGGAAAGGACTGCTTCTTGCATATAGTCATCGTGCTGGGTTTTGTCGAAATCAAAGCTGTTGACCTTGTGCTCCAAAAACTCTTCGTACTTATAAATCAAAACCGAAAACGCATCGCCGTTTCCGGAGCGAATCTGCTCAATCAGCTTTTCATCAGCCATAGAGCCAAATTGTTCGAGAATTTCAGCACTTAACATCTTATCTTCCACTCAAAAACGCACATAAGTCCATTGATACCAATTATACACTAACTGTTTGTTGTTGTCAATTATCCTTTCTATATATTTATTGGGAGCCTTTTTTGGTGATTTTGACCAAAGACTCCCAATAACACGCTATATTCTTTTCAGTTTTTACATTTTTCTTTGTATGCAGTCAGGGTGTTTTGCATAAGCATTGCGATGGTCATAGGTCCAACTCCGCCGGGTACGGGCGTTATATACCCTGCTTTCTTTTCAACGCTTTCAAAATCAACATCGCCACAGAGCTTTCCGTTTTCATCTCTATCCATTCCCACGTCGATTACAACAGCTCCGTCCTTTACCATATCAGCAGTAACGAACTTTGCCTTACCTATAGCTACAACAAGAACGTCTGCACTTTTACAGACTTCTTTCAAGTCGTGGGTTCTCGAATGGCAAACGGTGACTGTTGCGTTGGCGTGCAGAAGGAGCATAGCCATCGGCTTTCCAACGATATTACTTCTGCCGATAACAACACATTCCTTACCACTGAGGTCTATTCCCTCGGATTTTATCAGCTCCATAACACCGGCAGGGGTACAGGGCAAAAAACTGTAGTCACCAATCATTATCTTACCGACGTTCTGCACATGGAAGGCGTCTACGTCCTTTTCGGGAGAAATGGTCTCGATTACTGCCTTCTCGTTTATATGCTTGGGCAAAGGCAGTTGAACGAGTATTCCGTCAATGTCGTCCTTAGCATTGAGGCTCTTCACAAGTTTTATGAGCTCCTCTTCGGTGGTTTCGGCAGGAAGAGCGTATTCTTCGGAATAAAAGCCTACCTCCGCGCAAGCCTTTTTCTTATTGTTGACGTATACCCTTGATGCAGAGTCGTCGCCTACTATAACTACCGCAAGTCCGGGGGCTCTCTTCCCTTCTGCGCGGATTTCTTCAACCTCTTTTGCTATTCTCGCCTTTACGTTTGCAGACACTATTCTGCCGTCAATTATCTTCGCCATCTTTTTTCTCCTCTGTTGTTTCGATTATACTAATCTGTCTTTTACCGATAGGCAAAAGAAATTCGGGGTCGTGTTTTTTATAGATTATAACTCTTATTGTCACCCAAGCTATTGTGGCAGTGACACAAAGCACAACTGCCAAAACCTGTGACACTCTGAAATCTCCCCAATACAAGCTGTCGGTTCGCAAGCCTTCGACAAAAGCTCTTTCCGCCCCGTACCAGACGCAATAGAGCAAGCCCAGTTCACCGTCAAATCTGCGGTACTTTGAATAAAGGTGCAGAACGAGCACGCCCAACAAGCACCACAAGGATTCATACAGGAAGCACGGATGTACGAGCGTTCCTGCTTCAACTCCAAGCTCGCTAACTATCTTTGCTGAGGTCATACCCCAAGGAAGCGGAGTTTCCATCGGCGCTCCATACGCCTCGACGTTGAAAAAGTTTCCCCAACGTCCTATTCCCTGTCCAATCAAAAATCCTACAACGGCGATATCAAGCATAGCCGTGAATTTAATTTTGCTGATTTTACAAACAACGGCACCTGCGATGACTCCGCCTATAAGTCCGCCATAGACTGCTATGCCGCCTTCCCAGATCTCGAAAATGCCCCAAAAATCATCCTTGAATTTTTCCCAAGAAAAGATGACGTAATAGAGTCTGGCGCCTATCACGCCGCCGATTATTCCTGCGATAGCAACGTCGAAAACCTTGTCGGGATCAACGCCAAACTTTTTTGCTCTTTTGTACGCGTACAGGACGGCAAGAATAAATCCAACGGCGATTATAATGCCGTACCAATATACTTTAAACGGTCCAATTTCAAAAGCAACCCTCTTAATATCAAAGGAAAGTCCCAAAAGCGGAAATGATACTGTATTCATCGTTACGTCCTTTCTGTCAGTATGGATTCACAACAGATAGCACCATATTATTTGCATCCGTTCTGTCGATGATATCCATCAAATCCTTGACCGTTGCAGAAGCAACACGGTCAATTATATCATAAATTTTCACTCCTGCAAAGTCACAGGAAACAATAAATGCTGCGAGAGCCGACGGTTTGTCAAAAATCCTCACATATCTGCCGTACAGAGCCTTTTTACAAGCTGTGAAAAGCTTTTCGTTTATTCCCTCGCTACGTATTCTTTCTATCTCTTGCAAAATCTGCTCTCGTACTTTCTTTGGGTCATTGGACTCGCCGCCGAAAATATACGCCAGATAGTCTCTTCCAGCAAAGGTTTCGCTGCCAAAGGCATCATTTATCAGACCGCTGTCATAGAGCTTGCGGTAGAGCGGAGAAGACTCTCCCGCGATAACGTCCAGCAAAATTTCACAGAGAACAGAGTCAAATTCGTTATTCTGTTCTCCTCGGTCATCAAGTTTGAATCCAAGCTGAAAGTGCGGCATTGAAACGTCCAATTTCTGTTGTTTGTAACTGTGGTTTATGTTTTTCGGTTCAAAAACAGCAGCCTTTTGAACGTTAAGCGGCGGTTTTTCTTGCAAAATCGCATCGCAAACCTCTATAACCTCTTTTTCGTCGAAGTTTCCCACGACGGCAAGAACCATATTTCGCAGGTCATAGAAAGCGTTATAGCATCTGTACAACAGTTCGGGAGTAATCTTGGCAATAGATTCTTCTGTTCCTGCAATATCTACCTTGACAGGATTGTTCACATACATACAGTCGAGGGCATTGAAATAGACGTTCCAATCCGGATCATCGTTGTACATCTGAATTTCCTGTCCTATAATTCCAAGCTCCTTCTGCACCGATTCCTCGGTGAAATACGGTTTAGTTACAAAGCCAAGGAGAATTTCGAGATTTTCCCTAAATCTGCTCGTACAAGAAAAAAGGTATGCCGTTTTGTCAAAAGACGTGTAGGCATTTGCATTTGCACCGGTCTTTGAAAACAAGTCAAATGCATTCACGTCATCCTCGTTTTGAAAAAGCTTGTGTTCAAGGAAGTGCGCAATACCGTCTGGAACCTTTGTAAACTCCGCATCATCTGCCGTTTTGAAGCAGTTATCGGCAGAACCATATTTAGTGCTTATTATCGCATAGGTGCTTTTAAAATCCTCTAAAGCACACATTTTCACCCTGAGTCCGCTTTTATGGGTGAAACAGCGTATCGTGTTGTTCAGGCGGTCGTTTTTTATCGTTTCTATCTTCATTCCTCTGTACCGCCTTCCGCAATTGAATAGATTAAACTCAGCTTCATAGCCCTTGCCGCTTCAACAACGTCCTCTGCGGTGAGTTTCTTTATTGCTTTTATCTCAGTATCAGGCGTTCTTTCTATCTCACAAAGTATCTGCCCCAGATACCACGATTCCATACCATAAAGAGAATCCGACACAGATTCAAGACCGGTGATTATAGACGCTTTTGCCTGTTCGATTTGTTCTTGAGTGAAATTACCGTTTCTGACCTCCTCAAGCTGATCAAGCATTGCACGTATCGCCTTTTCTCTGTTGTTCTCTTGCACTCCGCTATAAGCAATCATAATGCCCTTGCTTCTGTCAAGTGTTGACGCGCAATAGTAGCAAAGTCCCATCTTTTCACGAACCACAGTAAAGAGCTTCGAAGATGTGTCTCCGCCATAGATTGCCGACATCAAGCGCAAAGCAATACTTTTTTCATCATTAATGGGTATCGCGCAAGAAAATCCCATTGCAACCTTGGACTGCGTTATATTCATTTTCTCCACAATTTCCTTAGGCTCGGAAAAAGGAGGAGTGAGCTTGCTTTTCTTTGTGCTGATATTACCTCTTTGAAGCTTTGAAAGCCCTTTTATGAAGACGTTTTTCAACTCATCGCCAATCTCTTGGCCGCTGCAAATAATTTCGATTTTACCGTGAGAAAGAATTCTCCTATAGCAATCAGAAACGTATTCTGCAGTGAGCTTATCCACGTCCTCACAATATCCGTACTTTGCCAATCCAAAGGGCTCGTCGGCGCACATATTTGAAATCATTCTTTCTATGACGTAGGCGCCTTTATCACCCTTGACGGAAGCTATAGTTTCGCGCAGGACCTTCTTTTCCACATCTATCTCTTTTTGCAGAAAAAGTCCGTTTTCCATAACAGGATCGGTTATTATATTGCAGATAAGCTGAGAAAGCTCCGAAAGTATGCCCTCTCCGTCAAGCGCGTATCTATTGTTTATGCACACACCTGTTATATTCAAAATCTGTTTGTCGCCGAACTTCTTAACGTCTGTGGAAATCGTCGCTCCGTAAAGCTCGTCAAGACGCAGATTTAGTGCGGAAAAATCGGGATACATACCGCATCCTTTTCGCAGAAGAAATGCAACCAGAGCGTTTGCGGTAACGGTTTCTCTTTCAAGGTCAACCACAAAATTCACCGATATACGCGAGGTTGTGAACTTTTCTATCTTCAAGGTGGAAAAATATATCTCTTCACCTATCTTTTCTCTTGTGAATTGTTCCTTCATACTTCCTCCAATGTTAATTTCTTCTTATAGTATAGCATATTTTAGAGAAAAATCATTTCCTTTTTTAAAATTATTGACTAAAACCATCATTTGTTCTATTATTATATAGAAAAAGTATGTTAGGAGTTTTGGCGTGGCTGATAAAAAAGTAGCAGTTGCTATGAGTGGCGGTGTTGACAGCTCTGTTGCTGCCGCTCTGTTAAAAAAGGAATACGACATTATGGGCGTTACGCTAAAGCTCTTTTCGAACGCTGATATC
>JAZSEP010000058.1:0-4608 GCA_045531755.1 Oscillospiraceae bacterium | reverse complement strand
GCTGTTTGGCGGTCAAGGCGCTTTGCTAAGCCGAGTAATTTATACATTGGTAGCACTGGGCGGTATTTGGTGTGTATCACTGCTGTTTCGCGATACCGAGCACGCCGAGTCTTCAATCACTCGCTGACCGGCAATACAATCTGATTTGCACCGAATTTTCGGTGCAAATTTTTTATGCACCCGAACCTGGATAAAAAAATATTTTTTTGAAATCCTATACTTATGATAAAAACCGCCGTGAGCCAAAGCTCACGACGGTTGGTGCCGCTGACCGGACTTGAACCGGTACGATATTGCTATCGAGGGATTTTAAGTCCCTTGTGTCTGCCGATTTCACCACAGCGGCAATTGAATGCTATAATATATTACCCCAAACTGATGATTTTGTCAACAGAAAAAAGATAATTAATAGCCCATTGAACCGGTGAGGGAATCGTCATTAAGTACCCACTCATCAGTAACACTGATAACACGGAAAGAGTCGGCGGTATCTCTGATTATGACTGTTGAAATTCCGGCATTGATAACCATTCTCTTGCACATTGCACAAGAATTCGTGCCCGCAACAATTTCTCCTGTAGCATAATCCTTGCATACAAGATAAAGTGTGGAACCTATCATATCTGCGCGTGAAGCCGCGATTATAGCGTTGGCTTCAGCGTGTACGGAGCGGCAAAGCTCGTATCTTTCACCTCTGGGGATGTTGAGCTTTTCTCTCATACAGAATTTGAGGTCGCAGCAGTTTTTGCGTCCTCTCGGAGCTCCTACGTATCCGGTGGAAATTATCTGGTCGTTTTTTACAATTATTGCTCCAAAGTTTCTTCTTAAACAGGTACCGCGTTCAGCCACGGTTTGAGCTATATCGAGGTAATAGTTGATTTTGTCGCGGCGTGTCATACAAGGTCCTCCTAGTAAAAATATATTAATGCTTTGAATATACCATATTACTAATTAATAATATCACAAGTCTGATAAATTTACAAGTTTGAATTTAAAATTGAGTACGAAGGTGTAACAAAATGTCGAAAATCAGCACCATATATATTCCACACAATAAAAATACTATGAACAGTGCTACTGTAAAAATGCCAGAACCTGAAAGAATATTCATCCCAATGGCAATGAGCGCTAACGTTTCAAGTGAGATTGCCGTAAAAGAAGGAGAATACGTCTTAAAAGGTCAAAAGATAGGAAAAGCAACACACCCATTAGCGTCACCGATATACTCTTCGGTTTCGGGTACGGTCGTGTCGGTATCTGATTTTTTGATGCCGTATGACATCAAGACAAAGATAGTGGAAATTGAAAGCGACGGCCTTGACAAAAGTGTTGATTTTAAACCACCAATAATAAATTCTCGGGAGAAATTGCTGGAAGCTGTTTTTGAGAGTGGGGTAGTGGGTCTTGGTGGCGCAGCTTTTCCGACACACGTAAAACTGAATAGTACAGACATAAAAACGTTAATAGTAAACGTAGCGGAATGTGAGCCGTACATTACGGTGGATTACAGAGCAGTGCTTGAAGATTTTGAAGACATTTTATTTGGAATAAACCATATTAAACGATTCTGTAACATAGAAAGAGTAATTTTCGCAGTTGAATCAAACAAACCGAAAGCGATAGAAATATTAAAGGAAAAATTTGAAAGCGAGATTTGCATATTAAAATCAAGGTATCCTCAAGGAGCGGAGAAGATAACTATATATCAGGCAACAGGTAAAATTTTGCCCGAGGGTATGCGTCCATATGAAATAGGAGTCGTTGTGCTAAACGTTACAACCATCGCAAAATTGGGGCATTTTTTCAGCACAGGCGAGCCGCTGATTAGTAAAAGGATTACCGTAGACGGACCTTGTGTTAAAAAACCCCAAAACCTTGAAGTTTTGATTGGTACCCGTATTTCTGATATATTGGACTTTATCGGTTTAAATGAACCTGTGAAAAAGCTCATTCTCGGTGGACCTATGATGGGCGTTTCAATTGATGATATTGATTTTCCGATACTAAAGGCTACCAATGCAATCCTTGCCTTCGATGAAAAAACGGCGCAACATCCATATACAACGCCGTGTATTCGCTGCGGAAGGTGTTACAGGGCATGTCCGTTTCATCTTATGCCTGCAGAATTTGAAAGAAGATACTACAGCGGTGATGCAGAATCATTAAAGGCTCTTCATATAGCAAGCTGTATTGAGTGTGGAATATGTTCGTACGTTTGTCCGGCAAAGCGCGATCTTGTTTCAACAAACAGACTTGCAAAAAATCTCGTGAAAAATCAGCAAAGGAAAAAACAATGAAAGAAAAGTTGATAGTTAAGAGCTCGCCTCATATATGTGCGAATGCAGCTACAAGCAAAATAATGCTTAACGTTATTATAGCGCTCCTGCCGTGTATTTTCGCTTCGGTGTTTTTGTTTGGACTTAGAAGCTTGCGAATAATAGCATTTTGCATGCTGTTTTCTGTGCTTTCTGAGGTAGCGTTTTCTCTAGTCGCGAGAAAGCGGGTTTTGATAGAAGACTTTAGCGCAGTTTTGAGCGGCGTTCTATTAGGACTAAGTCTGTCTGTTAACGTTTCTGTTTATTCCTGCTTTATCGGAAGTGTTGCTTCAATCGTTGTGGCAAAGCAACTGTTTGGAGGTATAGGCCAAAATTTTGTCAATCCTGCACTTTTTGGACGGGCAGTTATGTTAATCTGTTTTCCAAACGAAATGACCGATTGGAGCACAAACAAAGGCGTTGTTGACCTCACTTCCGGAGCTACTCCGTTAGAAGCTTTATCGACAGGTAACGCCGAACAGGTTCCGAATTTGAAGGATTTGCTTTTTGGAGTACGCGGAGGATGTGTCGGCGAGACCTGTGTTTTAGCGATTTTGATAGGACTGATATATCTTTGCATCACGAAGGTGATAACGCCTATAATTCCAATTTCGTTTATTGGCAGTGCTTTTTTAGCATCCGTTGTCTTTGGAGAAGGTTATGTTCAGATATTTTTGGGCGGACTTCTTTTTTCTGCTGTATTTATGGCAACCGATTACGTTACCTCTCCAACATCAAACTTAGGAAAGGTTATATTCGGAACAGGTTGCGGTGTTTTAACAATTATTCTACGAAAATTTGCTTCAGCACCCGAGGGAGTAACAACTGCTATACTATTTATGAATTTGTTGGTTCCGTATATTAACCGATATACGTTAGCAAGACCCTTTGGTACAGGAAAGAAGGCGATACAAAATGTCTGAAAAAGAGGAGAGTGTAAAGTCAATTCTTTCTCTGACTCTTATTTGTATATTAGTTTCCTTTTCCGTTGTTCTGACATATAAATTCACAAAGCCTTATATAGAGCGCAGCGCCAATCAAGCTGCCTATTCGGCGCTTGACAGCATTTTTCCAAACGAAAACAGCTATTCGGAGATAAACGTCAGAAGTGAAATACTTGAAGAGTACGGATGCACCTTTATGAGAAAAGCGGACAATTCTGATGCCGTGGCGTTTCAGATTGAAACAAGGGGATATCAGAGCGGACTTGTGGTTATGGTTGGGGTTGCTAATGATGGAAATGTTGTTGGATTAAAGGTGGTAAAACACAGTGAAACCGAAGGAATTGGCACGAGAGCTATGACTGAAGAATACCTGTCACAATACGTTGACGAAAATAATACACAGGGCGTTGAGATTATAAGCGGTGCGACGTATACGTCTAACGGTATAAAAAATGCGGTTGATAGTGCGTTAAAATTATTTGATGCTATCAAGGAGGAGATTTACGGATGAAAGGTAAGATTAAAATACTGACAAACGGAATAATCCGTGAAAATCCCGTATGGATATTACTTCTTGGTACCTGTCCTACTCTTGCCACGACTTCTACTGCAATCAGCGGGGTTGGAATGGGTATTGCCTTATTGGCTGTACTGACCTGCTCTAACACGGCGATATCGGCATTAAAAGGGTTTATGCCAAATAAAGTTAGGATACCCGCATTTATAGTTATAATCTCAGGTTTTGTTACCGTAGTAAACCTTGTCGTACAGGCGTTTTTCCCTTCATTGTATAATGCTCTTGGTATTTTTCTACCTCTTATAGTAGTAAACTGCATTATACTTGCAAGGGCTGAGGCTTTTGCGAGCAAAAACAAGGTTTTCGATTCGCTATTTGATGGTTTGGGTATGGGATTGGGATTTACAGTTGCATTGTTTGTATTGGGAACGATAAGGGAAATATTAGGACAAGGCACTTGGTTTGGAATCAGGATAATACCGGAGCACCTCACGATATCGATATTCTCGTCTGCCTCGGGTGGATTCTTGGCATTTGCAATACTGATAGCTTTGTTTTCGGGTGTCAACAAGGATAAAAATTGTCACGAGTGCAGAGCTTGCAATGGAGGAAAAACAAAATGAAACTGTTCAACATTTTTATAGTAGCGGCTCTTGCAAACAACTTTGTGCTGTCAAGATTTCTTGGTGTCTGTCCTTTTCTCGGAGTATCTAAAAAAACAACCTCTGCTGCAGGAATGAGTGTGGCAGTAACTTTTGTTATGCTTGTTGCTACAATTGTGACCTATCCGATTTATAAATATATACTTTATCCCAAGTACACCTACATGAAC
>JAZSEP010000013.1:0-13768 GCA_045531755.1 Oscillospiraceae bacterium | reverse complement strand
ATCATACTTTTTTCTCTGGTGGCGCTTTTTCAGTTAATTACGCTTCCCGTTGAATTTAATGCAAGCAGACGCGCGCTTGACGTTCTTGAAGCACGTGATTATCTGTATGGCGAAGAATTAGACGGTGCTCGAAAAACTCTTTCGGCGGCTGCCATGACCTATGTAGCGGCATTATTGGTGTCGCTGATGCAACTGCTGCGACTCGTATTGCTCTTTGGAAGAAGAAACAACGATTAAGGGAGATTTCAATTGGAATCAGCAAGACAAATAGCCTTCAAGGCGCTCAGAAAAATACAGAATAATAAAGGCTTTTCTAATATTGTTATAAATAATTCCCTCAACACTAAAGCGCTTTCGTCAAAGGATAGGGCTTTTGTTACTGCGCTTGTTTATGGCGTTGTTGAACGCTTGTTGACTCTTGATTTTATAATTCAAGCCAATTCCGCCAAAAAACTTAAAAGTATGGAGTCTGATGTTCTCACAATTCTCAGAATGGGTGTATATCAGCTCTTTTATATGTCTTCGGTACCGCAAAGTGCTGCAGTAAACGAAAGCGTTGAGCTTGCCAAAAAGAACGGGCTTTCAAGAGCATCAGGGTTCATAAATGCGGTTTTGCGCTCTTGCGTAAGGAACTTTGACCTTGAAAAATCCCTTTCCGAAATTAAAGATGAGAATGAGCATTTGAGCATACGATACTCTTGTCCGCTTTGGCTTGTAGATATGTGGACTCAACAATACGGAGTTGAAAAAACACGGCTGTTTCTTGAAAGAAGCATCGGAAACCCGCCTGTATATATTCGTACAAATACACTTCTTACGGATGATGACAGCTTGGTTGAACAACTGAAAGCAGAGAATATTACCGCTGAAAAAGATGAACTCACAAACTGTTTAAAACTTGATAGTTTTACCGACTGTGAAGCGTGTAAAGCTTTTAAAAACGGCCTGTTTCACGTGCAGGATAAAGCCTCACAGCTGTGCGTCAGATACGCGGACATAAAACCGAACGATACTGTAATCGACGTTTGTTCAGCGCCCGGCGGCAAGAGCTTTACCGCGGCACAGTATATGAATAATCAAGGTCGCTTGCTTTCTTTTGACCTGCACCAAAACAGAGTCAATCTCATAAAAGACGGAGCAGAAAGATTAGAGATTAGATGTATTACAGCCGATTGCCAAGACGCCACGGTATATAACGAAAGCTTACCAAAGGCTGACGTGGTGCTGTGTGATGTAGTGTGCTCGGGATTTGGAATAATAAGACGAAAGCCCGAAATCAAATACAAAACCCCTGAAGAAATATCTCGTTTACCCGAAATTCAGTACAGAATTCTTTCCAATTCCGCCAACTACGTTAAAGACGGAGGAACAATCGTTTATTCTACCTGCACTGTAAACAGGAGAGAAAACGAGGATGTTGTTTTGCGGTTTCTAAAAGAACACAAAGATTTCGAAACCGTCATACCAAGTGAAAAATTCTTTTCTGACGGCAACAATGGATGCATAACTCTGTTTTGTGACGACAATAATTCTGACGGGTTTTTTATCTGTAAATTAAAGAAGGTGCGATAAAGCTTGAAAAAAGACATAAAATCCTTCACGTTAGACGTTCTAAAAAAAGAAATGGTGTCAATAGGAGCTCAACCCTTTAGAGCAAAACAGATATACACCTGGCTACACGTAAGAAAGGTGTCGGATTTCAACGAAATGACCGACCTTTCGCTTGAATTAAGAGAGACTCTTCAAAATAATTATTACATAAACCGTTTTAAAATCAGGAGAAAACTCGTTTCAAAGCTTGATTCTACGGTGAAATATTTATTTGAGCTTAAAGATTCGGAGTGCATAGAAAGCGTTGTAATGCGCTATAATCACGGTAATACAATCTGTATTTCTTCACAGGTTGGGTGCCGTATGGGATGCAAGTTTTGCGCTTCTACAATAGGGGGAAAGGTTCGCGATCTCACTGCATCAGAAATGCTTGACCAAATCAACACCGCCGAGCAAGACCTGGGTGAAAGCATTAACAATATCGTGATGATGGGAATAGGCGAGCCGCTTGATAATTTTGATAATGTTATTGATTTTTTGACAATACTTTCTTCAAAAGAAGGCTATAATAAAAGTTTAAGACATTTATCGTTGTCAACCTGCGGAGTTTGTGATAAAATAGATGTGTTAGCTGAGAAAAAATTACAGTTGACTCTTTCAATATCGTTGCACGCGCCAAACGATGAAATAAGAAATCAAATTATGCCTGTGAATAATAAATGGAATGTTCAGGAACTTATATCTACCTGTAAGCGATACATTCAAAAAACGGGAAGAAGAATTTCATTTGAGTACACAATGATTCACGGTGTAAATGACAGTGATGAATGTGCAAGACAGTTGGCGGAGCTTTTACGCGGTATGATATGTCACGTAAACCTTATTCCTGTAAATGAAGTTAATGAAACTGAGTTTATAAAAAGCGAGAAATCACGTATTTTGAGCTTTAGCAATATTCTCACTGCAAAAGGAATAACCACAACAGTACGCCGAAAACTCGGTGCAGACATAGAAGCTGCATGTGGACAACTACGGCGAAACGAAGCAAATGCCTGATGCTTTAATCGAGCTTTTCGATTAGGAGGACAATTATGATAGATGCGGCAGGAAAAAGTGATATAGGAAAGGTTCGTACTACAAACCAAGATGCATACCATATCGGTAAGATTTCAACCGATATGGCTTGGTCTGTTGTCTGCGACGGTATGGGAGGCGCAAACGGAGGAAACGTTGCGAGTTTGGTTGCTGTTGGAGCGATTTCCGCAAATATCGACAGAAACTATAACCCCGAAAAACCTGACAGTAGCATTCACAGCTTAATTACTACTGCTGTGATAAATGCAAATGCGCTTGTTTATCAAAAATCCAAGCAAACGCCCGACTTATCCGGAATGGGAACTACTGTCGTCCTCACGGTTATAAAGAATGATATGGCATATATTGCACACGTTGGTGACAGCCGTGCATACCATATAGGTTCAGGAATGATACGTCAGATTACCAAGGATCATACCATGGTACAGTATCTTATTGAAACGGGTGAGTTAACACCTGAAGAGGCAAAAGAACACCCTAAAAAGCACCTGATAACCAGAGCGGTAGGCGTAGAAGAAAATGTTTCAGTTGACTATAACGAAACAGAATTGAAAAAAGGTGACAAGGTTTTAATTTGTTCCGACGGACTTTCAAATCTCGTCAGCGAGGATGAGATTATGAGTGTTGTTAACAAAAACAATGCAGTTGCCGACGCTATTGATAGCTTAATAGAGCTCGCAAATGAGCGAGGAGGAAACGACAACATTACAGTTGTTATTATGGAGAACTGCTAAAACCAACTTTGATTCAGGAGTGAAACCTAAATGGATAAATATATAGGCAAAAAGCTTGACGGGCGTTATGAGATTAAAGAGCTCATCGGTGTCGGGGGAATGGCTAATGTTTATATGGCTTATGATACCATTGAAGAGCGCACTGTTGCTGTTAAAATACTCCGCGATGAATTTTTGACCAACGAAGAGTTTTTGCGCAGATTCAAAAATGAATCCAAGGCAATTTCTGTGCTTTCACATCAAAATATAGTTAAGATACACGACGTAAGCTTCAGTGATAAGGTCCATTCTATAGTTATGGAATATATCGATGGAATAACGCTGAAGGACTACATTGAACAGCAAAAGGTTTTAAACTGGAAGGAAACAGTTCATTTCACTATTCAAATTCTTCGTGCTCTTCAGCATGCGCATGATAAGGGAATTATACATCGTGATATTAAGCCTCAAAATATAATGCTTTTACAGGATGGAACTATAAAGGTTACCGACTTTGGTATTGCTCGTTTCACAAGAAGCGAAACCAGAACCATCACAGATAAGGCTATCGGATCGGTTCATTATATAAGTCCCGAACAAGCTTATGGAAAGCCGGTCGACGGACGTAGCGATATATATTCTGTTGGTATTATGCTTTATGAAATGCTTACGGGACGTTTGCCTTTTGAGGCAGATTCTCCCGTGTCCGTTGCGCTTCAACAGATACAGGTAAACGCGATTAAGCCGCGTGAAATAAACCAGGATATACCTATTGGCCTTGAACAGATAACGCTAAAAGCAATGGAAAAGGACATTGACAAGCGTTTCCATTCTGCGGCAGAAATTCTGCGTTATCTCGAAGAGTTCAAAAAGAATACAGATATAAGCTTTGACAACCTTACGATTGGAACTGCAGCTGATTCCTCTGATGTTAAACCGAAGGTTAAGGAAAAAAACAAGCCTGAAAAATCGGTACAAAAGAAAAAACCTGTAGTTTCAACACAAACTAAGTCTCCTGCAATATCAATAATTTATGGTGTTGTTACCGGATTTATCATATCCGTTATGCTGTTTGTTGCAGGTTTGATTGTCATAAATCCGTTTTCTTCTTCTTTTGAGGAAATAGAAACTCCAAATTTTGACAAAATGACAATTACTGAAGCTCAGGCTTTGTATCCCAATCTTACTTTCCACGTCGAAGAGGAAACCTTCTATCCGGGTTACAGTGAAGGCCAAATATACTATCAAAAGCCTTCTCAGGGAAAGACCATAAAGGCTAATACAACTATAAATGTAAAGGTAAGCCTTGGAACTCAGGTTATGCGAATTCCCGATTTGTACGGAGAAGACGGCACAATAGCGGTAAACACACTTAAGTCTTTTGGCTTTAAGGTTTCGGAAATACGAGATTTTAGCAATACTGTGGCAGAAAATCTTGTAATTAAGACAGTTCCGGCGAAGCTTCAAGAGGCAGCCGTAGGAAGTACAGTACAGGTTTACATCAGCATGGGGTCTAATCAGTTGCCTGTCACTGTTCCGGATATAACAGGAAAGACAATACAGGAAGCTACGGAGGCTCTTAATGCAAACGGTCTTGAAATCGGAGCTATAACTCCTGTGCAGAGCAGCAGACCGAAAGGTACGGTAATACTTCAAAGTCCTATGGAAAATTCAAGTGTTTCTCCCGGTACAAGAGTTGATGTTAATGTAAGTAGCGGAAACGGAACCACCTTACAAAACTCAATACAACTTCCGGTAACTCTGCCAACTGCTATAACGTCAGCTGTTAGTATACAGGGAATACTGGATGGAGTTGTACAGGAAAGTGAAACGTTAGTTCCATCGGATGTTAAGGTTTGGCAACCTTCTTTCGAAGGAAGCGGTTCTCAAAGAGTCAAAATTATGATAAACGGATTATTATATCAGGAATACCTGCTTGATTTTGATACAGGCTACTATATGCTTGATATAGATAATTCGAATTCGTTCAAAACACAGGACTAAAAACACGAAAGGCAGGGCGAAACCTCGCTTCTGCCTTTTTACATAAAGCGGAGGAAAAATGAAGGGTCGCATAACAAAAGGCGTGGGCGGTCTTTATACAGTTCACGACGGAGAAGGGTTCTATAACTGCAAAGCGAGAGGGGTTTTCCGAAAAGATGGAATAACGCCTCTTGTTGGGGATATTGTCACCTTCGAAAGTGACGGCGCAGACAGATATATTGTAACTGAAATATCAGAAAGAAAGAACAATCTCGTGCGTCCTGCAGTTGCGAATATCGATACACTCTTTATCATAGTTTCATCTACAGACCCTCTTCCGAACACTTTTATAATTGATAAAACCATAGCTATCGCAGAGTTTAAGAATATCGAACCCGTTTTAGTGATAACCAAGACTGACCTTGCCGATTTTTCAGATATTATTGATATTTATAGTAGCACCGGTATCAGAATTATTATTACAAATATCATAAACAATGACGGAATTTCAGATATAATAGAAATTATGAATGGAAAGGCGTGTAGCTTTACAGGAAATTCCGGGGTAGGAAAGTCAACATTACTCAATAAAATTTTTCCGGACCTGAATCTTGCAACTGCGCAAACGAGCGCAAAGCTTGGAAGGGGAAGACACACTACACGTCACGTTGAAATGTTCTTCAGAAACGGCGGATACGTTGCAGATACACCGGGATTTTCTGCAGTAGATATAGAACAATACGACGTCATTTTGAAAGATGAGCTTCAATATTGCTTCAGAGAATTTGAGGAATATATTAGCAAATGTAAATTCACAGGATGTTCGCATACTGCAGAAAAAGGATGCGCAGTAATTGAGGCTGTTAAAAACGGAAAAATAAATAAATCAAGACACGGTAATTATGTAAAGCTGTATGATGAAGTTAAAAATTTAAAAGAGTGGGAGCTTTCGAAATATGGAAGATAAAAAAGCTTATATTTTCGCTTCCGGAGACGTTTCTGACTACGATTATATTGCTTCACGTATATCGAATAATGGGCTTGTTTTGTGTGCAGACGGGGGACTTGAGCATTGCCTGAAATGCGGCATATCTCCAGACGTTGTAATTGGGGATATGGATTCCTACGTCGGCGAAGTGGACGAAGATATACTGATAAAATTTCCTGTGGAAAAAGACGACACCGATACCTCGCTGTGCATTAAATATGCAATAGAAAAAGGATATAAGGATATAGAAATATTTGGTGCTTTGGGTGGTAGAATTGACCACAGCCTTGCAAACGTTCAGTTACTTTTGTACTGTAAGGAAAAAGGTGTCAACTGCATACTTTCTGATAAACGCGAGACAGCTTTTATTGTTCGTAACGAATGTATAAAAAAGCTAATTGGAAAAGAAAGAACAGTATCGATTTTCTCAATTTCTGTAAAGTCTGACAACATTACACTAAAAGGACTTAAATATTCTCTTGAAAACGCTGATTTGTACTGCAATTTTCCTCTAGGTGTAAGCAATACTTCGATCTGTGACGAAATAGAGGTCTCTGTTGGTGACGGAACCCTTCTGGTTGTTATATCACAATAACAACCCCGTTTGTATATAATGAATTAAGATTATATACAAAGTGGGTGAGGCTATGAGGCACAGAAACAATCCAACACCTTTTTGGGTTTTTACCTTTGTGTCAGGTGTTATATTTGCTTGTCTTATACCTTTAAGAGTTATCTTGCTTGTGGCAATTGCTGCCGTTATAATCTGCTTTTGCTGTTGTCACCGATAATTTCCCGCTTGTAGAATGGGGGAGTTTTCTTGAAAATTGTTGTTGTAAAGAGTCCCAGGATTTTAGCAGGCATTCTAAAGCTAATGTTTGGAATTAAAAAGGAAAATACATAAAAAACGGACCTACCTCAAAAGTAGGTCCGTTTTTTTAATTTGTTTTATTTAGAAAAATATGCCTTAATATCATCGACTCTATCAGTCTTTTCCCAAAGAACGCCAAGGTCTTCGCGTCCCATATGACCATATGCTGCGAGGTTGCGATAGATGGGCTTTCTCAAGTCAAACTTACGAATAATTTCCGTAGGCCTCAAATCAAAAAGGTTATCAACCATATCGGAAAGCTCGGCATCGCTGACCTTTCCGGTTCCGAAGGTGTCGACCATAACCGATACGGGCTTTGCAACACCAATAGCGTAAGCTATCTGTATCTCACATCTTTTAGCAAGGCCGGAAGCTACAATATTTTTGGCAATGTATCTTGCTGCATATGCGGCAGAACGGTCAACTTTAGTTGGGTCTTTTCCGCTGAAAGCACCACCGCCGTGTCTTGAATATCCGCCGTATGTGTCAACGATAATTTTACGTCCCGTAAGACCACTGTCGCCCTGAGGACCACCTACAACAAATCTACCTGTAGGATTGATATAAATCTTTGTGTCTGCATCTATAAGTTTTGCATCAACAATTGGAAGAATGACGTGATTTTTGATATCTTCGCGTATTGTTTCCATATCAACATCCTCAGAATGCTGGGAGGAAACGACGATGGTGTTGACGCGAACGGGTGCATTGTTCTCGTCGTATTCTACAGTTACCTGAGTTTTTCCATCTGGTCTGAGATAGGGGAGGATGCCATCTTTTCTGACCTTTGTCAATTGCTTGGAAAGCTTGTGAGCGAGAGAAATCGGGAGGGGCATAAGCTCTTCAGTTTCGTCGCAAGCGTAACCGAACATCATTCCCTGATCGCCTGCACCGTTTTGTGATTCATCCGCGCCTTCTTTGTCCTCGAAGGATTTATCGACACCCATTGCAATGTCGCCTGACTGCTCATCGATAGAGGTGATTACCGCACAGGTAGAAGCATCGAATCCGTATTTTGCACGAACATATCCAATGTCCGCAACGACTTCTCTTGCAACTTTAGGAATATCAATGTAGCAGGATGTCGTAATCTCACCCATAATGTTTATAAGACCTGTTGTAACAGTAGTTTCACAGGCAACTCTCGCCATTGGGTCTTGCGCAATAATAGCATCAAGCACAGCGTCGGAAATTTGGTCGCAAATTTTATCGGGATGTCCTTCTGTAACTGATTCAGATGTGAAAAGTCGATTTGCCATAATAAATTCTCCTTTACTGATTCTAACAAAAAACACGCTCGTTTCAACGAGCGTGTGATAATTTGTCGTTATCCTCATCTCTCGTTTAATACGCAGGATTTAGCACCTTACGATAGCAGGTTGCCGGACGTCATAGGGCCTGTCCCTCAGTCACTCTTGATAAGGTATTAAATTTTCCTTGTCTATTCTAATACAAACCTTTTAAAATGTCAACACATTATTTTTGGCAGATTACCTCAAGGTAGTCTGTACGCTTGTTGAATCGTCTGTTGACACCGGGCATACAGGATATAACCTCACCGGAAGAGTATCCGGATTCCTCGACCTGTATAAATTTGAAGTTGGTAATTCCGGCATTTGTCAGTGTAGTCATAGCTTCTGCCATATTCATACTTATAATGTCGGGAACCGTGGTATACTGGCTACCTTTACTGATAACAAAAGTTATATTGTAGGTATCAGCAATAAGAGCAGTGGAGTCGGGGGTTTGAGATACAATAACGCCTTCTTCATATTGTTCGTTATACTCGTATTTTTCTTCAAAAGTGAAGAGATTGCGGTTTTCTTTGTTACTCTTTACGTCGGAGAATTTTTGTCCGACGAAATTAGGAACATTACCGCTAATGTCTTGACGGTGATTTGAAGTGTTGTGTCCACCGAAGTGCTTATCAATAAATGTATCCACTTGAGGTCCAAAAAGGAAGTTGAACAGAAACAGACCGCAGAAACAGAATATAACGGTAGAAACGATGGTAGACACCAACATATATGGAAAACTCTTTTTGGAGGTAACCTCAGCATACTGTCTTTCAGTTGTTTTTTCTTTTCGAGTAGGCAGATATTCTTTTACGGTAGAAATTTTCTCGGCAATATTGAGCTTATTGCCGGCAGACATACTGTGAACAAAACCTTCTATGGTTTGGGTTCTTGATTCTATGTTTATTGCCATAGCTTTTTCAAGCGCTGAGGAAAGAGAACGCGGAGTGTAGTTGTTGATGTTGTGACAGGGAACAAGAGTATCCCGTTTGTGGCGTGCAATGGCATTTGGCGGACGTACGCTGGTAATGCAATGGTAGAGAAGCGAGGCAACGGAATAAACGTCAGTCCATGTTCCAAGCAGGCTCTTCAAGCTGTATTGCTCCGGAGCAGAGAAACCATCAAAAAGCTGGACGTCCATATCGCTTTTAAGCGTTCTTGCTGCGTGAGTATCAAAGCCTAATAGGTACAGCTTGCAATGTTTGTCAACAAATACAGTTTCGGGAGATATTCCGCAATGTACAATGCCTTCATCGTGGAGAATAGATAATGCTTCCAAAAACGGCAGAAACATATCGTATGTTTCTTCGGCTGTCATATCCTCTCCTGAATTGTTCAAATAGTTTTCAAGAGTTATAAGCTTTTCATATTTGTATATGATATATACAGTGTTATTTTCGCCAATAACCTCAGAAATGGGCAAAAGAATATCACTTTTTACAACAGCAAGCTTTTTATGAAGGTCATAGAAATCTGCCATAAGAGATTTATACTGGGCTTCATATTCTTTTTTTACATCTATAGCACCGTTGTCTGAGCGAGAGAACATAACGGTAGGTGCAAACTCCTTGACAACTACCTTAGTCTTTTGCTCGACATCAAAAGCAATATATAAAGCGTGCTCGCCGTTATAGGAAATGGTTTTTCCAACTATGTATTTGTCCTGAAGCATTGTGAAGGCTTTGAGGTACATTGGATCGTTGTCGACGGAATTGTCATTACCGCACAAGGGGCAGATACGCTCATCACTGATTTTTTCAAGACATTTGGAGCATATAATAGTCTTTTTTGTTTCCATATTATCACCCAATTATATTTTACATTGAAACTGTAAATTAGTCAACAGTACAAGCTTTTAAGATTTTTAAAAATAACACTTGCAAAATGGAAATACTTGTGATATAATGTTTCAGAAAACGCACGTTTTATGATTATTTTGTCGGTGCCTTTCCAAAAAGGTAACAGAATAAGAAGAGTAAAACGGAAGAAATTAACCATTCAGGAGGAAAAACAATGGGCGTTGTATCAATGAAACAGCTTCTGGAGGCCGGTGTACATTTCGGTCACCAGACAAGAAGATGGAACCCTAAAATGGCAGAGTACATCTTCACAGAAAGAAACGGTATCTACATCATCGACTTGCAGAAAACCGTTAAGAAGCTTGAGGAAGCTTACAACTTTATTAAGGAAGTTTCCGAGGGCGGCAAATCTGTTCTTTTCGTAGGAACAAAGAAACAGGCTCAGGATTCCGTTAAGGAAGAAGCTGAGAGAGCAGGAGTTCATTTTGTAAATGCAAGATGGCTCGGCGGTATGATGACAAACTTCAAGACTATTCGTACAAGAATTAAGCGTCTTGAGCAGCTTCATCAGATGGAAACTGACGGAACATTTGAACTTCTTCCCAAAAAGGAAGTTGTTAAGCTCAATCTTGAGATTGAAAAGCTTGAGAAGTTCCTCGGCGGTATCAAGAATATGAATTCTCTTCCCGGTGCACTCTTTGTAGTTGACCCCCGTAAAGAAAAAATTGCTGTAGCTGAAGCTAAAAAGCTTGGTATTCCGGTAGTTGCTATCGTTGATACTAACTGCGATCCTGACGAGGTTGACTATGTAATCCCCGGAAACGACGACGCTATCCGCGCTGTTAAGCTCATTGCTCAGTGTATGGCAGACGCTATCATCGAGGGTAGACAGGGCGAGCAGATGGAAGCTCCCGTTGAAGAAGCAGCAGCTGAATAATAAAATAAAGACAAAATTGCATAGTGAGTTTTTTCACTATGCAATTTTTTGAAATTAGGAGGATAATTATGGCTTTTACAGCTAAAGACGTACAGGCGCTCAGAGAAAGAACCGGATGCGGTATGATGGATTGTAAAAAAGCACTTACCGAATCCAATGGTGATATGGATAAGGCAGTAGAGCTTCTTCGTGAGAAGGGTCTTGCTGCAGCAGAAAAGAAGTCCGGACGTATTGCTGCCGAGGGTATCGTTACTGCTATCGTTGACGAGGCAACAAACGTAGGCGTTGTTATTGAGGTTAACTCCGAGACAGACTTCGTTGCAAAGAATGCAGATTTCCAGAATTTTGTAGTTGCATGCGCAAAGACAGTTGCTGCTGCAAATCCTGCTGACGTTGACGCACTTCTCAATGCAACAATCTGTGGAGAGAACGTTACTGTTGCCGATGCACTCAGAGAGAAGATTCTCGTTATCGGCGAAAATATGAAGATCAGACGTTTTGAAAGATATGAAGGCGTTGTAACAACATACGTTCACGGCGCCGGCAGAATCGGTGTTATGGTTAAGTTTGATACTGATGTTGACGCTTCCAAGCCCGAATTCAAAGAGTTCGCAAAGGATATCGCTATGCAGGTTGCTGCTGCTAACCCCGCATATCTCAACGAAGCTGCTGTTCCTGCAGAAGTTATCGCTAAAGAGAAAGAAATCCTTATGGCTCAGATTGCTAACGACCCCAAATCTGCTAACAAGCCCGAGGCTGTTATCGCAAAGATGGTTGAGGGTAAGATTGGCAAGTACTACAAAGAAAACTGCCTCGTAAATCAGCTCTTCGTTAAGGATCCTGATCTTACAATTACAAAATATGTTGACAGCAAGGCAAAAGAGTTTGGTGGCAACATTTCCATCGTTTCTTATGTTCGTTTTGAGAAAGGCGAGGGCCTTGAGAAACGTGAAGATAACTTCGCTGACGAAGTTGCAAGCATGATGAAATAATTAATATTTCAACTTGTAAAGGACGATGTGAAAGCATCGTCCTTTACATAATTTTAAATGTTGACATTTTGAATTTTTAATGATATTATATAGCATATAGTTAATTAAGGATAGAGGCGCACTTCACAATCAGTATCGCACGGTTGCAGGCTTTCGCAAAGCTATGCCGTTCGTGAAAGGTGTGGGTGCCGAAGACAGCCGAGGCGTAAGGCTGCATCTGGTAAAACGGAATAATATCTGTTTTATTGCCGCTTTTTAAGCAGAGAGCTATCTTAATTATTATCGTAGTGGTATATCTATGCCATACTTCGATATAGTTGGAGATAGCCGATTTGTGTCGGCTATTTATTTTTGTTTAAAACAGCGTTACTCTACGATGCTGAAAGGGACGATTTTATGAAGAAAAAGACAATTTTTACAGGTGCTGCTACTGCAATAGTCACTCCTCTTACTGAAAATGGTATTGACTACGTTGCATTTAAGAAGCTCATTGAGTGGCAGATTTCGCAGGGGATAGACGCAATCGTTGTCTGCGGTACAACAGGAGAAGCTTCAACGCTCACTGATGAGGAACACAGAGATGCAATTGAATTTGCTGTGAAAACAGTTGCAGGCAGAATTCCCGTAATTGCAGGTACAGGCTCCAACGATACTGACTATGCTGTTGATTTGACAAAATTTTCTTGTGACGTCGGTGCAGATGCTATGCTTGTCGTAACTCCTTACTACAACAAAGCTACGCAGAAGGGCCTTATAAAGATGTATGAGGTTATTGCCGATGCAAGCACAAAACCTCTCATCCTTTACAACGTTCCTTCCAGAACAGGCGTAAATATTGAGCCTTCTACATATCTTGCTCTTGCAGACCATCCTATGATTTCCGCCATAAAGGAAGCAAACGGCAACTTCTCAAAGATTGCTGAAACAATATCACTGGTTGGTGATAAGCTTGATATCTATTCAGGAAATGACGATCAGGTGGTTCCGATACTCTCTTTGGGAGGAAAAGGTGTCATCTCCGTTCTTTCAAATCTTCTTCCTGCAGAAACAAGCCGTATGTGCAAGCTGTTTTTTGAAGGTAAGGTAGCAGAAAGCGCAAAGATGCAGCTTGATTATCTGCCGCTCATCAATTCCTTGTTTAGTGAAGTAAACCCAATTCCCGTAAAAGCAGCGATGGCAGCTATGGGATATTGCGAAAACTTCCTCAGACTTCCATTAACACCTATGGAAGAATCAAACTATAATATTCTTATTGACAATATGAAAAAAGCAGGAATAGCTTTATAATGCTTTTGGAAGGGTAAAATATGAAGATAATTGTTAACGGCATTAACGGAAGAATGGGAAAAGAAGTAGCAAAGCTAATCAACGAGGGAATGTATAATTCACAGTTGGCTGCAGGCGTTGATATATTTTCCGATAACCAAGAAGTATATGCCAAGCTTTCCGACTATAACGGACCTGCTGATTGCGTGGTGGATTTTTCGAGTCATCTCGCAACCAAGGAACTTCTTAACTACTGCATAAGCAGAAAGCTCCCCGTT
>JAZSEP010000025.1:0-34727 GCA_045531755.1 Oscillospiraceae bacterium | reverse complement strand
CAGCGTTTTTATATCGGACTTATTTTCCTTTTCCTCTATGCGCCAATATTGGTGCTGATTGCTTTTTCGTTCAATGAGTCAAAGAGCCGTTCAAATTTCACCGGCTTTACGTTTGATTGGTATGTTGAGCTTTTTCAGGACGAACTGATAATGACGTCGCTGATGAATACTCTTGTGGTCGCAATAATCTCTTCTGTGATTGCTACTATTATCGGTACTGCGGCAGCTATCGGCATATCTAATATGAGAAAGAGAACGCGCAATCTGGTGATGAATATTTCATATACCCAGATTGTGAGCCCCGAAATTGTAACGGGTGTTTCGTTGATGCTTCTCTTTGTTTTTATGAAAGATACGGCAGGTCTTGAGTTTGGTTTTATTACAATACTCATAGCGCATATAACGTTTAATCTTCCGTACGTAGTTCTCAACGTTATGCCAAAGCTCAGACAGATGGACAATAGTCTGTATGAAGCGGCACAGGACCTTGGATGTTCGCCGATACGTGCATTCTTCAAGGTTGTAATACCCGAGATAATGCCCGGTATCATTTCGGGATTTATGATGGCGTTTACGCTTTCCCTTGATGACTTTGTAATCAGTTATTTTACAAGCGGAAGCAGCTTCCAAACGTTGCCTATAACCATATACTCAATGACAAAGAAAAGGGTAAGCCCAAAGATAAACGCACTTTCTGCAATACTGTTTGTGGTTGTGTTGGTTGGACTTATTATTGTCAATATAAAAGACAGCAAAGATGCTAAAAAACAAATAAAAGGATAGAAAGAGGTTGGATAAATGAAAAAAATTCTTGCATTGGTTCTTTCGGTGCTTATCGTGCTTTCTCTCTGCGCTTGCGGCGGGGATGACGGTAAGGTTACTATAAACGTTTATAACTGGGGCGAATATATCGCTAATGGAGACGATGGAACGCTCGATGTTATAAGAGAATTTGAAAAGAAGACAGGCATAAACGTAAACTACACAACCTATGCAACAAACGAAGAAATGTATGCAAAAATCAAGAACGGAGCAGGTGACTATGACGTCATTATTCCGTCTGACTATATGATTTCTCGTATGATAGACGAGGGAATGCTCGAAAAATTGGATTTTGCGAATATTCCCAACTATGAGCTGATTATGGACGACTATAAGTCCGCAAACTACGATCCCACAGGAGAATATTCCGTACCGTACGCTTGGGGTATAGTTGGAATAATCTACAACAAGGAAAAGGTAACAAAGCCCGTTGACAGTTGGGATATCCTTTGGGATGAAGACTATGCAGGAAAAATCCTGATGTTCAACAACTCCCGAGATGCTTTCGCAATAGCACTTCAAAGACTCGGATACTCCATCAACACAACAGACCTTTCACAGATTGACGAAGCTGCAAAGCTTCTCAATGAGCAGAAAAAGGTCCGTCAGAGTCTTGTTATGGACGAGATATTTGACCTTATCGGAAACGAAACCTCTTGGATTGCGCCTTATTATGCAGGCGACGCGCTTACAATAATGAGCGAGAACGAAAATATAGGCTTTGCAATTCCCAAAGAGAGCCTCAACAGATTTGTCGATGCTATGTGTATTCCGAAAGGAAGCAAGCATAAAGCAGAAGCTGAAATGTTTATCAACTTTATGTGCCAGACCGATATAGTTCTTGCAAATAGCGAAATGACAGGATACTCCGTTCCCCAAGAGGAAGCATACGCACAGCTTCCCGACGAGGTTAAGAATAACGAGTATGCATATCCCTCCGACGAGGTGCTTGCAAGAAGCGAAGAGTTTGCGCATCTTCCCAAAAACGTTCTTGAACACATTCAGGATTTGTGGATAGAAATTCAGTTCAGTTAATTTAAGAATATTTTGCAGATTTTGTTGAAAAATCTTTAAGACTGTAGTATAATAAATAAGCGAAATGATTTTAAAAAACTTCATTTCGCTTAATTTTTTGGTGTGTGCTTTGGGAGAAGAATTATGCAAAGAATGGGATTTGACAACGAGAAATATTTGAGCTTGCAATCTGAAAGAATCCTCGAGAGGATAAATCAGTTTGGCGGGAAGCTTTATCTTGAATTTGGCGGAAAATTGTTTGACGATTTTCACGCTGCGAGAGTGCTCCCCGGATTTGCTCCCGATAGCAAGATTCGTATGCTCACTCAGTTGAAGGATCAGGCGGAAATCGTAATTGCGATAAACGCGAATGATATCGAAAAGAATAAGGTTAGAGGCGATTTGGGTATTACCTATGACCTTGATGTTTTGCGCCTTATCGATGCGTTCCGTGGATTTGGTCTGTATGTCGGAAGCGTTGTTATGACAAGATATAACCACCAATCCTCTGTCGATGCATTCAATCAAAAACTTGAATCTCTTGGCATAAAGGTATATAAACACTATGCTATCCCCAGATATCCCTATGACATTCCTTTTATAGTCAGTGATAACGGATTTGGTATGAACGATTATATCGAAACCTCCCGTTCACTCGTTGTGATTACTGCTCCGGGACCGGGCAGCGGAAAGATGGCAACCTGCCTTTCACAGCTGTACCATGACCATAAGCGTGGAATTAAAGCAGGGTATGCAAAGTTTGAAACCTTCCCGATATGGAATATTCCGCTCAAGCATTCCGTAAACCTTGCTTATGAGGCGGCAACGGCGGATTTGAATGACGTAAATATGATTGACCCATTCCATCTCGAAGCATACGGAAAAACCACCGTAAACTACAACCGCGATATCGAAGTTTTTCCCGTTCTCAGAGCAATGTTTGAAAAGATACTCGGAGAGTGTCCGTATAAATCTCCTACCGATATGGGCGTAAATATGGCAGGAAACTGTATTGTTGATAATGAAGCTGTAACTGCTGCTGCAAACGAAGAGATTATCCGACGTTACTATGCCGCATTGTGTAACCACAGAAAAGGTAACAGCGGCGAAGAAGAGGCAGGAAAGATTGAGATGCTGATGAAGCAGGCAGGCATATCGGTTTCCGACCGCAGATGCGTAGAGGCGGCTCTCAAAAAAGCTGAGGAAACAAATGCTCCAGCAGTTGCAATAGAACTCAATGACGGCGCTATAATTACAGGAAAAACCTCAAACCTCTTGGGTGCTTCTTCTGCAATGCTCATTAACGCACTCAAGTATTTGGGTAATATTGATGATGAAACAAAGCTAATTATGCCAGAGGTAATTGAACCCGTTCAAGAGCTTAAGGTAAAGCATCTTGGCAATCACAACCCGAGATTGCACCTTGACGAGATACTCATTGCGCTTTCAATATGTGCTACAACCGACAAAAATGCCGAGCAGGCAATGAAACAGCTATACAAGCTTAAGGGCTGTGAGGTGCATTCTACGGTAATCCTTTCCCAAGTGGATGAGAATATATTCAGAAAACTTGGAATAAACCTTACCTCAGAACCCAAATATCAAACCAAAAAGCTATTCCACAAATAACGGAGTGATATTCTATTATGTTCAATACGGACTGCGAAAGAGTGCTTTACTATTTCAAAGAAATCTGCAAGATTCCCCACGGTTCCGGAGATACAAAGAGAATAAGCGATTACTGTGTTGAGTTTGCAAAGAAACAGGGACTTGGATTTGTACAGGATGATTTGAACAACGTCATAATCTTCAAGGATGGCACAAAGGGCTTTGAAGCTCATGAGCCTGTTATAATTCAAGGCCATCTTGATATGGTTTGCGAAAAGGAATCGGACGTCGATTTTGATTTTACAACCGACTCTTTGAATATTGAGATAGAGGGCGACTTCATATCCGCAAAGGGAACGACTTTAGGCGGAGATGACGGTATTGCGATAGCGTATGCTTTGGCTGTTTTGGAATCTGATTTAATAGAGCATCCTCCGATAGAAGCTCTCTTCACCGTAGATGAAGAAACGGGAATGTTTGGAGCTGCAGGAATAGATATCTCCGTACTCAAAGGAAAAAGGCTCTTAAACATCGACTCGGAGGAAGAGGGCACTCTTCTTGTCAGCTGTGCCGGAGGGCTTAGACAGGACCTTGAAATGCCCATTAAAAGACAATCCCGCGCAGGCGTGCTTTTTAAGATAACTGTAGGCGGGCTTGAGGGCGGACATTCAGGCACTGAAATTGATAAAGGCAGAGCAAACGCGTCGATAGAGCTTGCTAAAGTGCTTCGCAGAATAAGAGAGGTCAGCGATTTTGGTATAAAGACAATGGCAGGCGGTTTGAAGGATAACGCAATTCCGCGTGAAGCCGAAGCTGTTATTGTTGCCAATCCCCGAAAAACACAGCTTATTGAGATAAGCATCGGCGAGATGGAAAAGATACTGAAATTCCGCTATAAAGATACAGACCCTGATATGTTCGTTAAGGCGGAGGTAATGGGAGAATGCGAGCTTGAGGTAACGGACGACGAGTCTACCGTCAACATTCTTGCCATAATGAATGAAGTTCCAAACGGTGTTCAGAAAATGAGCGAGGACATAAAAGGTCTTGTTCAAACCTCGCTTAATATGGGTATTATGGAGCTCAAGGATGAGTGGTTTTCAATCAGATTTGCCCTCAGAAGCTCTGTAAATAGAGAAAAAGAAGAGCTTTCAGCAAAGCTTGAAAGGATTATCGCCTCATATAACGGAACAAACGAGCGTTCGGGAGACTATCCTGCTTGGGAATTTAGGAAAGGCTCTGAATTGACCGAGATAATTGCAGGAGAATATGAAAGACTTTACGGAGAAAAGCTCTTGATACAGTCTATACACGCGGGGCTTGAATGCGGAATGTTCTGTGGCAAGATTCCCGACCTTGATTGTGTTTCCTTTGGTCCGAACATCTATGATATTCACACTCCAAAGGAGAAAATGAGTCTTTCGTCTGTTGAAAGAGTTTGGGAACTTTTAAAAGCGATTTTAAAGAAGATGTAAAAAACAGCGGTGTGCAAAGCACACCGCTGTTTTTTTAGTATTTAAGCTTTACGACGTCAACGTCGCCTGTAAAGGTTGAAACATTGTACATTATAAGAACATCGTCAAAATCATATTGCTCGAGAACCATAGAAATATTGAACATATATCTTAGGTCAACCATCACAATCTCTTTATATTCGGTACTTAAAAAGGGAACGAGCGAATTGGAGTAGGAGTCTTTTATGAGAAGAAGTCTTTCTTTTTCATATTCGCCGTTGTTTGTAATTACCGTTAAAGAGTTGTTGGAATACGTAAAGGCAGAATACTTGTCACGGGTATCAAATTTTTCGACGTCGTAGAGTGTTTCATAGCTCTTTTCGGGAATAAATTTTCCTGTTGTATCCGCTGCCATCAAGTCCAATTTGGCATTGACGTCATAGTATTTTATAACGTCAGGTTTGATTGTGAAGGATTTGGCTTTGGAAAAGTAGGTTCCGTAAAAATCTTCAACGACATTTTCCTTGAGGGTGGATATGTCTACCTTCTGAACGTCAAGAACGTCACACAGTTTTTCGTATGCATAGTATGCTCCGAGAGTAGTCCAATGGTGGTCGGTCTTGTAGTAGATATATTCACTGTTATGCGCTTTGAGTGAAGACAGTATATCGACGTTTTCCGCGGAAGAAACCTGATTGTAAATGTCATTTATCAGTTTTTCTTGATCCAAAACGGGTGATGCTATCGGAAGCTTGTCAGACAAAACCTCATACGAGTTTGGGATAAGTGCAAATTTCACCGAAAGCTCAGGGTATTTTTCGCAGAATTTTTGCACCGCTTCGATATTGAGCTTTAGCCTTGCCTCGTCATAAGAGGTCAGCTTTTCAAACAGATAGCCGTCCTTTCCGTATATGACGCCGTTATTTTCTACCTTTCCGAACAAGGTTTCTGTATAAGATTTGAGCGTTATCCACTCATCTCTCAAAAGGAACTGGTCATTTACATAGCTTTCATAGTCGGCTGTAAACTTACCGTTAAATAATGTTTTGAGACTGAATTTAGGCATTTGAGAGAGGTTGGATTCGAATTCCGAATGAGTTCTTGTCGGTGTTACGCAGTCGAGAACTGAAAAACCTACGATGAATACTGCAAAGAGTACGAGTAAAGGATATTTAAATAGTTTTTTCATACTGCCACCTCCTAAAATCTAAAGTACAAGAACGGATTGTAGCTTGCATCAACGAGATATGCCACAGAGGCAACAAGTATAATACCGCAGGTGATGATAGGTACGATTTTTATATGCTCTATCTTTTTATAAAGATTGGGTATGACGGGAATAGAGAAGATAATACCAACGATGAGAATAACACCGTAGTTTCTGAGGTAATACAGCCAATCTGTGCCAAAATCAAAGGCAAACATCCTTGTGAGATAGACCCCAAGCTGTCCAAGATCGGTAATCTGGAATATTGCCCAGCTTACAAGCACAAGACCCAAAAGATAAATTCTTGAAAGCACCTTGCTCTTTTCAAGGTACTTGAGAAGAAACGCCTTTTCGATGACGATAAATACGAAGAAGAAAAGTCCCCAGAAGATAAAGTTCCAATCGGCACCGTGCCAAAAGCCTGTTGCAAACCAAACTATAAAGAGGTTTATATAGGTTCTCATTTTACCTTTTCTGTTACCGCCGAGGGGAATATAGAGGTACTCTCTGAAGAAAGAACCGAGGGTTATGTGCCACCTGCGCCAAAACTCTGTGACGCTCTTTGAGATATAGGGATAGTTGAAGTTCTGCGGGAAGTTGAATCCAAGCATCTTTCCAAGACCGATAGCCATTGTGGAATAGCCGCTGAAGTCAAAGAAAATCTGCAAACCAAATCCTGTGATGGCGAGCCAAGCCATTGGTGTGGAAAGGTTTTCAAAGCCTATGGCGACGGCTTCATCCCACAAAAGACCGAGGTTGTTTGCAATAAGAACCTTTTTTCCTACACCGTAGATGAAGGTTTTAACGCCGTCTTCAATCTGAGCAAGGTCAACCTTTCTGTCTTTAAGCTCGCGGTTGATGTCGGTGTATTTGACAATAGGTCCTGCAATAAGCTGAGGGAAAAGAACAACAAACGCCGCAAAGTTGATGATGTTGTCTTCGGGCTCAACTTTGTTGAAATAAACGTCAATTGTATAGGTCAAAGTCTGGAAGGTGTAAAAACTGATTCCAAGCGGAAGCGCCAAAGAAATAGTTGGAATTGCAAGTCCGGTTAAAGCGTTTATGTTGGTTATAAAGAAGTTGGAATACTTAAAGAAGAACAGCATTCCGAGGTTCACTACCAAAGACATCGTCAAAAAGAGTCGGCGATAGAGCTTTTTATGTCCAAAACGCTTTATTCCTTGTCCTGCGCAATAGTCTACTATGACAGATACTATCATAATCGGGAAGTATTTTACTTCACCCCATGAATAGAAGAAAAGGCTTAAAATAAATATTGTAAGGTTTTTAAACTTCTTTGGTGTCAAGAAGTATATTGCCATAGCAATCGGCAAAAAGCGAAAGAGAAACAACGTGCTGCTGAATACCATAAAAATCCTCCGTAAATTTCATTTTATCAAGAAGGAAATCTACTGTATCAGCTTTGAAACAAGATTTTCTTCGTCAAAGTTGTTTTGTGTGGCAATAAAAACAACGTAACCCGATGAGGTTAAAATCTTTGCATCGGACAATAGGTAGGAAAGCTTGTTTTCGTCTAACAAAGCGCCTTCAAGCTTTTGCTTTAATTTATCAGCCTTGTCTGCGGTTTTACAGCAAAAAACGGCAACGAAGCTGTTGTCTGAGGTTTCATATGACGTTTGGGCATAGAAATCTTCGTACATATCTTCTGAAATACCGGTTTTTTCGTGCAGAAAATGCTTGTCAAGTTCTATCATATCAGCGGTGAAGGGAATTTCGTCTTTAATTCTCTTTACCGCTGTTTTTGCGTCTACAGCAAATTCAAAAATCTCTTCTTGTGAAGAGGTTATTTGAGAAGATTCGTCTTCAGAAGACACCTGGCTGACGTCGGAAGAAATTTCGCTGACATCACAGCTTGAGGGGTCGGAACTGCTTTCGGGTGGATTGTTATTACAAGAAGCCAAGACAAAAAGCGCGCACAGCGCAACACAAAAAAGCTTTTTCATTTATATACCTCTCATACGAGCGTTAGTCTTTAATTTGAAACCACTAATATTAGTGTCACAAAAGGGACGAATTGTTGCAAGAAACTTACAATTAATATCATACACCAGACAGGCGTTTTTTTCAATAGCCTTATCATAAAACAAGACAAGCTGCATATAGATGTAACGAGCAAAAGAAAGGAGATTAGTATGGGGATATTTGAAGCGTCAACAAACTTTGATACCGCCGTTTCATATCTTACAGATAGTGTGCGGAAAAAACTTGAATATATAAACACTTCACAAAAAGAAAGTGCTCGCGAAATCAGGCTTTTAACAGGAAAACCGTTGCAGATTGTTGATAGAAGCGGAACTAAATATATCACAAAAGAAGGGAAAACAAGCGACAAGCCGGACTCGACGTGCTACATAGTTACAAAGGCGGATATTGAAGAATCTTTTAGGATAATCTGTGGATATTCCGTTCATACGCATCAAAACGAAATATGCAACGGATTCATAACGTTAAAGGGCGGACACAGAGCAGGCCTGTGCGGAACTGCCGTTACAGACGGCAAGGGGATAAGCTCCTTGAAAGATATCTCGTCAATAAATCTGAGAATTGCAAGACAGATAGTGGGAGCTGCTGAAAGCATTTTACCTTCCTGGGTTATAAACGACAAAAGGTCGCTGATAATAGCAGGACCTCCTTGCAGCGGAAAGACAACCCTTCTCAGAGACGTTGCCCGAAGACTATCGTTGCAGGGGAAAAGGGTTTCGGTTGTTGATGAAAGAGGCGAGCTCTGTGCCGTGTATCAGGGGGTACCGCAAAACGACCTTGGAAACTGCTGTGACGTTTTAAACTCTTATCCGAAGGCAGTGGGAGTGATGACGGCTCTGCGTGTTATGTCACCTGAAGTGATAGTTTGTGATGAGATTGGCGGATTTGAAGAAGCGCAGGAAATAAAAAGCGGACTGAATTGTGGCGTGAGGTTCATTCTGACAGCTCATTGTTATGACCTTGAAAGCCTTGTCAGCAGACCACAAGTTAAGGCGTTGCTTGACAGCGGAGAGTTTGGCTGTGTGGCATTTCTGCAGGGTGGAAAGCTTATAGGTCAACCTGCAAAAATTGTTATGTTGGGAAATGATAAATATGAAATTGGCAGGCCTTTTGCTGATAGTACTCCTCTCAACAGCGTTGGGGGCATCTCTGTATGACAGGGATAGGAAAAAGGTGCAAACTCTTTCGGCTTTATGCAACTTTATAGATGAAGTATATACGGGAATACGCTATACAGGTTCAACCGTAGAGGAAATTTTAGCTTGCTGTGCAAATAATCCCATATATTCACCATTGAGCTTTTTAAAACGGATAATTAGCGAGTCGCAGAAAAGCTGTTTTTCGCAAAGCGTGGTAAAAAAAGCGATTGCCGATAGCTCGGAAGAAATGAATCTTAGGAAAGATGACCTGATACCGCTTTTGAATATGGCAGAAAAGCTTGGAACTACGGATGCGGTAGGACAGCTTCAAATGCTTGAAAACTGTAAGAATCAGCTTTTAGAACTAAAGTCTGCACAAATCAAGCGCTGTGATACGCTTGGGAAAATGTACATTAGCCTGGGGTTGCTGTTTGGAATAGGGACTGCAGTAATTCTTGCATAGGATTAGGAGAGAAACGCTTTGGATGTTGATCTTATTTTCAAGATAGCGGCAATAGGAATAATAGTTGCCGTGCTTAATCAGGTGCTGATACGCGCAGGAAGAGAAGAGCAAGCTATGATGACAACCTTGGCAGGACTAATTGTCGTTTTGATGATGCTTGTATATGAGATAAGCGACCTTTTTGAAACTGTAAAAAGAGTGTTTGGACTATGACGTTTGAGTTTTCTTCTGTCGTTGCTGTCGGAATAATCGGTGCTTTGGTTTGTGTAGTCTTAAAGCAGTACAAGCCGGAATTCGCAGCACCTGCCGCAATTTGCACAGGACTAATTATACTGCTGATTGTGATTCCTCAATTTTCATCTGCTCTTGAGTACATAACTAAAATAACTCAGATGGGGGAAATAGGTTCCACATACAGCACAACAATTGCAAAAGCGTTGGGAATATGCATCATTTCACAGCTTGCAAGCGACACGTGCAAGGACTGCGGACAAAGCTCATTAGCATCAAAAATAGAGCTTGGAGGAAAGATTTCGGTTTTGTTGATAAGCATTCCTATGTTCGCTTCGTTGATAGAAACTGTTAATAAGCTCATAAATATGTAAGAGGTAAAAATGAAGAGGATTGTCACAACGCTTATAGTGGTGTTTTTGCTTTTGATTTGCCCTTTCTTTGTAACTGCATACGAGGCTGAAGAACTACCGGGACAAGAATTGGCAGACGAGCTTTTAAACAGCACCCCCGACAGTGCAAAGAGATTGGCAGACAGACTTGGGATAGATGAAATAACCCCCGAAACCCTTTTGTCTTTGGAGCCAACGGAGTTCTTTTCATTGGGACTTGAGTATGTCAAAGAGTATATATCACAACCTATAAAGAGTCTTGCTGCTGTAATTATTGCAATTATTCTTTGCGCAGTTGCTGATGCGTTCAGACCAAATTCTGAAGGGACACTTAACGGTGTTTTTTCCGTTGTTTCCGCACTTGCGGTCCTGGCAGTACTCGTCACAACGACTATTGAATGCATCAAAAAGGTTTGCACGGTTGCATCTGATTTTTCGGAGTTTATGACGGGGTATGTGCCGGTTTTTGCGAGTGCAATTACCGCTTCAGGACAAACCATCTCGGGTGGAGTTTATACAGGATTTATGTTTTTGGTTTGTCAGATAATTGCCTCAATCGCATCAAATTTTCTGCTTCCTATGCTGACGATATATCTCGCGATAAGTCTTGTTTGCAGTATTAATCCTTCTCTGAGATTAAACACAATTGCCGACACCTTCAAAAACTGTGTTAACAAAACACTCGGATTTTCGCTGACTGTTTTCGTTGGCATGATGTCTTTGCAGAGTCTTGTGGCTGCAGGAAGTGACAATATTGCAGTTAAAGCGGGGAAATACCTTATAGGAAATTTCGTGCCCGTTGTCGGCTCGGCAATATCAGAGGTTTTCCTTTCGGTGCAGGGGTATATGAAGCTTATGAAGACCTGTATAGGCTGGTACGGGATTGTTGCAGCCGTGCTGATATTTTTGCCGATACTTTTGGAAACTACCGTTTGGAGAGTAGCGGTACACATAGCAAAGCTGTTTTCCGAAACCCTAAATGTGCCTTCGGTCACGGCCGTTCTCAATGCGATAGGCTCGGTTTTCACTATGTTGATAGCTTTTGTGCTGACATTTGCTCTGCTCTTGATAGTTACAACCACTATAATGTTGGCGACGGGAATGGGGTAAAGGTATGGAAGCTATAAAAAATTGGGCATTCAGTCTTTGTATCGCGGCGATAACTGCTGCAATAGTGCAGATGCTTATTCCGAAGGGAAATATGGAAAAGGTTATCAGAATAACCGTAAGGATGTTTGTTTTGTCGGTAGTTCTGGCTCCGCTGTTTATGAATTTTGATTTTAAAGCTGATATAGGCAGTGCCTTTGAAATAAAGACCGAGAATTATGCTAAACAATTTTCTTCGGATGCAGATGAAATCTTAAAAAAAGAGTTATCGGTTCGGATTGGTACAATGATTGAAGCGGAGCTTGAAAAAATAGAAGTCTACCCTAAAAGCGTTGACGTTAATATAGTGTCGGTTGAAGATAATTTGAAAATAGAGGATGTACGTGTGAAACTGAATTCAAAATATAAGATTAAAGAAACCGATATCCGCTACAGAACGGCTATGATAGCGGATTGTGCGGTAAGTATTGACTATTCGGAGGACGCTTAGATTGGAAGAAAACAAGCTGAATATTTCAGAAAGGATAAAAAGACTTCTGAACAGCCCAAAAAGAAACACGTATATACTCGTGGCAGGTATAACTCTGATACTTTTAATTGCATTTTCCAACTGCTCAGGCAAGGAAGAACCGAAGACGGTAGATACGGATACGGGATTCTTTGACTACGACAGCTATTCCGAACTGCTTGAGAGTAAAATAGAAAAAATAGTTGAAAGTATAGAAGGCGCAGGAAAATGCTCGGTTATGATAACTTTAGAAAAAACGGAAGAATACGTGTTTTTTACAGAAGAAAGAACAGTAACGAATACCGAGGAGGAAACAGGGCAGGACAAGACAAAACAGACCATTGAAAGTGAAAAGGAAACGAAAGCAGGAATAGTTGAAAATAGAAGTAACGGAAACGACGTGCTTGTAACGACTACGCTGATGCCTCAAGTGGGGGGAGTGGTCGTGATTTGTGAGGGCGGAGGAAGCGTGCTGGTGCAGGAGCGGGTTACAAATGCAGTAGCGACAGCACTTAATATTTCGCACAATAGAGTTTTTGTAACAAAAAAACAGAGATGATGGAATTTTTGGAGGTTGACGGCATATATATTACCATAAAGGTAAAACAGGAGGAACACATATGAATATGATAATTGGGAAAAGGCAGATAATCCTTGCAGCATTGGTACTTGGGCTTTCTGTGGCTATATATCTCAACTTTGCGCTCGCAGGAAATCAAATCGAACCTACAGATACCGACCCAACGGTGAGCTCGGGAGAAAACTACGGCGATGCAGTTCTTACGGGTACCTCTGGTGAGGTAGAAGAAACTAACGCTAATGCAGAATTCTTCGCGCAGGCTCGTCTGACAAGACAGAAGATGCGCGAAGAATCGGTTCAGACAATGCAGAATATGTTAGCGGATACAGCTCTCAATGAGGAACAGCAACAGACGATTTCTGCTCAAGCGCTTACTATAGCTCAGGCGATAGAGGTTGAGAACAAGGTGGAAAATCTGATTGTCGCAAAGGGCTTTACAGAATGTATTGCATACATAGATGCAGAAAGCGCAAATATAGTGGTACAAACAGACGGCCTGCTGCAGAGCGAAGCTGCTCAGATTATGGATATAATTTTGGGAGAAACAGATATAGAACCTGAAAATATAAAGATAGTTGAAGTAAAATAACAATAATATTTTAAGAAAAAAGATACAATTTAATGTTGTATCTTTTTTTTATATGTGGTACAATAAAGTAAATTGTGAATTACTGCGTACAAATAACAAGGTAAAATGGAGGACGCATATGATAAATCAGAAAAACACTGCATCATCTCTCAAAATCTCCGAGGACGTTGTGGCTTCTGTTGCCAAGATGGCGGCAAGCGAGGTTCACGGAGTTGAATCAATGGCCGAGGCTCCTGTTAATATAAAAAGCGTTATATCTCCTAAAGGAGCAGCGCGATCTATAAGAATAAATATGAAAAAGGATGTCGCTGAAATCGGAGTTTATGTTTGCGTTGAACAAAGCGCGCGAATTCCCGACGTATGCGAGGAAATACAAAGAAGAGTAAAGCAGGCGGTTCAAAATATGACGGGTCTTGTGGTTTCCAAGGTCAACGTTCATGTAATGGATGTGGCTGTTTCAAAAGACTGATTGCACTTTGAATTTTTAAGAAACAAGCTGTCCTAACAAAAGTTAATAAAAGTTATGGACAGCTTATTTTATTTTGGAAAGAGGAAACAAAATGACAAGAAGAGAAGAACGTGAACAAGCTTTTGTGCTTATTTTTGAAAAGATGTTTACTGAGGACACTATACAGGAAATAATAAGCAAAGCTTCAGAAGCAAGAGATATAGAGGTAGGGGAGTATGCCATTAAAGCAGCAACCGATGTAATTGCAAACATCGATGCGCTTGATGCGCAGTTTGAAAACTATCTCAAGAGGTGGAACAAAAACAGAATTTCAAAGGTTTCGCTTTCAATTTTGCGACTTGCCGTGTATGAGCTAACTGATGAAAACGGAATTCCCGACGCCGCTGTAATAAACGAAGCGGTAGATCTTGCGAAAAAGTTTTCCACAAAAGAGGACTCTGCATTCGTAAATGGGGTTTTGGGGAGCTTCGTGAGGGATAGAGCAAATGATAACGCTGGGAATTGATACAAGTAATTACACCACGTCTGTAGCTGTATATGAAGATGGCAAAATATCCCACAGCAGAAAGCTTCTGCCGGTAAAGGAAAACGCGGTAGGATTAAGACAAAGTGATGCGGTGTTTTTACACACCAAACAGTTTTCTGAGGTTTTGGACGGTCTTAATTTGCCCCAAAAAATTGATTATATCGGCGTTTCCGATAGACCTTGCTCAAACGAAGGGTCGTATATGCCTTGTTTTTTAGTCGGAAAAACAATTGCAGAGACTATTGGCAAAGTAAATGATGTAAAAGTAAAATACTTTACACATCAGCAGGGGCACATCGCAGCTGGATTATTTTCCTCTCAGCGTTTGGAACTCTTTGAAAGAGATTTTTTGGCGCTCCATCTTTCCGGCGGAACAACAGAGCTTCTTTTGGTCAAAAAAACCGACACAGCGCCTCAGATTTTCTTGATTGGCAGCTCTTCTGACCTCAAGGCCGGACAGGCTGTTGATAGGGTTGGCAATATGTTAGGTCTCGGTTTTCCTGCAGGAAAAGAGCTCGAAGCATTAGCGCTGAAGAGCAAATTGAAGTTCAATATCCGCCCATCTGTAAATGGATTGAGCTTGTCACTTTCAGGAGTAGAAAACAAGTGCAAAAAGATGCTTGAAGATAAGAATTCACCCGAAGATATTGCACTTTATTGCTTGAAATATATCTCTGCTTCTGTTTGTAAACTTGTAATCAACGCGAAGGAAAAGTTTCCCGACCTTCCGATACTTTTTGTTGGCGGCGTAATGTCAAACAGCATAATAAGAAATGACCTTTCATTTTGCAAGGATGCAATTTTTGCAAAACCTGAATTTTCTTCAGATAATGCTTGTGGTACAGCGGTACTTGCAGCACTTTTTTAGGTGGTGAGTAGGTGAGCGATAGTTATATCACGGTTTCACAGTTAAACAGATACATAAAGTTTCTTCTTTCCGACGACCCGAAGCTGCGCGGCGTTTACGTTGTCGGTGAGGTTTCCAATTTCAGCCGCAATTATCGCTCGGGGCACTGCTACTTTTCCGTGAAGGATGCCGAGGCGTCGGTAAAAGCAGTTATGTTCAAAGGGTTTGCCGACAGAATAAAATTCGAAATTGAGGATGGTATGTCTGTTATTCTCAGAGCAGACGTTACACTTTATGAACGCGACGGAGCATACCAACTCGTAGTAAGTGACGTAATACCATACGGAGCAGGAGCTTTAAGCATAGCCTTCGAACAGCTTAAAGCCCGCCTCGCAGAAAAGGGTCTGTTTGATGAAGCGTTCAAAAAGGCAATACCCAAAATTCCAAAGAAAATTGCGGTAATTTCCTCAAAAACAGGAGCCGCAATCCAAGATATACTCAATATATTGCGCAGAAGAATGCCCTATGTGCAGGTCGATCTGTATCCTGTTTCCGTTCAGGGAACCAATACTGCCCCTGAAGTGATAAGAGCTATTGAAAGTATTGAGCTTAACGGTACAGCAGACCTTATCATCATCGCGCGTGGCGGCGGTTCAAGCGAGGATTTGTTTGAATTTAACAACGAGGCGTTGGCATACGCTGTTTTCAACTGTAGAACTCCCGTAATTTCCGCCATTGGACACGAAACCGATTTTACTATATGTGATTTTGTTGCTGACCTTCGAGCCCCAACTCCATCTGCAGCGGCGGAGCTTGCAGGTGTGTCGGCAAAGGAATTTCTTGAAAAGGTTGATTCTCTGCACAAAAGGGCGAGTTTTTTGCTCGAAACAAAAATTTCTGCGAATAAATATACCGTCAATGATGTATATATGCCGAAAATTGTTGCAAAACTTTGTGAAAACGTGCAAAAAAATAGACAAAAGACTGATTTTTTGCTAAAATATTCAGAGAGAGTAGTAAAAAACAAACTCTCGCTACTTTCAGCTCGATTTTCCGGCAGTTGCGAGAAGCTTGAAGCAATAAATCCTTTCTCGGTGTTGAAAAGGGGATACGCTGTTGTGAAAAGCGACAGTGTGGGTCATATAATTTCAAAAAAACAGCTTGCTTTAGGACAGGAAATCACAATAAGATTAACTGACGGAACCTTCAGGGCTGTTGTTACAGGAGTTGATGAAGATGGCAATGAAAAATGCGTTTGAGGACAAGCTTGCACGTCTTGAAGAGATTGTTAAGCTTATCGAAGACCAAGACACTCCGCTTGAAAAAGCAGTAGAGCTTTATGCCGAGGCTTCCAAATTGGCATCCGAATGTAACGAATTTCTGAAAAAAGCCGAGCTCACTTTGAAGGAAATAAAGGTTGAAGATAATGATAAATAGTGTACTGAAAGATTACAAAACGCTTGTTGACAGATACCTTGCTGAAAAATTTTCAGATAGAGGGTATGAATACCAAGAGGTTTTGGAAGCGATGTATTACAGCACGGCGGCAGGCGGAAAAAGAATCAGACCTATACTCACCCTTGAGTTTGGCAAGCTTTGCGGTACTGAAACCAAAAAGCTTTTGCCGTTGGCGTGCGCAGTTGAACTCGTGCACACGTATTCTTTGATACACGACGATCTGCCTTGTATGGATGATGATGACATCCGAAGAGGTCAGCCGTCCTGTCACGTTAAATTCGGCGAGGCAACCGCTCTTTTGGCAGGAGACGCGCTTCTCACAATGGCATTCGAGTTGATAACCGAAAGTGACCTGGATGATAAAAGCAAAATCAAAGCAGTTAAAATCCTTTCACATAATGCAGGAGTTCATGGTATGATTGGCGGTCAGGTTATTGACCTTGCGCACGAGGGAAGAAAAGTCAGCTGCAAACAACTTGACACTATAAATATGCTCAAGACTTCTGCTTTAATTGAGGGCGCTTGCCTTATGGGCTGTGTTGAATCCGACGACACCAAAATTATTGAATCTGCCAAAACCTATGCTCAAAAAGTAGGACTGGCTTTCCAAATAACCGATGATATCCTTGACGTAACGGGCGATGAACAACTGCTTGGAAAGCCGATTGGAAGCGATGCTGAAAATTTGAAGGACACCTACGTTAGTCTTTTGGGCGTTGAAGAGTGCAAAAAAATGGCTGATTTATTAACCGACGAGGCGTGTGACGCTTTGCATAGTATTGATGGCGATACTGATTTTCTGAAATCTCTTGCGCGGTATCTTACCAAACGAAATAACTAAATTCAGAGGTTCTTATGGAATTTAAATATCTGGAAAAAGTTAATAGTCCAGGTGACTTGAAGCGTCTTAATGTTTCACAGCTTCAGGAACTTGCACAAGAAATCAGATATTTTCTTGTACATTCACTTTCTGAAACGGGCGGACACCTGTCTTCTAACTTGGGAGCAGTTGAGCTTACGATAGCTATGCACAAGGTGTTTGACTGTCCGCGTGACCAATTTGTTTGGGATGTGGGACATCAGGCGTATACTCATAAAATTCTGACAGGTAGAAGGACCGATTTTTCAAAGCTCAGGCAGGAAAACGGGCTTTCAGGTTTTCCGCGTGAAAGTGAAAGCGAATATGACAGCTTTGTTTCAGGTCACGCAAGCACGTCTATATCCGTCGCCTGCGGTCTTGCATACTCTAAAGCTATAAATAACGATGACGGCTATGTTTTAGCAGTTATAGGTGATGGCGCCCTCACAGGCGGACAGTCGTATGAAGCGCTCAATAACGCCGGAAGAAGCGACAAAAAGCTTATAGTGATAGTAAACGATAACGAGATGTCTATTTCAAAGAACGTGGGCGCGTTAGCAAAACACCTCACTCAAATGAGAACCAAACAAGGATACTTTGACCTCAAAGACGGTGTGACCGCTTTCCTTGAAAGGCTTCCTTTGATTGGAAAACCGATAAGACGATTAATTTCTAATACAAAAAAACGCGTCAAAGATGCTATTTATAATAGCAACATCTTTGAAAGCTTTGGCTTTGTTTATCTTGGTCCAACCGACGGGCACGACATTTCACAGTTGTGCAGAGTTCTTGCACGCGCCAAAAAACTAAAGCGCCCCGTTGTTGTTCACGTGAACACAAAAAAAGGAAAGGGCTATGAGTTTGCAGAGAACGACCCTTCCAAATACCACGGAGTAGGAAGATTTGATGCTGAGACCGGAGTGCTTGCGTCTTCAAGCGAAAGCTATACCAATGTGTTTGGAAAAAAGCTTGTTGAGCTTGCAGAAAAGGATGGACGTATTTGTGCTATAACTGCGGCTATGAAGAGTTCAACGGGGTTAGATTCCTTTGCAGAAAAGTTTCCCGATAGGTTTTTTGACGTTGGAATTGCAGAGGAACACGCTGTTACGTTTTCGGCAGCAATGGCGAAGAACGGCACCGTTCCCGTGTGTGCAGTATATTCCACGTTTTTGCAGAGAGGATATGACCAGATTCTCCATGATGCTTGTATTGAAAATCGTCACGTGGTATTTGCGGTTGACCGCGCAGGAATTGTCGGGGAAGACGGTGTAACTCATCAGGGCCTGTTTGACGTCGCTTTTATGAGTCAGATGCCGAATATGACTGTTTTTTCTCCAAGCGACTACAACGACCTTTCGCTCTGTCTTGAGACAGCTGTCGGTTCGATAAACGGACCTGTTTCCGTCAGATACCCAAGAGGAAGCCAGTATGACGCACCCGTTAATTACCAAAGAGCTTCTGATAATTGGGAGAGTTTCGACGGCAGTAGTGACGTTTTGTTAGTCTCTTATGGCAGAATCTTTGCAAACGTTGCAAAGGTTGCGGAAAAACTGAATGTTTCGTTAGTCAAGCTTGTGAAAATACATCCTATCGATTCCGAGTGTATTTTAAAAGCAAAACAGTACAAAAAGGTATTTTTCTTTGAAGAGGGAATAAAAAGGGGTTCGGTTGCGGAAGAGTTTCTTTCGCGTTTGACCGAGGAAGGCTTTAACGGAGACTTTTATATCCGTGCAGTAGACGGTTTTGTGCAACACGCGTCTGTAGCGCGAAGCCTCGAAAAGCTTGGGCTTGACTGTAACGGTATTTTAAAAACTGTAAAAGAGAAGGCAGAACTCTGATGAAAACACGTTTGGACGTTGAAATGACCCGTCGAAATCTCACCGAATCTCGCCGGAGAGCGCAAGAGCTTGTAGCTTCCGGTAAGGTGAGTGTTAATGCTGTGGTGCGCACTAAGAGTTCGTATCTCGTAGATGAAACAGATGAAATAGAAATTACGGGCGAACAGCTTAAGTTCGTAGGACGCGGCGGATTAAAGCTTGAACACGCAATAAATACCTTTCAAATTAACGTAACCGATAAGCTTTGTCTGGATATCGGTGCTTCTACGGGCGGATTCACAGATTGCCTTTTACAAGGCGGGGCAAAGAAGGTCTGTGCGGTAGACGTCGGACACGGACAGCTTCATCCGTCACTCTTGAATAGGGAAGACGTCCTTTCTCTTGAAGGTATGAATATTCGTGATTTACAGCCTGATGATATTGGGTTTGTCCCTGAGTTTATCTGCTGTGACGTTTCCTTCATTTCGCTCACTGCAGTTATAGAAAAGCTGCCGAGTCTTATGCCGGAAAACTGCGAGTGTGCTCTGCTGATAAAGCCCCAGTTTGAGGTGGGACGGCAAAACATCGGAAAGAATGGAATAGTTAAGGATAAAAAGGCTCATATCGCAGCGATATCAAAGATTCTTGACTGTTGCAGAGATAATGGTATCAAGGTTATTGACGTTTGCAAATCCTGCATAACAGGCACAGACGGAAACGTTGAGTACTTGTTGTATGCAAAAAGAGAAGATGCGACACAAAATATGATAGATATAAAGGCAGTAGTAGGATAGAAGGTGAACTTTTGGATAGGGTTAGATGTGTTTATATTATTGCGAACAGTGGCAAAAGCAAAGCTGTTGAATATGCACAGGACATTTCCGCGTTTTTAAAGCAGAACAACGTCAAGGTCATATCCGACAAAAAGCACGAGGGAAGCTTTACAGCCGACGGCTTCTCTGATAATCCTGCAGAGCTGTTTGAGGAATGTGATCTGGTAATTGCTATCGGTGGCGACGGAACAATACTCAACAGTGCCAAAAATGCAGTAGAGTATTCCAAAACCGTTCTTGGTGTAAATGCAGGAAACCTCGGATTTCTTGCTTCTATGGAGCCAAGTGAAACCGACAGACTTTTCAAGGCTATCAACGGAGAATACATAGTCGAAAAAAGAATGATGCTTGAGATTGATGTTCCTACTGAGGATGGATGTAAAAAGTACCACGCAATAAACGAAGCTGTCGTTTGCAAGGGCGCTCTTTCAAGAATAATAGAAATTGACGTAAAATGTGCAGGAAAACGAGTTAACAATATAAGAGCAGACGGAATCATCATTTCTACTCCGACGGGCTCTACAGCATATTCCCTTTCTGCAGGAGGACCGGTTACAGACCCTGCACTTGATTGCATACTGCTGACTCCTATATGTCCGCACTCGCTTCTTTCGAGAACCACTATTTTTTCTGACGACAAGCAGCTTGATATTACTGTTAATTCTGCAAATTGCGATAACACGGCATATCTTACGATTGACGGACAAAAGGTCGTGGACATATCCCAAGCCAGCGAACTGAATATTAAAAAATCAGATAAATATGCACTTTTGGCAACCTTTAAGGACAAGCCTTTTTACGAGGTGCTTAACGAAAAAATACTTGCAAAGGACAGGATAATAAAGCATGAAATCTAACAGACAAGAAAAAATAATTCAGCTTATTACCGAAAACGCAATCGAAACACAGGAAGAGATACTTGTATATCTTCGCGAACACGGCTATGACGTAACGCAGGCTACCGTTTCAAGAGATATAAAACAGCTCAAGCTTGTAAAAACCCAAACAAACGACGGACGCTATAAATATGCCGTAAGCGCAAGCAATTCCAGAGATAACATTTCGTCAAAGTTTGTTTCTCTTTTCTCTGAAACCGTTACAGGCATCGATTATGCTAACAACCTCGTTGTCGTAAAATGTTACGTAGGTATGGCAAATGCCGCTTGTGCTGCGCTTGATGCCATGAAGTTTGATGGAATAGTGGGTACACTTTCGGGCGATGATACGATATTCATCGCTATGAGAAGTGAAGAATTTGCTAAGGAATTAACTGAAGAACTAAAGAAAATTTTTTGATGAGGTACTGATATGATTTCTCAGCTTTACATTGAGAATATTGCCGTTATCGAAAAAACGACCGTAGATTTTACCAAGGGCTTCAACGTTTTCACAGGCGAGACCGGTGCCGGTAAGTCGATACTTATTGACGCTATAAACGCTGTGATGGGCGAGCGCTTTGCAAAAGAACTGATAAGAAATGGTGAAACAAAAGCAAGCGTTACCGCAACCTTCTGTGAACTCTCGCAGGAGGCTAAAGAAGCACTTGAGGACCTCGGTTATGAGGCCGAAGATGAGCTTTTGATTTACAGAAGTATCGGGGTAGACGGAAAGAACGTCTGTCGTATAAACGGAAGACCTGCCACCGTTTCTATACTCAAAGAAATGTCGGATTATCTTGTTAATATCCACGGTCAGCACGATAACCAGGCTTTGCTTGTGCCTTCCCGTCATATCGGATATATTGATGCTTTTGGAGCAACCGAACAGCTTTTGCTTCAGTACAAAGCTGAATACGCTGCATACAAGAGAGTGAAAAAGCAGCTTGATGAAATTTCGAAAGACGACAGCGATAAAAAAAGACGAGCTGAACTTTTGCGGTTTCAAATAGAGGAAATCGACGAGGCTGAGATAACAATAGGCGAAGAGGATGAGCTCTTTGAAAAACGCAGAATAATAAAAAACAGCGAAGCACTCGTTGATTCGCTAAATGTTGCCTACGCGGCACTAACGGGCGAGGATGAATACGAGGGAGCGATTTCGCTTGTTGAAAGAGCTGCTGATGAGGTCGTCTCTTCAGCGGAAATAATGAGCGACCTTAGTGAGATGGCTTCTCGTATTGAAGAGATAAAATATGAACTCAAGGATTTTGCAGATGAGATATATTCTACAGCAGACAGCATAGATTTTGATAATAGCGAACTCGAGGAGCTTGAAGAACGCCTCGACGTTATATATAAGTTGAAGAAAAAGTATGGCGATTCAGAGGAGCTTATCCTCAAATACCGCGATGACGCTTTGCGGGAACTTGACGAAATGGGATTTCTTGAACAAGATACCGATAAACTTTCCGCTGAGCGTGAAGAAAGAAGAAGGAACGTTGAAAAGCTCGCAGATGAGCTTTCACAAAAAAGAAGGAACGCGGCTGATGTTTTTGCCGATAGAGTTAAGAGTGAAGCCGCATTTCTTAATATGCCCAACGTTTCCGTTGTTGTTGAGGCAAGGGTTACCGAGCTTTCACCCAACGGCATCGATGATATGCAGATACTTGTAACCACAAACGCAGGAGAACAACCCAAACCGCTTGTTAAAGTAGCTTCGGGAGGAGAACTGTCACGAATTATGCTTGCTATCAAAAGTGTTCTTGCCGCTTTTGACCCTGTGCAAACTATGATATTCGATGAAATTGATACGGGTGTCAGCGGCATTGCGGCAGAACGAATCGGACAGAAGCTTTATGCGATTTCTTCGGAAAGACAGGTCGTCTGCGTTACACATCTTTCACAGATTGCTTGTATGGCAGACAACCACCTTCTTATAGAAAAATCAAGTAATGGGGAGAAGACATACACTCGCGTTCAGCAACTTGATTACGAGGGAAGAAAGCACGAAATTGCCCGTATTATTTCGGGTTCTACGATAACAGATGCTGCGTTGTTGAACGCAGAGCAAATTATAAACGCAAGAGGAAAATAGTATGCCAGGAATACATGACGGACACAGAGACAGATTGAGGGAAACCTTTTTGAGAACAGGGTTGGACGGATTCCATCCGCACAACGTTTTGGAGCTTTTGTTGTTTTATTCTATACCGCGAAAGGATACGAATGAGATAGCACACGCTCTCATCAAGCATTTCGGTTCTATCGAAAAAGTTTTTGATGCCGATTATGAAGAGCTTATCAAGGTCAAAGGAATTACCCGCAACTCTGCTGTTTTGATAACTCTCATTCCTCAGCTTTCGAGATACTATATGACACGGAAGGCGGAGCACGGAGAATCATTGAATACCATTGAACAGATGGGTGAATATTTTATTCCGAAGTTTATAGGAGAAAACCACGAGGTTTTGTACGCAGTGTTTCTCGACAGTAAGCTACAGATTCTCAACTGCAAAAAGGTGGCAGAGGGAACTGTAGACAGCGTAGAAATGCGAATAGACAAAATTGTTAGAATTGCAGCTACAATTGATGCCCCAAGGGTTGTTATAGCGCACAATCATCCCGACGGCAATCCTAGTCCGTCTTCCGAAGATATTGGTATGACGTTTGGCTTAAGGGAGGCTTTGAAAGTAATAGGTAAGGAGCTTGTTGACCATATTATTGTTGGTGACGATGAGTTTATCTCTCTTGCCGAGGTAGGAAATAATGAATTCCTTTGATTTTGAATAGGAGTAATATATGAAGGATAAATACAGTGTATGCCTTATGAACGACTCGTTTCTTCCTGCGATTGACGGTGTAGCGAATGCGGTGTTTAATTATGCAAACGTACTAACAAAAAAAGGCACCGACGTTGTTGTAGCTACTCCCAAATATCCGGGTGTAATCGACGATTATCCTTTTGAGGTTGTAAGGTATCCAAGTGTCGATACAACAAATATAGTGGGATACAGAACAGGGTATCCTTTCAGTGTTCCTGCTCTGAGAAAGATTGCAGAACACGACATAGATATAATTCACTGCCACTGTCCTATAGTTTCGCTTTTGATGGCGCGATATCTTCGCAAAATTGTTAAAGCCCCAGTAATTTTCACATATCATACTAAGTTTGATATTGAGGTTAGAAAAGCCATAGAAACAAATATGCTTCAGACTGCCGCGATAAAAGCAATAGTCAAAAATATCGAAGCGGCAGATGAAGTTTGGGTAGTTAGCGAAGGTGCCGGAGAAAATCTCAAGAGTATGGGATATTCCGGTGAATACATCGTTATGGACAACGGCGTGGATTTCCCTATGGGACGCGTAAGTGATGAAAAAATCAACGAGATAAGCCGACTTCATAATCTGCCAGACGACGTTCCCATTTTCTTGTTCGTTGGAAGGCTGACGTGGTATAAAGGTACTAAAATTACCCTTGATGCGCTGAAGATTGCAAAAGAAAAAGGCGAAAAGTTCAAAATGCTTTTCGTCGGTGACGATAACGAGCGCCCTGAAATCGAAGAATATACAAGAAGCATTGGCCTTCAGGATGACTGTATTTTCGTGGGAGCTGTACGAGATAGGGAACTGCTGCGAGCATACTTTTGCAGAAGCAATCTTTTCTTGTTTCCGTCTACCTACGACACAAACGGAATTGTTGTGCGAGAAGCAGCAGCCTGTGCCTTGCCGAGTGTATTGATAAAAAACAGTTGCGCGGCTGAAGGAGTAAAGGATGGCGTTTCCGGATTTTTGATAGATGAAAATCCACAGTCAATGGCAGATATGATTTTATATGCGTGCCATAATCTTGATAAGGTTGCAGAGGTCGGAAAGGGTGCTCAGAACAGCATTTATATGTCTTGGGAGCATTCAATCGATAAAGCTTATGAAAGATATGCTTTGATTAACGAAAGATGTCGTTGTAACAGCTATGACTGCCTTGAGCTCCGTGAAGACGAAATGTTCAATCTTGTTGCTGAATGGTACAAGGTTTCAACCAAGATGAAAGACAAAACAGCAGAGCTTCGAGACGCAATTAAAAAGAATTTTGACATATAGGGGTATTGTTTTGGCTTGCTTTTTGTTTAAAATTCATCAAATATGAATAAAAATGCGTTTATGGTTAAATTATGCTTGACTTTAGCGAGTTAAAGGTGTAAAATGTTAAACAAGTATTTTAAAATCGGGAGATATTTCTTTCGAAAAAGTATTGCCAATTTGGCATAAGGAGAGAATAAAATGAAAAAGTTATTAGCAATGGTAATGGCATTGGCTATGGTAGTTGCTTGTTTCGCTTCTTGCGGCGACAATTCAACAACTACAAGCAAAACAGGCGACACACCCGCTGAATTCGTAATCGGCGTGTCCGGTCCTTTGACTGGCGGCGCCGCAGTATACGGTGTAGCAGTTAAGAACTCTGCTCAGATGGCAGTTGATGAAATCAACGCAGCAGGCGGATTTGACGGCGTTAAATTCAAGCTCATCGCTACCGATGATACACACGACGCTACAAAGGTAGCTGCAAACTATGCTAACCTTCTCGAAGCAGGCATGCACGTATCTCTCGGTACTGTAACAACTGCTCCCGGTCTTGAATTCACCGAGCTTTCCTTGGAAGATAACGTTTTCTTCCTGACACCTTCCGCTTCCGGTGACAAGATCCCTGCTAACCCCAACGGATTCCAGATGTGCTTTGCAGACGGTAACCAGGGTTCTGCCGCAGTTACCTATGTTAACGAAAATTACAAGGGCCAGACAATCGGCATCTTCTACAAATCCGACGACCCGTATTCCACAGGTATCTATGATCAGTTCAAGGCAGGTCTTGACGCTTCCATCGCAACTGTTGAAACTGTATTCACAGGCGAAGCTTCCGACTTCTCTGCACAGATTTCTCAGCTTAAAGATTGCAAGCTCATCTTCATGCCTATCTACTATCAACCCGCATCTGTATTTATGACACAGGCGAAAGACATCATAGCTGCTGATGCTATGTACTATGGCTGTGACGGATTTGACGGACTTACAGGTCAGTTGGATCTTTCCACAATTCCTCAAAAGGTTTCCATGCTTTCTCACTTTGACTCCAACGCTACAGAGGGCAAAGCTGCTGAGTTTATCGCTAAATACACAAATGCATACGGCGCTGATACACTTAACCAGTTCGGTGCTTCTGCTTACGACTGTGTATATGCTATCTTCGAAGCTATGAAGGCTGCTAAGGAAGATGGCAAGACAATCACAACCGATATGACTCCCAGTGAGATCTGCGAAATTCTTAAAGAGCAGTTCACAGGCGACTTTACATTCTCCGGCAACACTGGTACAGATATCAAGTGGCAGGAAAACGGTTACGTAAATAAGGGCGCTAACGCAGTAAGCCTCAAGTAATTTTAGTTAATTTTATAATTCTGCATTTGCCGGCGTAGATTTTCTGCACCGGCAAATGTCCAATTATTGACATAGGAAATTTGTTATGGAATTTATTGAAACTTTGATAAATGGTCTGAGTATCGGCAGTACTTACGCTATGATAGCCTTAGGCTATACGATGGTTTACGGTATTGCAAAAATGCTTAACTTCGCTCACGGTGATGTAATTATGGTGGGCGGTTTTATGCTTTATCTCACACTCACACCTATAAACAATCCTATATTACAGCTTCTTATCGCGATGGTAGTTTGTATGGTTTTGGGCGTTCTTATCGAAAAGATTGCCTATAAACCTTTGCGTTCCGCCTCTCCTTTGGCTGTGCTTATCACTGCAATCGGCGTGAGCTATCTTTTGCAATCAACAGCGCAAATTATTTTTGGATCTGCACCGAAAATGGTCAATCTCATAAATTTGGGCAGTGTTAACTTTGTAGGACTCAGAATTCAAGGTTACGTTATAGTAACGTTGGTTTGTTCGACGCTGGTTATGGCAGGACTCAGCGTGTTTGTTAAATACACAAAAACGGGTCGTGCTATGATTGCTGTATCCGAGGATAAGGGCGCAGCTCAGCTTATGGGTATAAACGTTAATAAAATTATTACCATTACCTTTGCAATCGGCTCCGCTTTGGCAGCACTTGCCGGCTTTTTCATGCTGATAAAATCACCAAGCCTTTCAAATACACTTGGTGCTATGCCCGGTATCAAAGCATTTACCGCTGCGGTAATTGGCGGTATCGGCTCTATTTCAGGCGCAATGGTAGGCGGTCTTCTAATGGGTGTAGTTGAGGCAATTTCCTTGACAATACCACCTATCGCCCCCTACACTGACGCTATCGAATTTTTGATTCTTATCATAATTTTACTTGTTCGTCCCACCGGTATTCTTGGTAAGGTAAGGAGGGAGAAGGTATGATGAATTTAAAAAGCATCAAATGGAAGGACTATATAAATTATTTTGTTATTTCCGTTGTTACAATCGTTTTAACCTTTATCTCTCTTGACGGTGGAATCAAGGTTTCAAGCCTTTACCTTTTGGAAAGAATTTCTTATTCCATCATACTTGCGGTATCGCTTAGTATGGTAGTTGGATTTTTGGGTGAGCTCAGTTTGGGACACGCAGGCTTTATGTGCGTTGGTGCATACCTTGGCGGCAAGGTTTCCGTTTTGCTCAACGATGCAGGTCTTTTGGGCAAAAGCTCACTTGTAAATCTCGTTATTTCTTTGATTGTAGGCGGTATTGCCGCTGCGATTTGCGGTTTTCTGATCGGTCTTCCTGCATTGCGACTAAAAGGTGACTATCTTGCGATCGTAACACTTGCTTTCGGCGAGATTGTAAGAGCAATATTTATGAACTCGTCAAGCGAATCCTTTGGTGGCTCTCTGGGTCTTAAAACCCCCCGTTTTGACAGAAACTATCTGTTTATCGTCGGCTTTGTTTTGGTGCTTGTTTGCCTGTTCGTTGTTCAAAACATTATTCGTTCAAAACACGGACGTGCTATCACAGCTATTCGAGATAACGAAATTGCCGCAAAAGCAACAGGTATCAACGTAACAAAGTACAAGCTTTCTGTGTTTATCGTGTCTGCATTTTTTGCAGGTATTGCAGGTGTTCTTTATAGCTTTGCACAGTTCACTATCCAGAGTACAAACTTCAGCTATAACTATTCTATCGAGATTTTGGTTATGGTAGTACTCGGTGGTATGGGTAGCATTAACGGCTCTATTATCGCCGCAACAGTTATCACATTCCTCGACAACTTCTTGCAAAAGCACCTCACAGGTGACTTGGCAGTGCTTCAGGATCTGTTCTATGCGCTGGTTCTTATAGTAATTGTCATTTACAACAACGCGCCTATGTTCAAAGGCATTAGAGAAAAGTATAACCTTAAAAATCTTCTCGGTAAGTTCAAGCGGCACAACCCTGCGCATCAAAGCGATGACGAGGCTAAATGGGATCGAGTTCCTACCAAAATTGAGATGAACGAAATCTTGTCAGTTGACCTTCAGGTTTCTTCTTCGACGGTTAATCCCGATAAACCTTCAAAGGAGGGTAAATAATGTCTGACTATATACTTGAAACTCAAAATTTAGGCATTTCCTTCGGCGGTTTGAAGGCGGTTTCGGAACTTAATCTTAAGATAAGAAAAAACCAGATATATGGTATGGTTGGCCCTAACGGTGCCGGCAAAACAACGGTTTTTAATATGCTTACAGGTGTTTACAAACCTACTACGGGTCAGTTTACCCTTGATGGTGTAAATCTGACGGGTAAGGGTCAGGAGCACATAAACCACTGCGGTATTGCCCGTACCTTCCAAAACATTCGTCTTTTTAATAATATGAGCGTTATCCGTAACGTAATGGTTGGACTTCACAATCAGCCGGAATTTAAATGCTCACTTTTTGAAAGCATGTTCCGCCTTCCTCGTCATTTTAAGGTTGAAAAGCAAATGCGCGAAAAGGCAAAAGAGCTTTTGAAAATTTTTGACCTTTATAATGAGAGAAACAACCTTTCGTGTAATCTTCCTTACGGAAAACAGCGTAAATTGGAAATTGCTCGAGCATTGGCAACGAATCCCAAACTTCTTCTTTTGGACGAACCTGCGGCAGGTATGAACCCTAACGAAACTGCCGAGCTCATGGATACTATACGACTCATCCGCGATAGATTTGATATAACAATACTTCTTATTGAGCATGATATGAAGTTTGTATCCGGTCTTTGCGACGAAGTAACCGTTTTAAACTTTGGTACGGTTTTAGCACAGGGAACCCCCTCTGTTGCTCTCAACGACCCCGAAGTAATTAAAGCGTATATCGGTGGATAAGGGGGTAATAATATGGCACTGTTAGAAGTTAAAGATTTAAGCGTTTACTATGGCGTTATCCAAGCAATTAAGGATATCAGCTTTGAAGTAAACGAGGGTGAAATTGTTACCTTGATCGGCGCAAACGGAGCAGGCAAAACTACTACAATGCAGAGCATTATGGGACTTATTCCTGCAAGAAGCGGCAGCGTGATTTACAACGGCACCGATATTACCAAAATGCCCGGTCACAAGATAGTAAACCTCGGTATGACTCAGGTTCCGGAAGGCAGACACGTTTTTCAAGAACTCACAGTTTACGAGAACTTAATGATGGGCGCTTATACACAGAAGGATAAGGCTCAGATTAAAGCGGACGTAGAGGAAATTTACACAACCTTCCCTCGTCTTGGTGAAAGAAGAAACCAAATTGCAGGTACTCTTTCGGGCGGTGAACAGCAAATGCTCGCAATGGGCAGAGCGATGATGTGTCATCCTAAGCTGTTAATGCTCGACGAACCCTCAATGGGACTCTCACCGCTTTTGGTCGATCAGGTGTTCGATATTATTAAGGAATACCACAAGCGTGGCACAACCATTCTTTTGGTAGAGCAGAACGCAGGAAAGTCGCTTGCTATTTCTGACAGAGCTTATGTTCTTGAAAACGGAAGAATTGCATATTCCGGAACGGGAAAAGAGCTTGCAGAGAGCGATGAAATCAAAAAGGCATATCTTGGTGGCTGATAAAATTAAACCGACCGCATTTGCGGTCGGTTTTTTTGCAGCTTTATGTAAAGCTGATATTTTCACTGTCTCCAAGCCCTAATCCAAAGCTTATTGACAGAGCACGGTTAATTAGATTCATTGAATTATCGTCCAAGGTTCCCATATGTTCCTTAAGACGTCTTTTGTCAATGGTTCGTATCTGTTCCAAAAGAACAACAGAGTTTTTGGCAAGACCGCAGGTTTCTCCACGCACCTCGATGTGTGTTGGTAGCTTTGCTTTCTCGCGCTGACTTGTAATTGCGGCGGCAATAACTGTTGGGCTGTATCTGTTGCCAATATCGTTTTGTACAATCAGTACAGGCCTTACTCCGCCTTGCTCTGAACCCACAACAGGGCTCAAATCTGCATAGTAAATATCTCCTCTTTTAACAGTCACTTGAAGTTCACTCTCCGAATTGGAATGTTTGTGTTAATATTATTTACAGTCCAATCAGTGTTTAATCACAAGGAAAGAAAATTTTGTGCAGGCTTGTTCTATTCTATTCAAAAAGGGGGATTCGTGACACTTAAAAGAAATTGTGCATTCTCGGTTTTTCGTCATCGCTCATATGTTTTAATATCGTTTTTATCATACGTGCTTCTGCGATGGCTTCAGAAGGCTTTTCATATTTACAATACGTCGAAAGACGTGCTGAATATTTTGTTATTTCGTCTACGCTGTGATGCCGTATAAGCATTATAAAAAGAGGTTCCATAGAATTCCATTTTTCAACGAATTCTTCAGAAAATTTTTCTGCTTGCTTCATATCTCCGTTTGTTGCGCTTTCAACAATGCTGTCAAGGTGTGACTGTAACACCTTCTCGCTTTTTGAAATATATATAACTGACGCTGTTGAGCTTGAAATTATCAGTGCAAAAATAATTATAGCGGTTATAAAACGCGACATTTAGAGCTCCTTTTTAACTATATAATAATCTCGTGAACGGTTGCAGGTCATAATAAAAACGTCTTTGATGTTGCAGTTGTTTTTCTTTAAAATATTTGCAATAAATCGCTCGTCAATATTGCAGTAATTCATACCGTCTTCTATTAGTTTTCCGTCACTTATTACCGTAGTTTGCGGGGAGTTGCTGCTGCATTTAGGAGAGATTTTCAACATTTTTGCGGTAACCTCCTGCTGATCAAAGACCTTGAAAACGCTGAGCTTGCCTGTAGTTTCAACGATAGCATAGTCAACGTCTCTTATGTCAAAAATACTCTGTTCGCGCAATCCTTCCATAAGGTCATCTGTCGTAAATCTGAGGTCACGTAGCTTTTTTTGATCGATCACACCGTTTTTTATCACGAACGTCGGCGTGCCTGAAATCAGTTTTCTTGCTCTTTGTGACTTTATTCCAAGTATTGAGGCAAACACCTCAAGACAAACAAGCGTTAATATAGGAATAAGACCTCCCAAAAGGGGAATGTTTGTGTCTTCTATAGGGAGTGTGGCTATATTAGAAATCAAAATTGTGATAACGAGCTCCGATGGTTGAAGTTCTCCGAGCTGTCTTTTTCCCATTATTCGCAAAGAGATAACTATCACAAGATACAGAATTATGGTACGAATGAAAATAACTAACAAAAAAACACCCCGTCTTCAATAAGCTGCTATACAACTTATTATTTAAGATGGGGTGTTTATTTATTCAAGGTTTTAGTTTAGACAGAGCGGATATCAACAAAATTCAAAGCTTTTATAGCGGAGGAAACAGCATCTCCACAAAAATCATAGATTCCCAAAGCATCGGCTATGGCGTCATCTTTTGAGGTACAGAAGCGAGAGTAGGTTTGTGCTATGTGCTGTGCCACGTTGATTTTTTCTCTTGAAGCAATAAGAAAAACCGTGTACATTTCACTAACCATATCGTCATCTGCGCTTATTCCAAACTTTTCTGCAACTATGCTTTCAAACCCGTCTACAGCTATGTGTGTGAGTGTTTCGTCGCGTAGCATAATTGAAATAAAGTTTGTTACACAAAAGCGGATTAGTATCATTTTCTGTTTTGAAACCTTGTCGATAAACGGCGCAGAAGCTATTTTATCCGCAACAATAGTGCCAAGATGCTTTGCTTTTTCAATATTTCCACTCTCAAGCTGTAATTTAAAAGCAACTGCAGCTATATCTCCATAGGATGTATTTTCTTCTTCGGCAGTCGCGCCTGCGATTTTCATATCTTCGTCTTCGAAGCTACGCATCTTGTTCACCTACTTTACGATATGTTTATTCAATCTCTGAAAGAGCTTTTTCTATTGCAACTGCAAGCTGGTCGGGGCAAGAGGTGCTTTTGCTGTTGCACTTTGTTCCTCGGAGCCTTTTTATGATGTCTTTGGCGTCCGCGCCTTCAACAAGCGAGGAAATGCCTTTGAGATTTCCGTTGCATCCGCCGACAAATACTACGTTTTTAATTTTGCCGTCTTCAATATCAAAGGAAATTTGTCTTGAACAAACCCCCGTAGTTGTGTAATTATAACGCATAGCATTTACTTCCTATTACTTAGATTTTAGTGCAAACAGGGCGCTTATCTGTTGGTCTGTAGCCATACAGGTCGCAATGGGGTTTGGCCTTTTTGCATACATACCGTGGAAATCAGTTCCGCCTGTGGTGATGAGTTTGTATTTATCACAAAGCTCAAGAATTTGCTTTTTGTCCTGGTCTGTATTTTTGGGATGGTATAGCTCAATTCCCGAAATCAACTTTTTCTCTGCCATTTCTTCGGCAAGTTCAAAGCTTGAATATACTCCCGGATGTGCAAGAACGGCAATTCCTCCTGAGGATTTTATAATCTTCAAGGCAGCTTCTACGTCCGGATATTCAACCGGCTCATAAGCACGTCCGTTTTTAGTATCAAACAAGTCTTTAAAAAGGTCTCCGAACATTTCATTAGTATAACCTGCTTCCATCAAGGCACACATTATATGCTGTTTGTAAATGCACAGGCTGCCTTGTGAAAACTTGAGGATATTTTCGATTACTATAGGGTAATACTTCATTACCTCTAACGCCATTTTCTGTCCGGCTTTTGACCGGCTTGATATTATCTTGCTGCAAAGGCTATCAATAAGAATGGTTTTGTCGGGAAGGTAACAAAGAATATGGGCCTTTCGCTTGCGAGAGTTATCCATAACCGAAAGCTCTAATCCGGAAATCAAGGAAATTCCGTAGCGACTGCAAAGAACAGAAGCGCGCTTTACGCCAGCCATTGTGTCGTGGTCGGTTATGGCAAGAAAATCAAGCCCCATTCGTTTGGCATATGCAACAAGCTCTTCGATTCCCATAGAACCATCAGATAGTTTGGTGTGGCAATGTAAATCTCCGATCATGATGCACAGCTCCTTTCAAATCGACTTATTTATTGAAGTAGAGTATTCCAAGGGTATTAGGGCCACAGTGTACGGATATCGTACAGCCTGCTGTCGTTTCAAGAATTTCATCGAAATTCTTATATTTAGCAACTTCTTGTTTTACCATTTCAACAATTTCGGGAGAACAATGCGAGTGAGTTACAAAAATCCTTGAAGTATCAATGTTGTCATTGTCTTTAAGACGGTCACTTACGTAGCTTGCAAGGCAGGCGGAAAATTTACCGCGATATTTTTTGGTCACAGACATAGAACCGTTTTGAACCTCGATACAGGGTTTCAGCTGGAGCATATTTGCGCCCAAAGCCGCAACAGACGAACATCTGCCGCCTTTCGCCAAGTACTTCAAGGTGTCAATAACGAAACTTGCGTTAACCTTGTCACAACGGGCTTCGATGCTTTTTGCAATTTCGGATGCCGACAAGCCTTTGTCCCTTTGAAGTGCTGCTTCGATGACCAAAAGACCAATTCCTGTAGAAAGGTTTTTGCTGTCTACACAATAGCATCCTTCAAGTGTTTCTCCGGCGAGAAGAGAGTTGTTGTAGGTCGCTGAAAGATTACTGCTGAGACCTATGTGAACAACCTCATATCCGTCATCAACGTACTTTTTAAAAAACTCTTGATACGTTGGAACTGGGGTTGCGGATGATTTTGCAAGGTCTCCCGTGCTTTCAAAATACTTGAATACATCAAGGGCAGTGGCGTCAACACCGTCAAGATATGAATCTGTACCCATTGTAATGGGCATTGGTATAATTTTTATGTCATATTTTGAAATAAGTTCCTCAGAAAGATCGCAAGTGCTGTCGGATGTTATGATTACTTTTTTCATTATTTCCTCCTGTTGTCCACACCGCTTAGAAAATTATATGCAAAAAACAAAGTATAAATTCGCAACACGGTTTGGATATAAGATAACACATTAATTTTAACAGAAAATGACAAAAAAAACAATACTTTTATTTATATTGTCTCAAACTAATTGAAGAATTGTAAAAAATATAATATAATACTATTGAAACCGATAAAACGAAACGGAGGTGCAACTATGTCCGGATTTTGCCATCTTCATCTTCATACCTGCTATAGTTTGCTTGACGGCGCGTGCAAGCTTGATGATTTGATGAAAAAAGTAGCCGAGATGGGACAAAAGGCTGTGGCGATAACTGACCACGGTGTTATGTTCGGTGCAATAGACTTTTACAAAACTGCCGCTAAATACAACATAAAGCCGATAATTGGCTGTGAGGTGTATGTTGCACCTGCTTCAAGATTCGACAAGGCGGACAGAATACAAAATCCGCCCTTTCACTTGGTTCTTTTATGTAAAAATAATACGGGATATCAAAATCTTATAAAACTCGTTTCCTTGGGCTTTACAGAAGGCTTTTACGGCAAACCGCGCGTTGACAAAGAAACTCTCAAAAAATATTCTGAGGGTCTTATCGCTCTCTCTGCGTGCCTTGCAGGGGAGATACCGAGAAAGCTTACTGCAGGGGAATACGTTGCC
>JAZSEP010000105.1:0-8486 GCA_045531755.1 Oscillospiraceae bacterium | reverse complement strand
TTTTTGAATGAAGGAGATTTATTGGTTGTAAACGATTCCCGCGTAATTCCTGCGCGTCTGTACGGTAATAAAGTCAATACGGGTGCAGGGATAGAGTTTTTACTCTTAGAGAGAAAAGAAAAAGATGTGTGGGAAATTCTGGTAAAGCCCGGCAAAAAAGCACTGAAAGGTGCAAGGTTTGAATTTGGAGAAGGTCTTTTGACCGCAGAAATAATAGAAGTAAAACCCGACGGAAACCGTCTTGCAAGATTTGAATGTGAAGGCGACATTTTCAACGTTCTTGAAAAGATAGGACAGATGCCGCTTCCGCATTACATAACCGCAGAGCTTGAGGACCGTGAGCGATATCAAACCGTTTATTCAAGAGAGCTTGGCTCAGCCGCAGCCCCCACCGCAGGCTTGCACTTTACAAACGAGCTGATGGATAAAATCAGAGCAAAAGGTGTCAAAATTGCCTTTGTTACGCTTCATGTGGGCCTTGGTACCTTTCGACCAGTAAAAGCAGACAATATTGAAGAGCATCACATGCATTCCGAACATTATGAAATGAATGAGGAAACAGCGAGATTAATAAACGAAACCAAGAAAAACGGCGGCAGAGTTATTGCAGTAGGAACTACAAGCTGTCGTACTATCGAGTCTGTTGCACAAAAAGAAGGATGCATAAAAGCATCGGAAGGATATACAGACATCTTTATATTTCCCGGTTATGAGTTCAAGGTTTTGGACGGAATAATAACAAACTTCCATCTGCCCGAAAGTACGCTTATAATGCTCATTTCTGCGTTTGCTGGCAGAGAAAATGTGCTTAATGCTTATAAGATAGCCGTTGAAAACAGATATAGGTTTTACAGCTTCGGTGATTCGATGGCAATATTGTAACGAGGTATTAAATGTATAAATTATTGAAAAAAGAGGGCAATGCCCGCAGAGGAGAATTTGTAACTGTACACGGTACTGTGCAAACACCGGCGTTCATGAACGTTGGCACTGCGGCTGCAATTAAAGGCGGAGTATCGTCGTATGACCTGGTCGACTTAAAGTGTCAGGTGGAGCTGTGCAACACATACCATCTTCACATCAGACCCGGAGACGAGCTTATCAAATCCCTTGGCGGTCTGCACAAGTTTATGGGATGGAAAGGACCTATTCTCACAGACAGCGGAGGATTTCAGGTTTTTTCACTTGCAAAGCTCAGAAACATCAAAGAAGAAGGCGTAAGCTTTGCTTCACACGTTGATGGCAGAAAGATTTTTATAGGTCCGGAAGAGAGTATGCAAATTCAGTCGAATCTTGGCTCTACAATAGCAATGGCGTTCGATGAATGTGTTGAAAATCCTGCAAAATATGAGTATTCAAAAAAGTCTTGTGAGCGTACAACAAGATGGCTTCGTCGTTGCAAGGCTGAAATGCAGAGGCTTAACTCTCTTGAGGGCACAATAAACCCAAACCAACTTCTTTTTGGAATTAACCAGGGATGTACCTTCGACGATCTCCGAGTAGAACATATGAAGACAATAGCGGAGCTTGATTTAGATGGATATGCTATCGGCGGACTTGCCGTCGGTGAGCCGGCAGAAGATATGTACCGTATTATCTCTGCTGTCGAACCGCATATGCCTGCAGATAAACCGAGATATCTTATGGGGGTCGGAACACCTGTTAACATTCTCGAGGCTGTGTATAGGGGCGTTGACCTGTTTGACTGTGTTATGCCGAGCAGAAATGCGCGTCACGGACATCTCTTCACGTGGAGCGGAATTCGCAATATGTTTAATGCTAAATACGAAAATGACGATCGCCCGATAGATGAAGAATGTGATTGTCCTACCTGCAGAAACCACAGCAGAGCATATGTGCGTCATCTTCTCAAAGCGAATGAAATGTTGGGCCAGCGCTTGACGGTAATGCACAATTTATATTTCTACAACACGCTTATGGAAAAGATTCGTGCTGCTCTTGATGCAGGGGAGTACGAGCAATTCTATAACAAATATCGCGAAATTCTTGACAAGAGAATATAGTATAAACGGGGTTTATCGTATATTGACTTTTTTGCGTGTCTGCAATATAATTTATAAATATACGATTGCCCCGTTTTTGGTGCAAAATACTTGGAGGTAAAAATGAAAAGAGTTTCAAAGCCCGTCGTTTTTATAGTGGCTGCTTTGATTGTTTGCTTTGCCTACCTTTCCTTCTTTGGCGTAAGTACAACCTTCGGCGACATAAAAACGACGTATATTAAAGGAGCAGGGGATATCCGCTTTGGTATTGATATCCGCGGTGGTGTTGAGGTTACGTTTGTTCCCGATACAACCGAACCTGTTACTGACGAACAGATGTCGTCTGCGGAAGCAGTAATAAAACTAAGATTGCTTTCACAGAACATAACAGATTCCGAGGTCTATACTGACTATGATAATAACAGAATCATTGTCAGATTTCCTTGGAAAGAGGATGAAACAGAGTTTGACCCTGCTGCGGCAATTGAAGAGCTTGGCGCAACAGCGCTCCTCACGTTCCGTGAAGGATTTGAGGTTGATGCCGACGGAGCCCCCACGGGCGTCACAAAGGATACTGTAATTATCCAAGGTGCTGACATAGAAAAAGCCGAAACTATCGTTATTCAGGATCCTAATACAATGTTGACCTCCTACGCCGTCGAGCTCACGCTGAAGGAAAGCGGAAAACAGGCTTTTGCTGATGCAACCAAAAGACTCGGCGGAGAGATAATTTCTATCTGGATGGATGACGTTTGTATATCTAATCCCGTCGTTAATAAGGACGAACCGATAACCGACGGAATTGCTTGCATAACCGGCGATTTTACCGCAGACGCAGCAAACGCTCTTGCTGACAGAATAAATGCAGGCGCGCTTCCTTTTAAGCTTAATTCTCAGAACTTCAACTCTATAAATGCAACTCTTGGTGCAGGCGCGCTTCAAGCGATGGTACTTGCAGGAATAATTGCGTTTGTGGTTGTTTGCCTTATTATGATATTTGTTTTCAGACTTCCCGGTTTGATTGCGAGTATTGCGCTTCTCGGACAGGCTGCAGGCTCAATCGCTGCAATTTCCGGATTCTTCCCCGGAATCCCGAGCTTCACACTCACACTTCCCGGTATTGCAGGTATAATACTTTCCATCGGTATGGGTGTTGATGCCAACGTAATTACAAGCGAAAGAATCAGAGAAGAACTGGCAAAAGGAAGAACGCTCGAAAAGGCAATTGATATCGGTTTCTCCAAGGCATTTGGTGCGGTGCTCGACGGAAATATTACGGTCCTTATCGTTTCTGTAATTCTCATGGGTGCTTTTGGTGATCCTAATAGTATATTCGCATGGATAGCCAAATTCTTTACTTTCCTGTTTGGGGCCTCTACCTCCGGCGTAATCTACTCTTTTGGATACACACTTTTCGTTGGTGTTATCTGTAATCTTGTTATGGGTGTTGGTGCAACAAGACTTATGCTCAAGTCTATTTCCAAATTTGAACCCTTCCGCAAACTTTGGCTGTACGGAGGTAAGAAATAATGAGATTTGATTTTATAAAAAACAGAAGAATTTATTTCATAATCTCCATCGCTATTATTGCGCTTACTCTTGTTTGCGCTTTTGCATTCGGTGTTAATCTCGACATCGAATTCAAGGGTGGAACAATCATAACCTATTCATATGAAGGCGACATAGATAAAGCGGGTTTCGAAGCTGCTATCGAGGATATTGTAGGAAAAGTTACCGTTCGTGAAAGCAGGAGTATTGCTACAGGCGTAACAAATCTTGTTGTTACACTTGGAAGTAACGAGGGACTTACACCCGAAACAATGGAAAAAGTCAACACAGCAGTTGAAGAGCCTTTTTCAGTAAAGTACGTCGAGTCCAGTACTGTCGATCCGGTTATCGGTACCGAAATGCTCCTCAAAAGTCTTGTTGCGGTAGCAGTCGCTTCTGTCCTAATGATAGTGTTTATCGGCATAAGATTCAGAAAGATTGGCGGTTGGTCTGCAGGTGTTTGCGCTGTCATAGCACTTCTCAATGACATTTTCGTTGTTTTCGCAACGTTTGTTATCTTTGGAATATCAATTGATACAAACTTTATGGCAGTCGTTCTAACGATTCTCGGCTACTCTGTCAACGATACAATCGTTATCTATGATAGAATCAGAGAGAATAAAAACACATACGGAGATAAAAAGCCTGTTGCTGAGCTTGTTAATATAAGCCTTAACGAGTGTTTCAGAAGAACGTTGCTCACAACGATTACCACAGTTTCTGCATTGATTGTTGTTTGTGTAGTTGCTGTTATCTTCAACGTAAATTCGATACTGTCCTTCACATTCCCGATGATGATTGGTATGATTCACGGCGTTTATTCTTCAGTTGCCATCGCTCCTCAGCTTTGGGTGCTTTGGAAGGAAAGAAAATCAGCATAACGTAAAGCCTCTGTGCATTGCACAGAGGCTTCTTTTTAGGATATTAAATTTTAATACTGATTTCTCCTGAATTGAGTGCTATAATTTCACCGTTTGGTTTTTGAATTATAAGTTGAGCTGTACTGTCGATGTCAATTACCTTTGCGACGTAATTTCCGTCGACAGAAATTACGGTAATTGTTTTATCGAGCATGAGCGATAGAGCCTTATACCTTTCAATGAGTTTCTTTTCGTTGTAGTTAATTAACTGATAAAACCTATTAACGATAGAAGTTATTATCAAATTTCTATCAATTTTCGCGTCAGGAACAACGTCTTCAAGCGAGATTGCTATATCTGAGATATCAGCAGGAAAGAGCGATTTTAAAACGTTGATTCCAATACCGATAATGGATTTTTCATAACATCCTTCGTTATTAAAAACGCCCTCGCACAGTATTCCGCACAGCTTTTTGTCGTTGGAGTAGATATCGTTTACCCACTTGATTTTTGCATCAATACCATACAGCGCGTTCAATGTTTCTGCAACAGCCACCGCAGCAGTTGTAGTCAGCAGATAAACCTTTGAAACTGGAATGGACTTGTTGAGCAAAAAGCTCATATAAATACCGTTTCCGTCCGAGTAAAAGCTTTTGCCGTGTCTTCCTTTTCCGGCTGTTTGGTTTTTAGCTATTACGAGCGTGTTCTTATGTGTACTGTGTTTTCTTTTCAGATATAGATTTGTAGAATCAACGGTTTCAAGCAACTCGACATCACAATCGAAGTCGAGTTGCTCTTTGATTTTAAGAGAATCAATAGCCATAACGTTATTTAAACTCCACAATACTTACTCCGTTTTCGCCCTCTCCGTATACACCAAGGCGGAAGGTGCGTACGCTTTTGTGCTTTCTGAGATAGGTTTGTACAGCGTTTCTGAGCACACCCGTTCCTTTGCCGTGTATAATACGTGCTTGGGGGATAGACGCTATAAGACAGTCGTCAATAAACTTATCGAGTTCAACAAAGGCTTCCTCAATATTCATTCCGCGTATATCAAGCTCGGTTTTGAAATCGGCAACTGCTTTACTTTTTACGTTTCGTGTGTAGGCAGTTGCAGTAACTTTGTTCTTTTTACCGCTGTCAATGAGTCGCAGGTTATCAATCTTAACAGAAGTTTTGATTATTCCTGCTTGAACGAGCACGGTGTCACCGTTAGGGTCGCTTATAACAACGCCCTCTTTGTCAATGTCAACGATGAGAACGTCATCACCCTTTTTGAGCCTTCGGGGAAGGGTGTACTTTTCGGTGCTCTTTTTAGTAACAGGGTCTGCAAGAGCGTCAAGCTTTGCATATTTCGATTTGATTTCGGACTTGGCCTTTGAAGCCATCTGGAAGAAGCTTTCAGAGTTCTTTTCTTTCAAAGCGGCTTCCAGCTCTTGTATTAGCTTTTCTGCTTGATATTTTGTGTCCTTTACAATCCTGTCTGCTTCATCTCGAGCTTTTTTGAGTTCGGATTCCTTCTGCGCTTCAAGCTGTTTTTTCAATTTGCTTATTTCATCCTTTTCTCTTGCCGCTTTCACAGCATCGATACGCGCGGCATCCTTTTGCTTTGCGAGCTCAATTCTCGTTTCTTCCAGAGAGGAAATTATCTTATCGAATTTGGTGTCCTCGTTGGAAAGTAGTTGTTTTGCTCGTTCTATCACAGATTCTTCTATTCCAAGGCGTTTTGAAATCGCAAAGGCGTTGGAACGACCGGGCACACCAATCAGTAGCTTGTAGGTGGGTTTGAGAGTAGAAACGTCAAACTCGCAACAACCGTTCTGTACACCTTCTGTTTCCAATGCATACATCTTGATTTCGGAATAGTGTGTTGTTGCTGCAATTTTGCTCTTTTTTTCGCGAAGCTTTTCGATAATTGAGATAGCAAGTGCGGCACCTTCTGCAGGGTCGGTTCCTGCTCCTAATTCATCAAGAAGTACGAGAGAACGCCCGTCAGCTGTATTGAGTATATCGATTATGCGCTTTATATGTGAAGAAAAGGTAGAAAGGCTTTGCTCGATACTCTGTTCATCGCCTATGTCAGCCAGGACTTTGTCAAAAACACTTATTGTGCTGTTTTCTTCACACGGAATCATAAGACCGCACATAGCCATAAGAGAGAAAAGTCCCAGGGTTTTCAGCGAAACGGTTTTTCCGCCCGTGTTTGGTCCTGTTATGACTAACGTGTCAAATTCACGGCCGAGATAGATGTCGACTGGAACAACGGATTTTGCGTCTATCAACGGGTGTCTGGCTTTTTTGAGGTCAATGATACCGTCATCTGTTAGATTGGGAACGCAAGCCTTCATACCAATTCCAAGATTTGCCTTTGCAAAGAACAGGTCGAGGTTTATCAAAACTGCATAGCTGTCGGCAATGTTTTCGGAAAAACTTCCGGTTTCTGCAGAAAGCTCGGTCATTATGCGCTCAATTTCTTGTTTTTCTTTGGACTTGAGGATTTTAAGCTCGTTGTTTAATTCAACGACCGCAGCAGGCTCGATAAAAAGGGTAGCACCGCTCGCAGAAGTGTCGTGTACAAGACCTTTAACCTCGCTTTTATACTCGGTTTTAACAGGAACAACAAATCTTGAATCGCGCATCGTAATTATGTTTTCCTGCAAAAATTTTTGATATGCAGGTGTGCGGATCATCTTTTCAAGCTGAGCACGTGCATTTTGCGAGCAGCTGCGCATTTTCCTTCTTATATCGGCAAGCTCAGCACTCGCGTTGTCGGCGATTTCCTCTTCGCTGAGGATGCAACTTGTAATTTTTTCCTCAAGATACTTATTAGGGGAAAGACGCTCAAAAAAGTCGTCGAGCGAGGTTTCAATCTCTTGAGAATACTCTTTCCATTGACAAAGACCGCGTATATTTCTCAAAACCTCGGCTATGTCAAGGAGCTCCCGAGCTGTGAGTACTGCACCAATATTAGCTCTTTTAAGCGAAGAGGTTACGTTTTTAACACCAAAGATTGCAGGAGCGCCATAGCGCATAGACAGAACAAACGCATCGTTTGTATATTGCATTAGTCTGCGAGTTTCCGAGAGGGAAGACTCGGGCTGAATGGAAAGCGCCAGGCTCCTTGTGTCTTCACAACGAGCTTCATCTGCAAGCTTTTGAAGAACTTTATCAAGTTCCAATGTGGTATATATCTTGTTCATTATGTATACCGCCTTTAAATTACGCTGTAAAAAAAGTTTAGTGTGTTAAATTGTTTTTCCAATTGGAAACGACAATAGTCTTCGGTAATTGTTGTAACATATTTTGCAAGTTGCGGTGAGAGTTTTAGTTTGAAAACGTCTTTCAACTCGGCAAAAACTATGAAGCGTACGGCCTTGAGCGCGTCCGGTGTTAGTTCGCGCGTCGCGCTTTTTTCCTGATATTCTGTAAAACAACTATCACAGACTATTTCGCCGGTCTTTATAGAAAAGCGCATCTTTTCATCCGTATATTCGCTGCACTGACAGCACACGGCAACCTGCGGTGCAAAACCGCAAAGTGCAAGAGACCGCAGTTCAAATATAGATTTCAAAACAAAGATATCAACAGTGCCTTGCTCAATAAAATGAAGAGTGTTCAAAAGCAACCGTAAAAGTTCTGCACAGCTTGAGTCAGAAACACCAATGACAGACGTGACTTCGAGAAGGTAGGAGGCGAGAGAAACCTTTGAAAGATCGCTTCCAACGTTGAAAAATGCTTTTTTCAGATCTGCGGAAACAACCCTGAAGTTGCCTTTGCTTTCGTTTATCACAAAATCAGAATAACTCATTAAAGAGGTAGAACTGCACATTTTGCTTTTAATTCCGCAAACGCTGTTGGCGTATGCACGGATAACGCCGTTATCTCTCGTTAATATAGTGAGATAACGGTCGTTGTCATTGATTTTCTGTTGCTTTATCACGATTCCGTCTGTTTTTATCTGCATCTCTTGACAAATCTCCAACAGTATTATTACAGGCCTGTCTATACTCAAGATAGTCGGCTATCTTTCCGCTTGCAGCGAACTTGTTCCACGCTGTATTTTGTTCCAAATAAA
>JAZSEP010000023.1:0-3301 GCA_045531755.1 Oscillospiraceae bacterium | reverse complement strand
ATTCCAACGGATTTCTCGTTATAAACGGCGGTACTGTCATCTCCGCGGCAAATCCTGCAGCCGATTCGGGACTTGATTCCGACTGTGGCTCCTACGTTTTCGGCGGTACGGTGGTTTCGCTCGGTTCGACAATGGACTGGGCGGAATCCGACGGCGAAAAAGAGGGGCAGGCGGTTATCAACCTTCGTTTTTCGGGGTCGCAGGATTCGGGCGAGGCAATTCTGATTACCGACACAGACGGTGCCGAGGTTTTTAAATTCGACCCTGCAAGCGACGAGGCGATGAAGGGAAAGCTTCGCAGCTACAGCGGTGCGATTATTTCGGCTGACACCTTGAAGGTGGGCGAAAAGTATCACATCTTCGTCGGCAGTACACAGCAGTGCATCTCGGGCGAGTTGAACGTTGGCGGAAGACACGATTTTGGCGGCAACCGCAACGACGGGTTCGGTCAAAGACCCAACGGCTTTGAAGGACAGATGCCGGACGGCTTTAATCAAGATAATATGGCCCCTCCCGATTGGGAAAACGGCTCCCGTCCCGAAAGACCCGAGGATTTTGGAGGAATGCGACCCGACGGATTCGGCGGTGACAGTCAAGGACAGGCGGTTGCGACCTGTACTCTGCCGAGAGATTTTGAGTTGGTAAAAAGGGTCAGCGCGTTCTCGGTAGCGGACGTAAGACACAGCTACCAGGGTGACGTGCTCGGTGTGGTCGAGTGCTCTGTTTGCGGTGAACTTCCCGATGGGGATGTTTCGATTGACCCGAGTTATCTCATCACGTCACAGCCAAGCGACAGCTCCCCCTCGAAAGCGAGCCTTTCGGTGATACTGAACTTTGTTCTTTCGGGTGTTTGCATTGCTCTTGCAATTGTGATTATTTTGCTTATATTCAAAAAGAAAAAAGCGTGAAAAACAGGCGAGAAGAACTCGCCTGTTTACTTTTTTTGAAGTCTTTAGTATAATATCCTCAAAGGAGGGTGTTTAGGGTGGCTTTATACAGGCAAAACGATGAGCTGACCACGGTTTACGAGGCTCTCGTTGAGAAAAATGAATTTGTCGGCGCGACGGGCGGTTTTGACAGGCTCGTTTCATACGGTGAGGCGAAAAAGCGTCTTCCAAAGCCGATTTGGGACGGACATAGGTCGCATCTTGCCTGCTATGACAAGGCGTGGGAGCTTGCGTTTTCAAACCTATGTGTGCCAACCGAAAACTCGGGCTTTGTTTCGAGCTTTATTGACACTGCCTTCAACGGCTGTCTTTTTATGTGGGACTCGGCTTTTATTCTGATGTTTGCAAAATACGCAGACAGAATTTTTAACTTCCAGAAAACGCTCGACAACCTCTATTCCCATCAGCACAGCGACGGCTTTATCTGCCGTGAAATCGAGGAAAAGAGCGGTTGCGACCGCTTTACAAAGCACGACCCGTCCTCGACGGGCCCCAACGTTCTGGCGTGGTGCGAGTGGGAGTATTATCTCAACTTTTCCGACAAGCAGAGGCTTTTGAAGGTTTTTTATCCGCTTCTTTGCTACCACAGGTGGTTAAAGAAGAACCGCACCTGGCGCGACGGCACCTATTTTTCGTCGGGTTGGGGCTGTGGTATGGACAACCTGCCGAGGCTCCAACCGCAGTATGACCGTTGCTTTGACCACGGGCACATGGTTTGGGTTGACGCGTGTATGCAGATGCTTTTAAGCTGTAAGCTACTCATCAACATGGCGCGCGAGCTTTCGCTCGAGGAGTTTATTCCCGAGCTTGAAGCCGAAAAAACTCAGCTTGAAGCGGTTATAAACGGCAGTCTTTGGGACGAAAAGGACGGCTTTTATTACGACAGGTACAGCGACGGCAGTTTGAACTCTGTTCGCCACGTCGGCGCTTTTTGGGCGCTGATTGCCGAGTGTGCTTCCCCCGAAAGAGCCGAAAGGATGATTGAACGGCTTATCGACGAGAAGGAGTTTGACACTCCGTTTCCCGTCCCCGCTCTCACCAAAAGTCATCCCGATTTTTCCGCTGACGGCGGTTATTGGCGCGGCGGTGTCTGGGCGCCCGTTACCTATATGGTTCTGAAGGGGCTTGACAACTATAAAAAGCCGAGCCTTGCCCACCGAATTGCAAAGAAGCATCTCGATGCGGTGGTTGAGGTCTTTGAGAGAGAAAACACTCTGTTTGAAAACTACGCTCCCGAAAAGCTTGGCGGAAGCTTTTCCCGCGGCGGTCAATCCAAGGCGGATTTCGTGGGCTGGACGGGGCTTAGTCCGATTGCGGTTTTGTTTGAGTTCGTTTTCGGCATAAAGCCGCTTGCTTCCGAGAACAAAATCGTGTGGAACGTTGAGCTTTTGGAGCGCCACGGCGTAGAAAGATACCCCTTTGGCAAGGACGGCGAGCTTACGCTGATATGCGAGGCAAGAAGCGACAGGTCCGAAGAACCGAAAATCACCGTCAAATCAAACCGTCCCGTAGAAATTGAGGTTTTGTGGGACGGAAAATCCAAGCTTGTGAGGACATAAAGATGAAAAATATTATGATTTTGGGCGACAGCTATTCCACCTTTGAGGAGTATATCCCCGAGGGGTACGTGACTTATTATTTCAAGGGCGGTCAGGACGGCCCCGACGTTACACGGGTTGAGGAAACCTGGTGGCATCAGTTCGTGGAGGAAACGGGGGTAAATCTCGTCCTCAACGACAGCTGGTCGGGCTCTCCCATCTGCTTTCGCGGATACGACGAGGCAGATTGTTCCGAAACCTCCTCGTTTATCTATCGTTTTGAAAAGCTCGTAAAGGAAGGCTTTTTTGAGCAGAACGAAATTGACACCCTGTTCATATTCGGCGGTACAAACGATGATTATATCGGCGTCGAGCTCGGCGAGGAAACCTATGAGCCGGTCGAAAAGGAAAAGCTTTTCACCGTACTGCCTGCAATCTGCACCCTCTCCCGACGTGTCCGTGAGGTGTTGCCGGACGCAAAGATATATCACGTTCTCAACACGGGCTTTAAGCAGCCGATATACGACTGTTTTGAAAACGCATCGAAGAGATACGGTATAAAGGTCATCAGGCTTCATGACCTCGACAAGACGTGGGGACATCCCACCGTCAAGGGTATGAAGCTGATAAAAGAACAGATTCTTGAAAATCTTTAAGGCTCTGCGGCGGACGTCTGCTTGACGCCCCCCCCAGTTTTTATGTGCCTTATTCTTGTTTGGCTTTACTTTTCGCAGGGCTTGCGCATAAGTTTTCGGCGCAAGCAAAAAAAGGAGGGATACTCTTTTTTGGGTGTCGCGCCCTTTTGTTTTTTTTTTA
>JAZSEP010000087.1:0-13741 GCA_045531755.1 Oscillospiraceae bacterium | reverse complement strand
CAGAAAGATTATCGAGAAAATGTATGGTAAAGAGTGTTTCTATGAGGACGCTGTCAACGACATCTATCCCATAGAATATGCTGCAGCTGTCAAGGAAGCAGGCATTGACCCTGTTGACCATCCCGATGTTGAGGTCGTTTCTCTTGATGAAAACGGTCTTGTGTTCAAGGCTAAGGTTGTAGTTAAGCCTGAAGTTGAGGTTACAGACTATAAAGGTATCGAGGTCAAGAAGACCGTTGCTGCTGTAAACGATGACGAAATAACTGCAGAGATTGACAGACTCCGCGACAGAAACGGAAGACTTGTTAATGTTGAGGACAGAGCTGCTGCAAACGGCGACAACACACTCATAGATTTTGAGGGATTTGTTGACGGCGTAGCATTTGAAGGCGGCAAGGGAGAAAATTACCCATTGACTCTTGGTTCCAACCAGTTTATCCCCGGATTTGAGGATCAGATTGTCGGACACAACTTTGGCGATGAATTTGACGTAAACGTACCTTTCCCGACAGAGTACCATGTACCTGAGCTCGCCGGAAAAGACAGCGTTTTCAAGGTAAAACTCAATGAAATCAGAGTTCGTGAACTGCCTGAGGCTGACGATGAGTTTGCAAAGGACGTTAGTGAATTTGATACTCTTGATGAATTAAAAGCTGATATTAAGGCAAAACTTACAGAGACCAAGGAAAAGGCAGCAGAGACCGATGTCGAGAATAAGCTTATCGACACAGTTATCGCTAATATGAAGGCTGACATTCCCGAGGTTATGTATGAGCACGCAGTTGACAATATGGTTCACGACTTTGAGCACAGACTTGCATCTCAGGGTATGACTCTTGAGCTTTATATGCAGTACACAGGCTTCACAATGGCTGACTTCAGAAAGCAGTTTGAAGAGCAGGCTCAGAAGCAGGTTAAGATTCGTCTTGCACTTGAGAAGATCGTAGAGCTTGAAAACATCGCTCCTACCGAAGAAGAGCTTGATGCAGAGTTCGAGAATATGGCTAAGACCTACAGCATGGACAAGGATAAGGTGAAAGAGCTTGTTCCTGTTGAGGAACTTTCAGCTGACATAGCAGTCCAGAAGGCAATTGATCTTGTTAAAGCTTCTGCTGTTATAAAAACAACTCATTCAAGAGCTAAGAAGGCAGCTTCTTCCGACGCTGCTTCCACAACCAAAAAGACAACTTCTACTGCTAAGAAAACAACATCGACAGCAAAGAAGACAACTTCTACAGCCAAGAAAACAACTACAGCAAAAAAAGCAAAAACCGAGGATGCTGAGTAATTTCTGCTAAACTATGTAGGGTCAGGTTCTGCCTGAGCCTACGTTTAATATATGGAGGTGCCAATTATGAGTTTAGTCCCAATGGTAATTGAACAGACAGGTCGAGGAGAAAGATCCTATGACATATTTTCCAGACTTCTTAACGACAGAATAGTTATGCTTTGCGATGAGGTTAACGATGCAACTGCAAGCCTTGTTGTAGCACAGCTTTTGTATCTTGAGGCTCAGGACAGTGAAAAGGATATTTGCCTTTATATTAACAGCCCCGGTGGCTCTGTAACTGCAGGTATGGCTATCTATGATACAATGCAGTATATTAAGCCTGATGTTTCTACTATCTGTATGGGTATGGCCGCTTCAATGGGTGCTTTCCTTCTTTCAAGTGGCGCAAAAGGTAAGCGTCTTGCACTTCCTAACAGTGAAATTATGATTCATCAACCTCTCGGAGGAGCAAAAGGTCAGGCAACTGACATTAAGATTCAAGCTGAGCATATACTGAAGATTAAAAAGCGCTTGAACGAAATTCTCGCAGAGAATACCGGTAAGTCTGTAGATATTATTGAAAGAGATACAGAGCGTGACAACTTTATGTCCGCACAAGAGGCTATGGAATACGGTCTTGTTGATAAGGTAATTGCAAAAAGATAAGGTTGGTGTCTGATGGCTAACAATTTTGAAGATAACAAGATGTGTTGCTCTTTTTGCGGTAGATCATATGATGCCGTTGATAGACTAATAAAAGGAATGGGCGAGATATATATCTGCAATGATTGTGTCCAGCTTTGTTCTTCAATTATCTACGGTAGCGACGAGGAGCTTGGAGATGAGCTCGATACCGTTAAAAAGCAATCTAAGGCAACAAAAAACGAACCTGACGTAAACCTGATGACTCCAAGAGAGATGAAAGAGGTTCTTGACACGTACGTTGTGGGTCAGGATAATGCAAAGATGACTCTTTCTGTTGCGGTATATAATCATTATAAGCGCATTCTTTCTCAGAAAGAAACCGACACAAACGACGTAGAGCTTCAGAAAAGCAACGTTTTGCTTTTGGGTCCTACCGGTGTTGGAAAAACTATGCTTGCACAGACTCTTGCAAAAGTTCTGAACGTTCCATTTGCAATTGCCGATGCTACAACCCTCACAGAAGCAGGATATGTCGGTGAGGACGTTGAAAACATCCTTCTCAAGCTGATACAGGCTGCAGATTACGACATCAAGAAAGCTGAAAAAGGAATTATATATATTGACGAGATTGACAAAATCTCCCGAAGATCCGAAAACCGTTCGATCACACGTGACGTAAGCGGTGAAGGTGTTCAGCAGGCTCTTCTCAAGATAGTAGAGGGCACAGTTTCCAACGTTCCTGCAACAGGCGGAAGAAAGCATCCTCATCAGGAATTTTTGCAGATTGACACTTCCAATATCCTCTTCATCTGCGGCGGTGCTTTTGACGGAATCGAAAAGGTAATAGAAAAAAGAGTTAAAACCTCTGTTATTGGATTTGAGAATAAAATAGGTGCTAACAACAACCTCAAGGCAGAAGAGTTTATCGCGCAGGCGACACCTCATGACCTTGTAAAATTCGGACTTATTCCTGAGCTCGTTGGCCGTTTGCCGATAATTACAACCTTGGCACCTCTTGACGAGGAAATGCTTGTAAGAATTCTCAAGGAACCCAAAAACTCTCTTGTTAAGCAGTATACGAAACTGCTTGACTACGATGATGTTGAACTTGTTTTTGATGATGAGGCTTTAAGGGCCATTGCAAAGCTTGCAATAGAACGCAAAACAGGAGCGAGAGGTTTGAGGTCTATAATTGAAAACACCTTGAACAAGATTATGTTTGACGTGCCTTCTGACCCCTCTGTGCTTCGTATTGTTGTGACAAAGGAATGTGTGGAAAACAAAGAGGAACCGGAGATTTTCCGTGATGTAACCGCTTCATCCAAAAAATCAACAAAGACGAATTCACAGAAGTTTGCAGGTTAATTTACGCTTAAAAGCGAGTGACAGCCCGGTAAACTCAGTTTTCTGGGCTGTCTTAAGTTTATACGGAGGAACCCATATATGCAGATAAAAGTTTTGCCCGTTGTAGCATTGCGCGGACTTGTTATGTTTCCCGAAATGGTGCTCAACTTCGATGTGGGCAGAGAAAAAACAATAGCAGCAATAAAAAGTGCTGTTGAAACCGACGGATACGTCTTTATGACATCACAAATCGAAGAATTCCAGAATGAAATTTCTGTAGACAATATACATAAAACAGGAACCATCGCTAAAATCAAACAAATGATAAAAGGACGCGATGGGATAACAAAGGTCGTTGCAGAAGGTGAAACGCGTGCTATTGCAACAGGCTTCACGGACGGCAGCAAGTTTGTTGTTGCTGACGTTATTGACGCACCTGTGACCGAATGCGAGCTCGCACCTGTCGCAAAGGAAGCGTATCTCAGAAACATCAAGTCGCTTTTCGAGGAGATAGTTTCTTTGGTGCCACGTTTGCCAAAAGAAATTATAAAAAAGGTCAGGGAAGCCGACGACCCTTTCGCGCTCTCTGAATATGTTGCCGCTAACGTTTTGATATCCCCTGAAGAAAAACAGAAGTTTCTTGAAGAGGGAAGTCAGATGAAGCGCCTGGAACTCATACTCTCAATGCTTGACAAGGAGTGTGAGATAATAGCGCTCGAGATAGATATAAACGAGCGCGTGCAGTCACAGGTAGACCATAACAGAAGAGAATATTTTCTGCGTGAACAGCTGAGAACCATTCAAAACGAGCTTCAAATTCAGGAAGAATATGAAGACGAGGATAACTATATAGAGAAGATTAAAGCACTCAAGCTTTCTGCAGATAGTGAAGAAAAGCTTTTGAAGGAGGTCAAGAGGCTACAAAGACTTCCCGATAATTCACAGGAAGCTGCTCTCGAGAGGAATTATCTTGATAGTTGCATCGAGCTTCCCTGGAATACGACTATAAAAGAGAAAAACGATATAAAAGCCGCTGCGCAGATTTTGGATGCTGATCACTACGGTCTGGAAAAGGTCAAGAAAAGGATACTTGAGTTTTTGGCTGTCAAACAGCTTGGAGCCGCAGCATCAGGACAGATTATATGCCTTGTTGGACCTCCCGGAGTTGGAAAGACATCGGTCGCAGCGTCTGTTGCAAGAGCGCTCGGCAGAAAATACGTCCGCGTTGCACTTGGCGGCATAAAGGATGAGTCCGATATTCGAGGTCATAGAAAAACCTATATAGGCTCTATGCCCGGAAGAATTATTCAGGCGCTTCGTCAGGCAAAATGCAACAATCCTCTCATACTTTTGGATGAGGTCGATAAGATGGGCAACGATTATAAAGGCGATCCGTCTTCAGCTCTCCTTGAAGTGCTTGACCCAGAACAAAACAAAGAGTTTGTTGACCATTTTATTGACATACCTTTTGATCTTTCAAAAGTTATGTTTATAACAACTGCAAATGACCCACACGCTATTCCTGCACCATTGTACGACAGAATGGATATTATTGAGCTCACGAGCTATACTCGCGAAGAGAAGTTCAATATAGCTAAAAAGCACCTTGTTAAAAAGCAGGTGAAGGCAAACGGTCTTGATGGAAATCAAATCAGAATATCCGACAAGGCAATATATACTCTGATTGACTGCTATACCCGAGAAGCAGGTGTTCGCTCCCTTGAGAGAAATATTGCGCAGATCTGTCGAAAGGTAGCTCTTGATATTCTTGAAGGTAATGCAACAAGACACCTGATAAATGAGAAGAATATAGCAACGCTTCTTGGCCCTTCGAAATTTGATGTCGAAGTTGTTGATGAGGTGGATAGAGTAGGAGTTGTTACAGGATTAGCTTGGACTTCTGTAGGAGGAGAAACCCTTCCTGTCGAAGTAGCCGTTCTGAAGGGAACGGGAAAGCTTGAATTGACGGGTTCTTTGGGTGACGTTATGAAGGAGTCCGCTAAAACAGCTTTGACCTGTGTAAGAACCATTTGTGAGAGATATGGTGTCAACCCTGATTTTTACAAGGAAACTGACATTCACATTCACGTTCCAGAGGGTGCTGTTCCAAAGGATGGCCCTTCTGCAGGAATAGCCATCACAACTGCTCTTTTGTCAGCTTTGTCGGGAATAAAGGTTAAACACGACGTTGCTATGACAGGGGAGATTACCTTGACCGGAAGAGTGCTTCCGATTGGAGGACTTAAAGAAAAAACGATGGCTGCATATAGGTACGGAGTCAAAACAGTAATCCTACCGCTGAAAAACAAGAAGGATATCGAGGAAATTGACCCTACCGTAAAGGAAAACATAAATTTTGTCTTTTCTGACAACATAATCAAGGTAATCGATAATGCTTTTGTTAAACCTACAAAGCGTTTCGATGTTAATATCACAGAGAAAAAATCTGTTGCCTTGATATAGGAGAAATATATGAACTTTCATAATATAGCTTTTGAAACATCATATGCTACAAGCGATTCTTTGCCCGAATCTGACCTTTTGGAAATTGCTTTTGCAGGTAGGTCAAACGTTGGAAAATCCTCGATGATAAATAAGATTTTTAACCGAAAAAATCTTGCGAGAGTCAGTTCAATGCCGGGAAAGACTGCCACAATCAATTTTTTCAAACTGGAAAACGTTAGATTTGTAGACCTTCCCGGATATGGTTATGCAAAGGTTTCAAAAAGCGAAAAATTGCGTTGGGCAGAATTGATGGAAGGCTATTTCAACAGCGGTCGAGACATAGCGCTTGTGGTTCAGCTTGTTGATTTCAGACATCCTCCAACAAAAGATGACCTGTCAATGATTGACTTTTTAATCGAAATGGAGTTTCCTTTTATCATAGTCCTGACAAAAGCTGACAAGCTTTCCTCAAAGCAACGCACCGAGCGCTTGGAAGCATTAAAAACTGAAATCCCTTGTTTCGAAGATATCACCTTTATCGAGTTTTCCTCGGAAAGTGGGGAAGGCGTTGAAGAGATAAAGGAAATAATAATCTCACTTTCAGAAGAATAATTTTTCGGAAACCTATTTACTTTCACAATGTAAAATGGTACAATGATAAAGAGTTAAAACAATTTAAGTGAGGCGTAGAACATGGGAAACAAATTATCTGATGATTCAAACGTTACATTTCTTTACAATGCAATTCTTGCTCTTAAAGATATGAAAGAGTGTAGTGCTTTCTTCGAGGATCTCTGCACGGTTCCTGAGTTAAAAGCAATGGCACAGAGAATAGTTGTAGCAAAGATGCTCAGCGAAGGATACGTGTACAGCGATATCGTCGAGAAGACAGGCGCAAGCACTGCAACTATCAGCCGTGTAAATCGCTCTTTGAATTATGGTATGGACGGATACACCGTAATATTTGAAAGATTGAAGGACAAATAATGAGCAGCTACTCGTTTTTTGCACGGTTTTACGACAGTCTGACTTCAAATGTGAATTACAAACTGATTGCGTCGGCTATTGATGGGTATATCAACGAGCATAAGCCTGCTTCCAATATACTCGTTGACGTTGCGTGCGGTACAGGAAGTCTTGCGGTAGAATTGTCGCGATTGGGATATGATGTTATAGGAACCGATGCTTCCTGCGAAATGCTTTCCGAGGCTGTAAAAAAGGCATACGACGGTGAAAAACCAATTCTTTTTTTAAATCAATCTATGGATGAGTTGGATTTGTACGGCACCGTCGGTGTCGCTGTTTGCACCTTGGACAGTGTTAATCATATAACCGATATCAATCAACTCGACGCTGCTTTTTCAAAAATTTCGCTGTTTCTCGAACAAGACGGTTTGTTTATTTTTGATGTTAATACAGAGTACAAGCACAACGTTATATTGGCGGATAATACTTATGTATACGACTGTGAAGACGTGTACTGTGTTTGGCAAAACAGCACCAAAAACGGAAAGACTACTATAAATCTTGATTTTTTTGAAGCAGACGGAGACTCCTATTATAGAAGTTGCGAAAGCTTTTGTGAGATTGCCTATAGCGAAGCAGAAATCGAAGATTTGCTCTCGAAAAACGGTCTTAAGGTCATCTCGAAATATGACGATTATACAAAGAATCAGGTCAAGGATGACACTCAAAGAATAGTTTATGTCGTTGGGAAGGTATAATTTTGGGAAAGATTAAAAGATATATTTCCGAAGACGGTTCGGTAGTTATGTTAGTTGCCGATACCACTTCTATAGTTTATCGTGCAGAACAGATACACAAAACCTCGGCAGTCGTTACCGCGGCGTTGGGTCGCTTGCTAACAGCATCTTCCTTGATGGGAAGTATGCTCAAAAGCGAAGACAGCTCCGTAACATTGAGAATGGCAGGCGGAGGCCCCTGCGGTTCTGTCATTGCTGTTTCTGATTTTCAGGGAAATCCAAGAGGATACGTGCAAAATCCTGTTGTTGAGCTTGAACTTAATCAATACGGAAAGCTTGACGTTTCAGGTGCTGTAGGAAAAGACGGATACCTGTACGTTATAAGAGATCTTGGTTTCGGCGAACCGTACGTTGGACAAATTCCAATAGTTTCCGGTGAAATTGCCGAGGATATAGCGACCTACTATGCAAACAGCGAGCAGATACCAACAGTTTGTGCCTTGGGAGTACTTGTTGATACCGACCTTACGGTTAAATGCGCAGGCGGATATCTAATACAGTTGCTTCCCGGAGCATCTGAAGAAACTATCAGCGCGCTTGAGGAAAATATAAACAATATATTACCGATTACCGAGATGCTTAATAAAGGAATGTCTCTTGACGAGATAACCGAAGCAGCATTGAAGGGCTTTTCTCCACAGCTTCTTGACGAAAGCGCTATTGAGTATCGTTGCAATTGTTCAAAACAAAGGGTTGAACAGGCGCTAATCAGCGTAGGCAGGGAAGAACTCGAAAAGATTGCAGAGGAAGAAAAAGAGACACAGGTTGAGTGTCACTTCTGCGACAAAAAGTATGTTTTTACAAACGAAGAAATTAGAAATCTAATTAATAACAGCACAAGCGACCGATAAAATCGGCCGCTTGTTTTTATATATGCTGCGTTTTTATTAGTAGTTCTGATTGTCTTTCTTGTTATTATTCTGGTTGTTTCTCTGATTGCTGTTCTGATTATTGTTCTGGTTGTTCTGATTGTTGCTCTGGTTTTTGTTGTTATCATAACGGTTGTTTCTCTCGTTATTCATCAAACTCACCTCTTTTCTTTGAGTATAGTATTTGCGTTTTTCAACTGGTTATTCGCTGAATTTTGAGTTAGTGCGTGTATCCTCAAAAATTGACAAAAATATATGTTTGTGGTAAAATTAGACGGTGAATTTTACTTTTGTTTTTTACTGAGGAGAAAATAATGATAAAAAAATCAACAGGAATCTTGGCTATTGCGCTTGCATTGTCGATCCTTGCAGCGTGTAATCAAACGGATGTGGAATCATCGTTGACCACGTCATCTGCTGATACAACTTCTGAGATAGTTTCAGAAACATCGAGTGATTTTTCTGAAAATGATGATTCGTCGGTTATAATAACATCGAGTGACGTTGAGCCTGTAGTGAGTCAGGATAATACAGACAGTTCATCGGAAACTACAGTTTTGTACGAAAGACAGGATTTGAAAAAAGGATATATTTATCAAACTGCAAAAATTTTGTGCTTTGGAGATTCTTTCACTGCCGGAAGCGGAACTGACGGCGGATATCGGTTCTTCTTGTTTGAAAAGCTTTATAAAGCGGGTGCCGTGTTTGAGTTTGTAGGCCAGTATCAACATAACTACTACAATCTTCCTTCACAGTATTCCCAGCATCTTGCGGTAGGCAGCAAAAAAACCGACGAAGCAGAGGCAATGTATAAAACCTATGTCGAGAAGTATGGCAACGACTATGATGTGATTCTCTGTATGTTTGGCGCAAACGATTGCTATGCGCAGAGAACCGCGGATGAAATTTTGGGATATTACTCCGGACTTCTGAATACTATATATGAAGACAAGGAAAATGCAATAATATATATTGCTTCTTTACCTGCAGTTGATCCTGCTTTTTCGGATTTAAACCAAAAAATTGAAAAATTCTGCACAGACTACGCCACCGCCAATGAAAAAGAGGTATACTTTGTTGATATGAATAACAAATATCCTCTTAACAGAACGTTGGATTGTATGTCTGTTGACGACCATCTTCCTAACAATTCAGGTAACAAGAAAATCGCATCTTCGTGGTATGACGCAATTGTCAACAGAGTGCTTGAAATCAATGACAATCCTATAAAGGCATCGGATGAAACGGTAAACGCAAAAAGCATTACTCTCGGCGTTTCCGAAGCACAGATAGCGATAAACGAGCGGTTGTCTCTCACGTTTGAAATCCTTCCTGCAGAAACAACGGTGCAAACAGTTTTTTGGAGCAGTAGCAATGAAAGCGTTGCAACCGTTGATAACTACGGTATTGTAACTCCGAGGTCTGAGGGAACTGCAGTAATTTCTGTTAAGACTCTTGATGGTGAATTAACTGCTGATTGTACCGTTTCCGTTACAAGTGCAAAGAAGCTCGTTACCGACCCATATACTAAAGAAATCTTTGACTCCAAGTTCACAACCACAGAAATGTGGAGCGGCGATGTTGATATGATAAAGACCGACTTGGGATATGCTATGACAGCTTGGGTTGGAGATTCAAAAACAATAACAACAGCTAAAGAAGTAGATTTTGGTGATAATTTCATGGTCACCATGAGATACAGCGTTATAGGAGGAGAAGAGGCTACTAACGGTAACAAGTACTCTTCCATCGTCTTTGGCGACTTCAGGCTCGTAATATCACGATGTGCCGGAAAGGTTGAGCTTTTTAAAGGCGAAGAATCCTTGGGAAGCTATAAACACCATTCGATAAGCAATAGATTTGAGGATTATACAATTGTCTATAACAAGGGAGATATTTCGGTTCTTAGAAGCGGAGAGACCTTGTTTACAGCAAAGACGGATTCAAAATCGGTTAAATCGGTGTTGTCTTATACGTGGAATACAAGCTGGAATAAGTCAACTTGTATGTACATCAAGGCATATAAACCCGAATAAATTATAATTTTTTCCAATAAACTGTTGATATTATATGAAACTTATGATAGACTATGAGTGGATTAATGATATTCAATAATGTTTGAAGACCTAATTAATTTCAGGAGGAACTTTTATGGTGTTCGAAAAAGTAAGAGACATTTTGTGCGATCAGCTTGATGTTAACGAAGAAGATGTAACTATGGATTCTTCTATTGCAGAAGACCTCGGTGCTGATTCTTTGGACGTTGTGGACCTTATTATGTCACTCGAAGACGAGTTTGATTTGGAGGTTCCCGATGAGCAGGTTGAAAACATAAAAACTGTTGGAGACCTTGTTAGATTTATCGAACAGTCTGTTTAATGAAAAAGACCGTCAAAAGACGGTCTTTTTTGCGTTTATTTTGCTGTCATATTTTGTGATATCTGCCTTAGATGTTCGGAAGATTGAATCTTGATTCCGCTTTGGATAATGTTTTCCTGAATGAAAAAAGGAAGGGTCTTGAATTCTGAATTTTGGAGATAATTGAGGCTGTTCATAATATACCACCTAAAATAAGAGTGTGACTTTGTGCCACACTCTTATTTTTTGATATTTGAGGCTTAATATGTTTGTAAATAATTTTCAAAATCGTTTATAAATTTGTTTAGACAGCCGCACACCTCTGAAGCAGGGAAGAATATCAAAACCTCGTTTTCCGTTGTTATTATTCTTTCGATACAGATATTCTGCCTGTCAAAATATCTGGTTATCAGTCCGACGATTTTAATTGACGGGCCGATGGAAGTAATTGACAGACAGCACACGCCGCTTCGAATTGTTATTATGCTTCGAGGTGATGAAAGGCTTTTAAATATGCAGGATATCTTTGAAATCGAGTCATCGGGAGCCGTTATTATAATGTCGGTGAGCTTTGAGGGCTTGGTGTTGCAGGTCACTATGCTCATATCGTTTGTTTCCAAAAAATTTGTTATTCTGCTCAAAAATTCGCTTATGTTACGAATTGTTATCAGGTTCAGATTTTCACGGGCTTTAATTTCATATTTTTTCAAACCGCATCATCAACTAAACCGTATTTTTGGAGTACATCGTAAATATACGCTTTCTTTTCTTCGCTTACTGATGTTAGCGGAAGCCTGCAAGGTCCCGCATCATAACCCGTTACGTTCAAAACGTGCTTTATTGGCATAGGATTAACATCACAGAACAAAGCGTCAATAAGCTCTAAGTACTCAAGCTGCAGAGATTTGCTTTTTTCAGTATCACCATCAAAAAATAAGCGACATATTTTTGAAACAACAAAGGGCACAATATTTGAAAGCACCGAAATCGCGCCTTGCCCTCCAAGTGATAAAATCGGAACTATCTGGTCGTCATTTCCCGAATAAATTGCTAAATCATTTTTGCACAGCATAGCGGTTTTTGCAATTGAGGAAATATTTCCGTTTGCCTCTTTCACAGCTACGATATTTTCGTGTTCAGAGAGCTTTTTGTAGGTTTCGGGAAGAATGTTCAACCCTGTTCGAGAAGGCACGTTATAGAGCATTATCGGGCTCTCACAAGCGTCTGCAATTTTGAAGTAGTGCTGTATGAGTCCGTTTTGTGAGGTCTTGTTATAATATGGTGTTACTACAAGCAACCCGTCAACTCCGATTTCACAGCATTTTTTAGACTGCTTAACAGCGTGTGCTGTGTCGTTACTTCCGCTTCCTGCGAGTACGGGTATTCTGCCATCAACCTGTTCACAGCAAAACTCTGTAACGCGCAGGTGCTCCGTATAAGAGAGAGTAGATGCTTCTCCCGTGGTTCCGCAAACCACTATAGCATCTACTCCCGATTTGATTTGAAATCCTATTAATTTTTTAAAACTGTCATAGTTTATTGAACCGTCTTGATGAAGCGGGGTTACAATTGCCGTAGCCGCGCCTTTAAAAATGCGTTTTTTCAGTTGGCGCACCTCTTTCAAGAAATATCAGTCCATATAGCCTTGTGCACAGAGAAGCTCAGCCATCAGAACGCCGCCGCCTGCAGCTCCGCGCAAGGTGTTATGTGACAGGCATACAAATTTATAATCGTAATGTGTGTCCTCGCGCAAACGACCCATAGAAACAGCCATACCGTTTTCGATATTTCTGTCAAGCTTTGTCTGAGGACGGTTATCTTCCTCAAAATAGTTGAGGAACTGTTTAGGTGCAGAGGGGAGATTGAGTGCTTGGGGAACACCGGAAAATTCCGCCCAACGCTTTTTGATTTCCTCAATTGAGGGTTTGTTTTCAAACGAAACGAACACAGCAGCCATATGACCGTCGCTGACGGGAACTCTGAAGCATTGCGAGGTTATGGAAGGGGATACTGCATCTACGATTACGTCGCCTTCAATTTTACCGAAAATCTTCAGAGGCTCTATGTTGCTCTTTTCCTCTTCGCCGCCGATGAAAGGAATAACGTTATCAACGATTTCGGGCATTGTTTCAAAGGTTTTTCCAGCACCGGAGATAGCCTGATATGTACAAGCAAGAACCTTAGTTACGCCAAAGTCCATAAGAGGAAAGATTGCAGGAACGTAGCTTTGAAGAGAACAGTTTGATTTAACAGCAACGAAACCGCGCTTTGTTCCAAGTCTTTTGCGCTGCGCGTTGATGATTTCAGCGTGTTCGGGATTGATTTCAGGAACAATCATAGGAACGTCTGGTGTATGTCTGTGCGCAGAGTTATTAGAAATAACAGGACACTCAGCCTTAGCATATTTTTCTTCAAGTGCTCTGATTTCGTCCTTTTTCATATCAACTGCACAGAAAACAAAGTCGACCTGTGCTGTTATCTTTTCGATGTCTTCAACGGCATCCATAACAACCATATTCTTTACTTTTTCGGGGATAGGCGTGGTCATAGCCCACTTCTTTTCAACACACTCAAGATAGGTCTTGCCGGCAGATCTGGAAGATGCTGCAAGGACCTTGATGTTAAACCAAGGATGGTTCTCCAAAAGCGTGATAAATCTCTGACCTACCATTCCGGTAGCGCCGATAATGCCTACGTTATAAGTTTTCATTTTAGATTCCTCCGTGTTAATATTCTATGCCATATCAAATCGCGCTGTTCTGCAATAATTTTGAAAAAAATCATATATAGTATTGACGATTTGAGTAAAATGTTATAACATTTAAGGAGTGTTTAACATCTCATAATATAATATCATTTGTGCATAGCATTGTCAAATATTTTTGAAGCAAAAAGGGTAAAAAAATGAAGAAATCTTTGTTTGATTTTGAATTACCTCAGGAACTCATTGCGCAGACACCTGTAGAGCCTCGAGACCATTCAAAATTGCTGAAACTTAACAGAAAAACAGGTGACGTTTCACATCATCATTTTTACGATATAATTGA
>JAZSEP010000021.1:0-13002 GCA_045531755.1 Oscillospiraceae bacterium | reverse complement strand
CAGAGCTTCATCTTCATGCCAATCTTTGGCCTTACAAACGGAATGATTCCAATTATTGCCTATAACTATGGAGCGCGTAACAGAAAACGTATCTATCAGACATTTAAGCTTAGTGTAGTAATGTCAGTCAGCATTATGGCTGTCGGTGTAGTGATATTCCAGACCATTCCAAGAACTCTGCTTGGACTCTTTGAAGCATCAGACCATATGCTGGCTATCGGTGTTCCGGCACTGCGTGCCATCAGTCTGAGTTTTATATTTGCAGGATTTTGTATTATTTGCAGTGCAAGCTTCCAGGCGCTTGGAAATGGCGTATACAGCATGCTGATGTCTTTCGCAAGACAGATTGTGATAATCCTGCCGGTTGCGTTTATCTTTGCAAAAAGTTTAATATTCCGGTCGATAATATCGTCAGCCATAAGGAAGCGCACGCGCTGGGTTATGGCAGCAATCACGGCGACCCCGATAATTGGTGGGGCAATTTCGGCCGCACAATGAACGATTTTCGCGCCGCAGTTAAAGCGGGCCTTGCGGCTGGCGATTCCGCCGAAGCACCTACCGAACCCGCAAAACCCGAAGCGAACGTCCTTTACCGCGTGCAGACTGGCGCTTTTAAGCAGAAAGCGAACGCCGACAAACTGGCGGCCGACCTGAAGGCGGCGGGATTCGATACGTATATCGTGATCGCGAACGGCCTTTATAAAGTGCAAGTCGGCGCATATTCCGTAAAGGCGAACGGCGACAATATGGCCGCAAAACTGAAGGCCGCCGGATATGATACATGTATCACCACCAACGGCGGCAAGGCGGCGGGAGCGGCTACAACTGCACCGGCAGCAAAGCCCGCGGCAGATGTATTCACCGCGGCCGACGTCGGAAAAAGGTAAAATGCAAACCCGGCGTAACGAAGTTTTCGAACGGTGCGAAAATGGCGTCTTGGGCGCCTTCGACCGCGCTTTATATTCGAGCCGTGGAGCAGGGCGGCAAGATTCTTCTTGTCAGCACCGAAAAGACAAATAAATTATATACCGGCCGTGTAAACGCGTCGGATATGCAAAGAGTGTAAAGGAGGGCTGAAAATGGATAAATTCAAGAAGTGGATTAAAGCAGCGGGCGTCCGCGCGGTTAAGACCGTCGCACAGACCGCCGTTGCAACGATCGGAACTTCCGCCGTACTTGGCGACGTCAACTGGGTTATGGTTGCCAGCGCTTCCGCGCTTGCGGGCGTCCTTTCCTTGCTGACTTCCGTTGCGGGTATTCCCGAAGTCAAAGAAGAGTGATAAAACAAAATAGCGGGCAGGGCTTACGCCTTGTCCGCTATTTTTGCAATCAAACCGAACACCCCGCCGGGCATAAAGAAAATTACGGTGTTCGATTTATTAAAGTTTGGTGGAGGCGAGGGGAGTCGAACCCCTGTCCGAAAATCTATTCACACAGCTTTCTACGAGTGTAGTTTGTCTTTAGGATTCCCCTGCCGCATCCCGACAAACAGGAGGTGCGGGTCGGTATTCTCTTATTCCTCTGAGCAGCCGAGAAGCTCTGCTTAGACGTTCACCACTAATCGACGCTCCGTTTCGGGCCGTGGTACTCCCGAAGGGAACGGCTGCCGTTAGTTAGGCAGCGTAAGCTAAATTATTGTTAGCGTTTAAATTTAAAGTTTGTGGCTTTTAAGAGATTCCACTACTCTACTCGCTTACCATACTTCAAAATCCCCGTCGAAACCTTTACGCCCCCATATATAATTATAAATTGGGTTGGTTTTCGATTGAATTTTTTACTTCTACTGTCCTCTTTCTGCGTTTTTCATCGTTCTGTCTATCTCGCGGTTTGCAGATTTCTTTGCCATATCCGCGCGTTTATCATAAAGTTTCTTACCTTTACACAGTCCTATTGAAGCTTTCACCTTAGAACCCTTAAAATAAAGGGAAAGTGGGACCAGTGTGTAGCCTTGAACCTTTACAAGTCCAAAGAGCTTTAGTATCTCTTTTTTGTGCATCAGCAGCTTCTTTGGACGGAGTGGATCGCGGTTGAAGATGTTTCCTTTTTCGTAGGGACTTATATGCATACCCTTTATGAACATCTCGCCGTCTTCGATATCGCACCAACTATCCTTTAGATTGACCTGTCCTTGTCTTACCGACTTAACCTCGGTACCGAAAAGGGAGATTCCTGCCTCGTAGGTTTCCTCGACAAAATAGTCGTGATATGCTTTTTTATTTTGCGCTATTGTTTTTGTATTATCCGCCATTTTGCCGTCACTCCCCTACTGTTTATTTTCTGAATACCCAAAAATTACTGACTAAAAAGTTTATTACCATCACTATTCCTGTTGACAGAATATTAGCAAATGTATCTCCGATTTGGAGAGTTGATTTGAAAATATTTATCAGCAAAAGCGACAAGCCGAGCATACAAAGGTTTACAGCTATAAACTTTACAAATTCCTTTTTTATTTGCTTATCGTCGGTCTTAAACGTCCATTTTTTGTTTACTATGAAGCTATTTGCCATACCGCAAAGGTAGCCTATCGGCTTTGCGATATTGATATTTATATGCAAAAGGCTATTGAGCGCGGTTGTCACGGCAAGGTCGATTATCGTGTTGAGACCGCCTGTGACACAGAATTTGAATCCTTTTTTGACAAGTTCCCACAGATTCATATTTCACTTCTACCTTCCAACGCACGATACAGCGTTACCTCGTCGGCATATTCAAGCTCACCGCCTACGGGAATACCGAAAGCAAGGCGGGTGGTTTTTATACCTAGCGGTTTAAGGAGCTTTGAGATATACATTGCGGTGGTTTCGCCCTCGATAGTCGGATTGGTTGCCATAATTACCTCTGACACCTCGCCCGACTTCGTTCTTTCGAGCAGTTCCTTTATCTTGAGCTCTTCAGGGCCTATTCCATCCATTGGTGAAATCAGTCCGTGAAGTACGTGGTACATTCCGTTATATTCACGGGTTTTTTCTATCGCGTTTACGTCCTTTGGGTTTTCGACCACACAGATGATAGAACGGTCGCGCTTTGGTGAGCTGCAAACCGTGCAGACGAGCTCATCCGTGAAGTTACAGCAGACGTCACAGTACCTTATCTTATCCCTTGCCTCAAGTATAGCATTTACAAAAGCCTGAACATTGTCGTTTGGTGCGGATACTAAATAGTAAGCAAGTCTTTGTGCGGTTTTTCTTCCAATACTTGGCAATTTTGAAAATTCCTCGGCAAGCTTTGCCAAGGGCAATGCTTCATATCCCATAGCTATTAAAACATTCCGGGAATACCCATATTACCCGTTACCTTCTGCATTTCTTCGTTTGTGGTTTGTTCAACCTCGCGCACAACCTGATTTACAGCCGCTACAATGAGGTCCTGAAGCATCTCTGTATCCTCGGGGTCTACAACCTCAGGCTTTATCGTGAGGCTTACGAGCTCTTTTTTGCCGTTCATAACAGCCTCGACAGCTCCGCCGCCCGAAGTAGCTTTGAACTCACGGGCATTGAGCTCCTCCTGTGTTTTTTCCATATTTTCCTGCATCTTCTGTGCTTGTTTCATCATAGAGGAAAAATCAGACGGGCCTCTGCCCATTCCCTGCGGTAATCTTGCTTTCATTGTGTCATCATCCTTCTATCTTTATATCCATATTTTGCGCTTTTTGCATCAGTTTAGACAGTCCGTCGTCCTGTGTTTTTTGTTCAACGGGACGGCGATATGGGCCTATGTTATAGCTCGTACCCGTAACCTCTGCAATAGCACGTTTAAGAGATGCTTTTGCATCGGCATTTTCATTTATGAGCTTTATCGCAAGCGAGCTTTGGGTATCGATCAACGCATAGTTGCCCGAAAGGTACATATTTGAATCCTTGAGTGCGGCGGCAATGGGTTTATTAAACTCATTGAGCTTTTCAAGCACGTCAGCCCAAGCCTCATACTTCTTAGCCTCACCCATATTGACCTTTGGCTTTTCGGGTTTTGGTTTTTCAACCGTTTTTTGAGGTTTTTCAACCGTCGGCACCGGCTCGTCAACAGGAGCGGTTGACACGGGAACACCGTTTTTAACCTTCTTTTCCAGAATTTCAATTCTCGAAAGAAGTGCTTCCGTTGAAGTGTCAAGCTCTTCGTTTATCATCTTTATCACAGCCATTTCAAGCTGTGCTTTTTTATATTCAGTCTTGGCAAGCTCGCTTCCGGTATTACTTAAAAGTGTGATTATCCTCAGTATCTGCGGTGTAGAGAAGCGTTTTGCTCTGAGCTGCATACGTTCAAGCTCGTCGGGCATACAATCCACAAGAGCTTGCGGGTCCTTCGAGAGTATGCAAACCATCATATTTCTGAAATACGTCAGTGTGTCAAGGCAGAGTCTTTGCAGGTCAAAGGACTTTGCGTGTGCATCGGCTACCGCAGAAAGTGCCGCCTGCACGTTCTTTTCAGCCACGGCATCGACTATTCCTTCCACAGCCTCGTTGCCTGTGATTCCCGAACAGCTTCTGACGATTTGAGCTGTAATGTGTTTATCGCCGGACATACACAAATCCAAAAGTGAAAGTGCATCTCTCATTCCGCCGTCAGCATATCTGCCGATAAGGCGGGCTGCGTCTTCGTCAAGCGTGAAGCCCTCTTTTTTTGCCGTTTCTTCAAGTCTTTGCGCCATAACAGAGGTTTCGATACGTTTGAAGTCAAATCTCTGGCAACGCGACATTATGGTTGACGCTATCTTGTGCACCTCGGTGGTTGCGAGGATAAACTTAACGTGCTTCGGGGGCTCTTCAAGAATTTTCAGAAGAGCGTTGAACGCGCTTGCAGAAAGCATATGCATCTCGTCGATGATGTATACTCTATACTTCGCTTTTGCGGGGGCAAAATATGCCTCTTCCCTCAAATCGCGGATATAGTCAACGCCGTTGTTGCTTGCGGCGTCCATCTCTACGACGTCAAGTATTGTTCCGTCGTCAATGCCTTTGCAAATCTCACACTCACAGCAGGGGTTGCCGTCCTTGGAATTAGGACAGTTTACCGCCTTTGCGAATATCTTCGAGCAGGTAGTCTTTCCCGTTCCGCGCGAACCTGTGAAAAGATACGCGTGGGAGGTCTTGTCATTCATTATTTCGTTTTTGAGCGTAGTTGTAATATGCTCCTGTCCGATGACGTCGTCGAATATCTGCGGACGGTATTTTCTGTACAAAGCCTGATACACGGTATGCACCACCCTCTCTTTAGAATATCATGCACTGTGTTGTACCAACACGCCGATTAACTGCGGCACACAATGCGTTCCGCTTAATGCTGCTCGGTTCCCCGCCTGACATGGTTCACGGTGCTCTGTTGCACAGGATCAACATATTGGCACAACACAGTGCACAACACACATCTTATTATACACTTTTTCGCGAACAAATGCAATAGCAATATTTTTTATTTTTTCTGTTGAATAGTCCTTCGGTTTGCGATATAATTATGCTGTTACCTAAACGTTTTGATGTTGGGAAGATCCCCCATACTATCTTATAGAATTTTGGGTGTTTGAAGATGAAAGAACAGCAGATTTTATCAACCTTAAAAGACTGTCTTGTTAAAAACCGCGTGGACAGAATAATATTCAGCAAGCCGAAGGACAAGTCGGTTAAAAAGGCGCAGGGAAAGCTCATCAAGATAAAGGATGAGGTGTTTTTTCAGTACGAGCGTTTTTTAACCGACGGCAAGGCTCTGCACGAAAACGTCGGACTTGAGAATGCCGGTGAATTTCTCGTCGAAAAGGCAAGCGAATACCGACAGATAAACATCTTCAGCGGCAAAAATGATTTTCAGATTCTTTGCAGCAAGAAGGGCGAGCTTCACAGCAGCGGAGGTCTGTTGCCGATTGAAGCTGATGTCGAGATATCGGGACACGATAAGGAAAAGAGGCGGTTGCTTCCCGAGGGTGAGCCTATTGGATTTTTGGTGCATTTGGGTGTTTGCGACGAGCGCGGAAACGTCTATAAAAACAGTCGCGACAAGTACAGACAGATAAACCGATTTCTTGAATTCATCGACGACCTAAAGGAATATTTTCCGAAAGACAGGCCCGTCAAAATCGTGGATTTTGGTTGCGGAAAAAGCTATCTCACCTTTGCTATACACTATTATCTCACCGAAAAGCTTGGGCTTGAAACCGACATCACGGGACTTGATTTGAAGCCCGACGTAATTTCAACCTGCAGTTCGATTGTTGAAAAGCTGGGGCTTTGCGGAATAAGGTTTTTGCAGGGCGATATAAACGAGTTTGCACCACTTGAAAACGTGGATATGACCGTGTCGCTTCACGCGTGTGATACCGCGACGGATGCGGCTTTGGCACAGGCGGTACACAGCAACTCAAGGCTTATAGTTTCGGTTCCTTGCTGTCATCACGAGGCGGCAAAGGTGATTGAATGTGACGCGCTATCTCCTATCCTTGAGCACGGAATTCTCAAGCAAAGGCTCGCGGAGATTGCAACCGATGCCTTGAGAGGAAAATATCTTGAAGCGTTAGGATACAAGGTGCAGATATTTGAGTTTATCGAGTCCGAGCACACACCGAAAAATCTTATGATCCGCGCAATAAAAACCGCCAAAGCCTCCGAAAAGGCCTTGGCAGAATACAATGCATTATGTGAGTTTTTAAATCTGAGTCCGTCAATTTCAAAGATGATATAAAATAAAAGCCGTCTTTACGACGGCTTTATTTTTAATAATTCTGTGCTCTGAGCTCGAAATATGCCTGAGGATGTGCGCAGGTGGGGCAAACCTCGGGAGCTGCTTTGCCAACGTGGATATGTCCACAGTTTCTGCATTCCCAAATCATCTCGCCGTCACGGGAGAAGACGATTCCGCCCTCGACGTTTGCAAGGAGCTTGCGGTAACGCTCTTCGTGCTCTTTTTCAACAGCAGCAACTCTTTCGAAAAGGTTTGCAATGTTGTCAAATCCCTCTTCTCGAGCTTCCTTTGCAAAGGTTGCGTACATATCGGTCCACTCATAATTCTCGCCTGCAGCGGCATCTGCGAGGTTCTCTGCTGTTGTGCCGATTCCGCCGTGGAGAAGCTTGAACCACATCTTTGCGTGTTCCTTCTCGTTGTTAGCTGTTGCCTCAAAAAGCGCAGCTATCTGCTGATAGCCCTCTTTTTTAGCCTTGGACGCATAATAGGTGTATTTATTTCTTGCCTGTGATTCTCCTGCAAAAGCCGCGAGGAGATTTGCTTCTGTTTTTGTGCCTTTCAAATCCATAACTTACACTCCTTTTTTGTTAGTATATACTGTCAATGGGTTTTTATTAATTAAAGTATAGCACTCTCCAAAACTTTTTTCAAGATGAAAGGGTGCAGATTTAAAATCTGCGCCCTTTATTTTACATCTTCTCAAGTGATTTTTGAAGGAATGCTTTGGTTTTTTCACTTTTGGGATTACCGAAAACATCTTCGGGTGTTCCCTCTTCCTCGATGACACCATTTGCCATAAAAATCACCTTATCGGCGACGTTTCTTGCAAACTCCATCTCGTGAGTTACCACTATCATCGTGCTTCCTGCGGTTTTCAGGTCACGAATTACGCGCAAAACCTCGCCCGTGAGTTCAGGGTCGAGAGCGCTTGTGGGCTCGTCAAAGCAAAGTATATCGGGATTGAGCGCCAAGGCTCTTGCTATGGCTACTCGCTGCTGCTGTCCGCCCGAAAGCTGACAGGGATAGGAGTTCAATTTATCGGCAAGTCCCACGCGGGTCAAAAGGCTTATTCCCTTTTCCTCGCACTCCTTTGCTATCTGTTTTTTCTCGGCTCGGGTGAGCTTTTTGTTTTCCTTTGCAAGAAGCTCGGGCGCGAGGGTTACGTTTTTGAGCACCGTATACTGTGGAAAAAGATTACACGACTGGAACACAAGTCCAAAATGCAGTCTTTTCTTTCTTTTTGCGTCTTCGGTCAGGGTTTCGGGGTTATCGGTATCAAAGAGAGTTTCTCCGCTTAGCGTTATCTTTCCAACCTCGAAGCTTTCGAGAAAGTTCATACATCTGAGAAGCGTGGTCTTTCCGCTTCCGGAGGAGCCGATTATAGCAAGCACCTCGCCTTTTTCGAGGGAAAAATCTATTCCTTTGAGAATTTCGTTTTTGCCGAAATCCTTTTTTATGTTAGTTACTTCAAGAAATGCCATTTTACCCCTCCTTATACCCTATAATACGAAAGCTTCTTTTCAGCGTAGTTGAAAATGAGCGTGAGTATTCCAACAAAAGCAAGGTAGAATACTGCGGTATAGAACATAGGCCAGATGAGTGCGTATGCGGTATATTCCTCCGCCACCTTGAGTATCTCGGCTACCATTATTACGCGCGCGAGAGCGGTATCCTTTACGAGTGTTATTACCTCGTTGGACATCGGAGCGAGTATTCTTTTTACAACCTGCATCAAGATTACCTTGAAGAAGATCTGTGTCTTGGTCATACCAAGCACCTCGCCTGCCTCGTACTGTCCTTTTGAGATGCTTTCGATTCCGCCGCGGTATATCTCGGAAAAATAGCAGGCGTAGTTTATTACGAAAGCGATTATAGCGGCATTAAAGCGAGAGAGCGCAGGAGCGTTCCAGATAAGTCCGGGGCCGTAGAACACCACGAATATCTGCAGCATCAGCGGTACACCGCGGATTATCCAAACAAAAACCTTTGTCACCATACTCAAGGGCTTGAATTTCGACATAGAGCCGAAGGATATTATCAAACCCAAAGGAAGCGCTAACACAAGTGTTAGCGCAAATATCAGACACGTTGTTTCAAAACCTTCAAGCAGATTTAGCGTTACCTGCCAGAACGAAGACCATGTTATTGACATCTCAAAATTCCTTTGTCAGTTAATTATTCGATTACTTTTGTAAGCTGAATTACGTTCTCAAAGCCATACTTCTTAGCAAGAGCCTCGACTGTTCCGTTTTCGAAAAGTGTTTCGATAGCTTCGTTGACCTTTGCTGTGAGGGGGCTTCCCTTCTCAAAGCCTACTGCATAGATTTCAGAATCGAGAACGATGGAATCTACTATCTTGAGGTTAGCGTAGTCGCCCTGTCCGCAAACGTTCTTTGCGAGAACGATATCAACTACTGCAAAGTCTACAGCGCCTGTGCTTACTTCGAGGAACGCCTTGTTCTGTGCGGGATATTTCTCAATCTTTCCTGCTTCGCCTACTGCTTCTACTGCATAAGCTTCGCCGGCGCTTCCGCCTTCAACACCTGCAGTCTTGCCTGCGAGGTCTGCCTCTGTCTTGTACATCTCAGCATTTTCTGCCTTGATAACTACGCACTGCTGATTGAGCATATAGCCGTATGTAAAGTCTACATATTCAGAACGGGGTTTGCCATCATCGGAAGAGTTAGCAGTAAATCCGTTCCAGATGCAATCGATAGCTCCGGAAGCGAGCTCGTTGTATTTCTGCTGCCAGTCGATTTCCTGGAAGTCAACGTCCATACCGATGAGCTTTCCAACTTCGATTGCAAACTCTGTTTCAAATCCTGTCCAGTTTCCGTTTTCGTCTTTTTCGTTCATGTTCTCAAAGATTGTTACACCGCAAGTGAGGGTGTTATCTTTTTTCTCACCGCATCCTGCGAATGCGAAGAGAGCGATTACAATAGCGAGTGTGAGTGCAAGTACCTTTTTCATTTTTTTGAGTCTCCTTTTATATGTTTGTGTGTTTTGTTTTATCGCTTTAGTGTAGTAGCGTGATAACATATTAACACGATGATGCACGTTTGTCAACCCCTTTTTTGAAATTTTTTAAATATTTTTCAAAAAAATTTTCGGCGCAGGTCAAAACCCGCGCCGAAAGCCGTTTTCAAATATTCTTTTGTCGTGCCAAATCAACCTTTTCAAGCATTCTGTTGAAGATTGATTTAACGGTTTCTGCCCAAACCTCTCGTCCGTTGTAGTAGCAGTTTACTGCGTCGATTGTAGTTCCGCTGTAGTATCTGCCGTCCTCGGAAAGATAGTTTTTGCTGATTTTGGATGCGACGAAGTCGATGCACTCTCCGTAGGAATTGAAGCTGTTCCTGCCGTAGCCGAAGATGTTGTTAGGTCTGAAGCAGTATCTGCCCCATCCGCTTTCAAGTGCGGAAACACTCGCAAGGAACACGGCGTTGACGCCGTATTTTTCCTCAGCAGCAAGGTAGTGTTTTGCCATACCCTTTAGGTTGTGCTTTAGAACTGCCTCCAGCTCCTCTTCGGTGACACCGCAGGGTGTGCGAAGGTCAAAGGTTTCGGTATCCACCTGAACGGACGGAAAATCTTCGCTCCACTCGCCTTCCCCGTCCTCTGCAAAAGCTGCAGTTGACGTTACGGTCATACATAATATAAGAAGTATTGCTGTTAAAATCTTTTTCATAATTTTACCTCACAAAGTTATTTGTGGGTATTATGGACAGATTTTCCACAGGTTATTCAAAAAGGCGATTGTATACACAATCGCCTACTTAACTTTAATTCCTTTGGTCATTAGGAATGCGATGAACATTTCCGCAGTTCCTTTTGTGAAAGTATCTTTTCTGAATATGTAAATCAGATTTGCTTTTGAACGCAATAAAATCAAATTTTTGGTTTGTACTGCACTTCGAATCTTACCATATTCTATTTTATTTACCGAACCGCTTGATGCCGTGTTCTGAATAAACTCCTCTGTCACAATGGTTTCAACTGTGATTTCTTTTCCATACATCTCGTTATCCCGCTTCACCATAGCATTAACTTGATTATAGTATGAAAATACCCGCAGAAAAAAGTAAAACAGAACAAAAATTATTATCTCTAAATTGTGCTTTTCATCGAATATCGAACCCAAAAGATTTGCAATCAGGCTTAAAAGAATGAGGATATGACAAACCACTAACAGTTTTCGTTGAAAATGATAGTAACGGTATATTTCTTTTGCCAACTCCTTGTTTCTAACGTAACTATTTACAAATAGTATTTCCATAATTTGACCGCCTTAGATTATTTTTGATTAATTTTATTCTCAATTGTAATGCAAGAAGAGGTTAACATTCTTTGTATTCTGCCACAGAGATTTCTGTATTTTTTGAAAGTTTCTTCGTCAATAGAATTATTCGAATATAAAAGCTTTAACCAACTTTCTGTTTCAACGCATTCTTTGCGGGCAATTTTGAATTTGGACAGCATATCGGGCAAACTTTGAGGATATTGAGCTTCAGTAATATTAGCAAATACACTTGATGAGGATTTTCGAATTTGGAATATTGTATTTGAGTTATCTTTGCGTTCTAATGATTTACACAACGCTTCTATCTCGACCGCTAACTGTTCGGAATATTTAAGCAATGGATTATCTCTCATACTCTCACCTCGTATTCAGTATAGCAGAAAAGTCATACTAAATCAACACGAAGTGTTGCATGTAATCATTTCAAAGAAATGTATGTAATCCACCGCAGGCGGTATGTAATCAATCCGACGAGTAATACATATGCGGTGATGCCATACAGTTCGCAAAGCGAACTGATTACATACACGCTGATGCGAGATTACATACCAATCCTTCGGATTGGATAAAAAATCCCCGTTGCAATGCAACGAGGATTTTTTGGAGCTGTTGAACAGATTTGAACTGTCGACCTCTTCCTTACCAAGGAAGTGCTCTACCTACTGAGCTACAACAGCGAATATTAGGTTTTGAAAACTCACGAAGTGAATTATACCATCACAAAAGAGTTTTGTCAACCTTTTTTGCTTATTTTCCTTCAACAAACCTTTTTATCGCTTCAAAGGATTTGTCGCTTATATCGTGTTCCATTTTACAGGCGTCTTCGCTTGCGATTTCAGGGTCGACGCCGAGTCTTATCAGGCACTGTGTCAGAATTGTGTGACGGTCGTATATCTTCTTTGCAATCTCCTTGCCTGCATCGGTCAGAGCAAGGTGACCGTCTTCGTCGACAACCAAAAATCCGCCTTGTTTGAGGAGGCTCACGGCACGGCTGACGCTGGGTTTGGAATAGCCCATATATTCGCACACGTCTATTGAACGGACTGCGCCTTTCTTTGACAGCACGTATATCGTTTCAAGATACATCTCTCCCGATTCCTGCAGATGCATATTTTCAGCCTCCTTCCTATATTATATAATCAGCATAACATAATTTCCTGTATATTTCAAGGTGTCATTTTTGAAAATTTTTTCGAAAAACTATTGACAAAATAAGGAAACACGGTTATTATATTATGTGGTTAGCGGTGTCTAACTCGTTTTTTGGTATATGAGTTAGCCTGTGCTAATCAAATAAGTTTTTTGCGGTGGTCGTTTATGACTTTGAAAGATGCTATCGAAGGAAAAGAGTACATCATTCAGGATATCAACACAGGCGACGAGGAACTGGAATCCTTCCTGTTTTCTCTTGGATGTTACAGCGGTGAAACCATTACGGTTGTTTCTCATCTTAAGAGCAGCTGTGTGGTTTCCATCAAAGACGGCAGATACAATATAGACAATCAGTTGGCAGAGGCTATCCGAATCTGACATTGTCTTGAAAACAATCTGCCGATTGTTTTCGCCCTTCAGTTAGCGACCGCTAACCCATCCAAAACAACTTATATTAATTCATACACGCGAACAGGACAATAGGAGGACACATTTAATGAGAATTGCTTTGACAGGCAACCCGAACTCAGGAAAAACCACAATGTACAACGCTCTGACCGGAAGTAACGAAAAGGTCGGAAACTGGGCGGGTGTTACCGTAGACAAAAAAGAACACCCTATCAAAAAGGTGTATGCAGAAGGTGAACAGCTCATCGCCGTCGACCTTCCCGGCGCATATTCTATGTCACCCTTCACCAGCGAGGAGAGCATCACAAGTTCCTACGTTAAAAAGGAAAATCCCGACGTTATCATCAATATCGTTGACGCCACCAATCTCAGCCGTAGCCTTTTCTTCACCACACAGCTTTTGGAGCTTGGCATTCCCGTTGTAGTCGCTCTTAACAAAAGCGACATCAACGAAAAGAAGGACACGAGAATTG
>JAZSEP010000050.1:0-8068 GCA_045531755.1 Oscillospiraceae bacterium | reverse complement strand
GAAGCGACGCCTTTCCGCTTGTACCGACGGGCATACCGCCCGCTCCGTCAATCTTTCCTGCGTGAATATACGCACCGAAGTCGCGGATTTCGACTATTACCGTAACCTCGGGGTTGTGGACGTCAACGGTGAGGTTTGGAAATTTTTCGAGAAGGACGCCACCGAGCTCGGTGCAGATTTCGGGGGACGTGAGGGGGAAGCGTTTGTCCGCGCGCTTTGCAACGACCTTGAAGGTGGCCGCGTCCTCAAGGGTTTCCTCGAGGTACTCGCAGGCGGTCGAAGCGATTAGGTCAAAGTCCTTTTCGGTCACGGCTGCTCTCGAGAAGCAGGCAATACCAAACACCTTTGATATTCTGTCGCAGACTGTATCGAGGTCTGTCTCTGTTTCGGGCATAACGAATATTGCCGACTGTGCTTTGAGAATCTTGAATCTTCCGAGGTCGGATATTCTGTGCTTTATATTCTTTACAAGGCTATCCTCAAACAGTGAGCGGTTGAGTCCCTTGAGGGCGATTTCGCCGTTTTTTATAAGTACAATTTCTTTCATCTGTTTCTCCGTTATTTCGTACCGCAGAGGGTATTTTTCGCATTTATCAGCTCGTCTACCAGCGTGTCTATTTCGTCTTGTGTATTCTCGGCAGAGAAGCTGATTCTCACCGAGCTGTCCTGTATTTTGATATCAAAGCCCATTGAAGCGAGCACGTGGGTGCGCGCGCCCTTTGAGCAGGCTGAACCGCTTGAAACGAAGATTTCCTTGCTCTCGAGGTAGTGCAAAATCGTTTCCGAGCGAAGACCCGAAACACTGATGCTCACGGTGTAGGGAAAGTCGTTTTCACAGTTTATATTTATGAAATCGGTTTGGTTTATGCGGTTTATGAGGTGGTTTTTGAGCTTGGACACCTTCTCGAAGTTCTCAGGAATTTTGGGGATTATCTCCTCTGCGGCAGTTGAAAAAGCGCAGATTCCTGCGGTGTTTTCGGTGCCGGGGCGAAGCTTCTTTTCCTGCTCTCCGCCGATGGTATAGCCTACGACGCGAGTGCCGTCCTTTACGTACAGCGCGCCCGTGCCCTTTAGTCCGTGTATCTTATGGGCGGAGATTGTGAGGGTATCGACGCCGAGTTTTACAGCATCTATCTTTATCTTTCCAAAAGCGGCAACGCAGTCGGTGTGCATCAGAGTGTCGGGGTTTTTCTGTTTTACAAGCTTTGCTATCCGCGCGATATCGTTTTCTCCGCCGACCTCGTTATTGGTCATCATAACGGTGACGAGTATCGTTTTTTCGTCCACCCTTTCGGCAATGCTTTTGGGGTCGACCGTGCCGTTTTTCCCGGCAGGAACGAATATCACCTCAAAGCCTTCTTTTGCAAGAGCTTCGAGCTTGTGGTGGATGCTTGAGTGCTCGTATGCCGAAGCTACTATGCGGTTTCCTCTGCGGCGCTTGGTTTGTACTGCAGAATTGACGGCGAGGTTATTTGCCTCGGTACCGCCTGAAGTGAATATTATATTTTTGGGTTTTGCGCCGATGGAATCGGCTATTATCTCTCTTGCGCGGTCTACCTCAAGCTGTGCCGAAAGTCCGAGCGAGTGCAGGGACGAGGGGTTTCCCCAGAAATCCCGTGCTATCTCTTCTGCTTTTTCTATCGCCTTTTGGCAGGGCTTTGTGGTAGCGGCATTGTCCAGATATATCACTCTAAAACCGCCCTTTACAACGTGAACATACATTATCCATTATATCATACCACATTTCGACCGAATATGCAACGGGCTTTGGCTCGGAAGACTTTAAAAAATTACGGTTATTCGTCCTTTGAGTTGGCACAGTTTTCCCAAAAGCATAAAATGAAAGTAGGGTACCGTTTCTCAGCCGAGGGTGGAGTGCACTCCCATGAATAGCCCAAAGCCTTTGAGAAACGTTTGAAGGGCGAAGCGTTACCACGCTTCGCCCATATATTCTGCAAGTATCCTGAAAAGCTCTGCAGAGAGCTTTATCTCGTTTGGCAAAAAAGGTGTTATCTGCTGTGTCACGGCGCTGACGTCCCTTGTTTTCAGGGACAGTCTTTCTCCGAAAACTCCGACAGAAACGGTTTTCTCGTCGAAGAAAAATTCGGTCATCCGCTCAACGTCGTCCACCATATAGCGCGAGGTGTTGTATTCGGCAAAGGGCATCAGCATAAAGCCCGTGATGACGGTTACGGTTATTATCATTGATGCCAAAAAGTAGCGTACGTTCATTTTATCACTTCCGTGATTATTATTGCCAAAATCAGTCCATATATGTCTTTAGAAGCTTTGAAAGGCTATCGCCGAGGAGCTCTGCCGTGTATACCGCTTCGTCAAGGGAATTTGCGTGACCGCCCATCTCGATGAGCAAAGAGCCTGTGGTGAGGTCCTGATTATATTTCCGATAGTCAAACATCACGGGACGCGTGAGGGATTTGTGGTCGGTTTCGAGCTGATTCTGAAGCGCGGCGGCAAGGCGCAGATTTTCTTTATAGTTCGGCATATTCATCTTGCCGTCGTCGCATCCTGCTATTATCATAAGCTGGGCGGCTTTTTTGCCGTTAATCTCGGTGGTGGGCTTCACCCTGACCGTTTCGCCGGACACGGTTCGCTCAATAGCGTCGCGGTGGATATCAAGCACCACCTTTATGGTGGGGTATTTCGAAAGCCAACCCTTCACCGTTTCGGCGCTTCTCTCGTAGGAGCCGTTGTAGGACGGGTAGTCGTGGACGGTGGTGTCGTGGACAACCCCTATGCCGTTTTCGCTGAGGGTTTTCGCGAGGGCGTTGCCTACCCTTATCATATTGTAGCTTTCGTCAAGGGTGCGCGCGGAATAGTTTTTGTCGTAGTAGTCGCGGTCATACGGCTCGTAGCTTTCGGTGGTGTGGGTGTGCATTATCAGCACCTGTACGGTTTGAGGGTCGTTTGACAGCTTTTCGCTCCAACCGGTTTTGAGCATATTCTCGATGCTCTCGAGGGTTTTCTCGGTGTAGTTTTTTATGGTGCCGTTTCCAAAGGTCACCGCGTTTTTATCGGCTGTAGAGGAAAATCTTTCTTCGATTATCGTTCCCCTGTTTTCTGCTTCTACCTCGTAGGACGGAGCGGTGTTGGGAATATCTACTATCGCATCGGAAACGGCAGGTTGCTCGGAGCTTGTGTCAGGCTCGGGCGGTTGGGGTTCAAGTGGTTGCGGTGTTTCCTCTTCCTTCTTCACCGCTACGCCTGTCCCCTCGGGAAGTGCGAAAGCCGAAGACAAAAGTGCCAGGTCGGTTATCACGGTCGGGGTGTGGGCAACGGCGACCCACGTCATCCCCATTGCCAAAGCAATTGAAGCCATTGCCAAAAACAGTCTTTTCAAAAGCCGCGGTCCCCCTCCCCTTCTGAAAAATCGTTTCACGTTTACTACTGCCCTTATCATATCGTCCTCTCCTTTCTATAGGTTTATTCAGGGTGGGTGTGAGAAATGACTGTTCACGATTTTTTAATTTGACAAAGGGGCGCTTTGGGGGTACAATAAAATAAGCAACGTTTATATTAAGGAGATTTGCCTATATGGGACTTTTTACAAAGCTTTTCGGAACCTACAGTTCCCGCGAGCTTAAAAGAATAGATCCTCTTGCAAACGCCGTTTTGGCGCTTGAGGAAAAATATGCCGCTTTCTCTGACAGCGAGCTTCGCGCTATGACCGACAAGCTCAAGGCTCGTCTTAATTCGGGCGAGACACTTGACGACATCCTTCCCGACGCTTTTGCCGTTTGCCGTGAGGCAGGCTGGCGTGTGCTCGGGCTGAAGGCTTTTCCCGTTCAGGTCATTGGCGGTATTGCGCTTCATCAGGGCAGAATAAGCGAGATGAAAACCGGTGAGGGTAAAACCCTTGTGGCAACTCTTCCGGCTTATCTCAACGCGCTTTCCGGCAAGGGCGTGCACATTGTAACGGTCAACGATTACCTTGCAAAGTATGCCGCTGAGCTTATGGGCAAGGTTTATTCCTTCCTCGGCTTGACGGTTGGACTTATCGTTCACGACCTTGACAACGATGAAAGAAGAAAGGCGTATGCCGCTGACATAACCTACGGAACCAACAACGAGTTTGGCTTTGACTATCTGCGTGACAACATGGTTATCTACAAGGAGCAGAGGGTGCAGAGAGGTCACAATTTCTGTATTGTGGACGAGGTCGACTCGATTCTCATCGACGAGGCACGTACTCCTCTTATCATCTCGGGCAAGGGCGACAAATCCACCGACCTCTACAAGCTTGCAGACAACTTTGCTAAGAAGCTGAAGATGGTTAAGGTCAAGGAGCTTGATTCCAAGGAAGACAACGACCAATTGGGCGGCGATTACATCGTTGACGAAAAGGCTCGCACCGCTACCCTCACACAATCGGGTGTGCAGAAGGCAGAGCAGTTTTTCAACGTTGAAAACCTTATGGACCCCGAAAACGCTACCCTGCAGCATCACATAAATCAAGCCATCAAGGCTCACGGCACTATGCACCGCGACACCGACTACGTCGTCAAGGACGGGCAGGTCATCATTGTTGACGAGTTCACAGGCCGTCTTATGCTTGGCAGACGCTACAACGAGGGCTTGCATCAGGCTATTGAGGCAAAGGAAAACGTGAAGGTTGAATCCGAGTCCAAAACCCTCGCAACCATCACGTTCCAGAACTATTTCCGTTTGTATTCCAAGCTTTCGGGTATGACGGGTACTGCGCTGACAGAGCAGGACGAATTCAGAGAGATATACGGTCTTGACGTTATTGAAATTCCCACCAACAAGCCGATGATAAGGGTTGACCATCCCGACGTCGTCTACAAAACCGCAATGGGAAAATACAACGCCATCATCGAACAGATTGCAGAGTGCCACGCCAAAGGACAGCCCGTTCTGGTGGGTACCGTTTCGATTGAAAAATCCGAGCTTCTCAGCTCACTTTTAAAGCGCAGAGGCATAAAGCACGAGGTATTGAACGCCAAGTACCACGAAAAAGAGGCGGAGATTGTTGCACAGGCAGGTCAGCTTGGCGCGGTTACCATCGCAACCAACATGGCAGGCCGTGGTACCGACATTATGCTCGGCGGTAATGCCGAGTTTATGGCGAAGGCAGAGATGCGCCGTATGGGCTACAGCGAGGCTGAAATCGTCAACGCTACAAGCTTTTTTGAAACCGACGACAGTGCTATCCTCGAATCGCGCGAAATCTTCAAAAATCTCAATCAGAAATATAAGGAAGCCATCGCGCCTGAAGCGAAAAAGGTTTGCGAGGCAGGCGGACTCTTCATTATCGGCACCGAGCGTCACGATTCAAGACGTATCGACAACCAGCTTCGCGGCCGTGCGGGACGTCAGGGCGACATCGGCGAGTCGAGATTCTATCTCTCGCTTGAGGACGACCTTATGCGGCTTTTCGGCGGCGAAAGACTGCAGACTATGATGGAGAGCATGGGTATTGACGAAAAAACTCCCATCGAGGCAAAATTACTTTCAAACTCTATCGAATCGGCTCAGCACAAGGTCGAGGTCAGAAACTTCGGCATCCGCAAGAACGTGCTTGAGTTTGACAACGTTATGAACACTCAGCGTGAGGTCATCTATAAAGAGCGCGCAAAGGTGCTTGACGGCGAGGATATCAAGGAATCCATCCTCAAGATGATTGACGGCACCATAGATTCTACCGTTGACAGCTACGCCCACGAGGACGATGCGCACGACGACTGGAATCTCGCAGGTCTGAGAGAGTACTTCAACGGATGGCTCTGCAGCTCGGACGATTTCCGCTACAACTCCCCCGAGGAGCTTGGCAACGCTTCTGCAGTGGATATCAAGCAGACCCTCAAGGACAGAGCTCGCACCCTCTACGAAGAGCGCGAGGAGAAGTTTGGCTCTCCGATAATGCGTGAACTTGAGCGCGTCGTGCTTCTGAGAAACGTTGACTCGCGTTGGATGGACCACATAGACGATATGGACGAATTAAAACGCGGAATCTATCTGCGCTCCTATGCACAGAAAAATCCCGTCGTTGAGTACCGTGTCGAAGGCTCGGATATGTTTGACGCGATGATTGCCGCAATACGCGAAAGCACCGCGAAGATGATACTGACCGTACAGATAAGACAGAACGAGGCAGAGCCCAAGCGCGAGCAGGTATTAAAGCCCACCTCCGCCTCCGGCGCTGATGACGGCAGTGTCAAAAAAGAGCCTATCAAAAAGGGCGCGAAGGTCGGCAGAAACGACCCCTGTCCCTGCGGCAGCGGCAAAAAGTATAAAAAGTGCTGCGGAATAAACGAATAGTCATTTTGCCCGGGTGTTTTCACACACTTGGGCATACTGTCTTGTAAAAAGCCGTTTACTTTTCCTTTCTTATGTGATAAAATAGTAAAAAACGCTAAAGGGGTGTACTATGGAAAATTTACCAGAAGTCATATCTCTCCTGGACAACATAACAAGAAACCTTGATTATCCTCTTGCTATGCTGACTCAGGAGCTCGAAATCCTTTGGTTTAACGATAAAGCAAAAGAATTCTTCAGGCGCAAAAAGTCGATGCCCACCTCCCTTTCCCACTATGCCGTGAATATGAACGTCAGAAAAACGATTGAAACCCTGCGTTCCGGCACCTCTTGCGAATTTAAAGCAAAAAACAGAGTCGGTAAAAAAATCTACGTCTTTGAAACGGGATATTGTGAAAGGCATCTCTTCCTCGCCGTCTGGCTCGACGCCGACAAAAATGCTCAGATTGAACACGAGCGCCACAGAATCGAAATGCTGATCTTCCAGCACAACTGCAAGCTGGCTATTCAACGGCTTTTTAACGCTACTGCCGTTATCGACCACAGCAAAATCCTCCACGGCGACCCTAATCTTATGAAATCCTTTTCGGCAATTGAGCGCGAGGCATACAGGCTCTATCTTATGCTTGGCGACCTACAGATTGTACACAAGGATATGGACCCGTTTGCTATTGATTCAACGAGAAAATTTGATTTCACCCAGCATTTCAACGAGCTCATTTCCGCTGCAACCCTCTCACTTGCTCCGATTGGTGTCAACATTGCATATACAACCTCGGTTCTCGGAATCCGCTACGTCAATGCAAACCCATACTATTTTTCGATGAGCTTTCTCAGGCTTTTGAAATCGGTGGTTATGCTCATGAGCGAGAGACCCAAAAACGTGCGCATTATCCTCGACGAAAACGAGGAAGGCTGTCTGCTTTTGAAGATAATTGCAAAGAACACAAGACTTTTGCATTTTCTGTCGGACGAGCAGTGCTCGAAGGGCTTCATCTACCGCGGACAGAATATCGATAATCTCTCCTATGCGTATGCATATAAAATTGCCGAAACGATAATCCGCAGGAACAATATGTTCCTCTCTGCCGACTGTGAAGGCGACACTACCACGGTTTGTATGAAAATTCCCGCTACCGAAAACCCGTCGGGAGTTCTGAGAAGCATAAAGGAACCCTATCTCGGCAACAAGTTCTCCACAGTAAACCTCGTCTTTGGCGACGTGATGTAAAACGGAATAAACATTATACAGCCCTCGGGGAATTCCCCGAGGGCTGTTTTTTATATATCTATTATTGTCTTTCCTCGCTTTTGGGCATACTGCCGACTGGAATACGCCCCACCCTTCACCTTTGCAAAACACACAACCAAATCACTGCGGTCTATCATATATCTGTTTCGTGTTTGTATTGCCGATTTGAAATGGCTTTTCGCGGATTTCTCGCACACCTCAACACTGTCATAGTATCCGTCAAATTCATCTGTGTTTTTTGTATACTCGATTTGAATATACGGCTGTACCCATACAAGTGACAGGTTTTCCTTTCCGATTTGCCTTTTTAATCTATTTACAGCACTTGCAACCAGAATATCAAAATCCCCATTTCGTCCAACAAGAATCTCAACATAGTCGTTGCTTTGTACCAGGTCTTTCAGCACTTGTTCTATCCTGTCTTCAATCACAAAAACATTTTCAATATACCTATGCCCGAAAAAACTCACCGTTAATGTGTTTAGCATATTATCCTCCTTTGTGGGATATATCGTAATTATA
>JAZSEP010000081.1:0-35243 GCA_045531755.1 Oscillospiraceae bacterium | reverse complement strand
AGAACGACATGGCTACGATCGACTTGCAGAAACAAATACTGTTCAAAAGAGGGACGGACTATGTTTGTGCTTTTATAATTGTAATATTGGTGATGTTTCAATATTCGAGAAAAAGGATATTTGTATTTATGAACTGGCTGTATGGGAACCTAAAATTCCAGTCGACATGAAACGTTGGGATAATATTCGTGTGTTGGAAAAGAATTTCTATTTGATAGGATGATGAAAAATGTTTATTAATTCTACTTTTAAAAATGAACGTTATGATTTCTTGAGTTTGTTTGGTCGAGAAATGTTTTTTCACGAAGGAACAAACAATAGGATGGAAAATGGAACTTACTGTTGTAATATGAATATGTTTGGTTATCGGAGAGATAAAATAACCAAAAAAGTTTATATTATTCCCGAAGAAGCTGAGGTAGTAAGAACAATATTCAGGTATTTCCTTGACGGGATGAGTATTTATCAAATTAAGCATTTTCTTGAGGATAGTGGCTTCAAAACTTTCTCTGGTGGTGATACGTGGCACAAAACTGCAATTCTTAATATGCTGCAGAATGAGAAGTACTGTGGTGATATCATGTATCAAAAAACCTATTGTGTTGACTGCATAAGCAAAAAAAGAAAGTAAATAACGGTCAAAAGGCACGGTATCTTGTGCAGGATGATCATGAGGCCATAATTACACGAGATGTATTCTATGCTGTTCAAGCCGAAATAGCAAAGAGAAATACCGAAAGAAAGAAATCGGAATTGTTTTCAACTACTAAAGGACGGTATAGTGGGAAATATGCCCTTTCTGAATTGTTGGTATGTGGATGTTGTACCGGACATTACAGGCGAAAAACTGTAAAGAAAAAAGACGGGGTTATGCATTACTGGAGATGCAGTAGCCGTCTTGAACATGCTGACAAATATTGCTCGAATTCGATTGGTTTAGAAGAAGATGCTGTTAAAGATGCAGTGTGTCGGGCTCTCTCTCGCGTGCTAAAGAGAAGAGAAAAAGGTTATGAAGTTGTTAATAGTCATTTGATATACGCTGCATCAGCTGATGAGAGATCTGAGGATATGTATTTTATTGATAAAGGTATCCGGGATGAAGAGCAAAGAATAATGGATTTGTCAAAACTTGCTCGTGAATCGGGTAATAATCAGGAAAAATTTGAAGCAGCCATAGCAGACTGTACAAAAAGAATTAAGATTCTCAGAGAGAAAAAAGAGCAAGTGATTCGACAACTGAATTTTAATGAAGAAGCAAAAAGGGAAATGGACCGGATTAAAGCGTATCTGGCAGAGGATCGTGCAGTAGTTGATAAGTTTGATGACTCGACTGTTAGAAGATTGGTCAACCAAATTGTAGTATCTGAAGATCTAAAATTAACTATATACATAAAGGGTGGATATGAAATTGAGGAGCAGTATCTACCAAGACCAAAGTCAGCCTAAATCTTTTGAGTTTTTATAATTTCGCTTGTTAATGCGAATAATTGCGAAATAACTCTGCGTTGTTGTGCTGATATGTAAATGATTTTAATCCGCGAGCGCTTTTGTGCTCGTGGATTAAAATTTCAACCGTTAGTTAACAACATTAACCTTTTATTTTATTGCACAACGCTTTGAAATTTGCTATGATTGACTTGAAAACTACCCCAAGGAGAAAAACCACATGAAGCTTAGAACAATTGCATTTTTAATGGGCATATTGATGCTCTTCGCCTCACTTGTATCCTGCGATACGACCGATGTTGCAGTTTCTTCCAACGTGACAAGCGAGGTTGTTGAAACTTCGTCACAGCCCGAAGAATCTAAACCCGAAAAGGAAACAAGCTCTGCAAAAACCGAAGCGACAAGCTCTGCAAGAACTGAAGCGACAAGCTCGGAGGAAGAAAAAAACTATGTCTTTGAGATTATATATCCAACGGTAACGGCTTCAAATCTCAAGATTAACCTCACAACTGCTGACGTTCAACGCTTCAAGGCTAAGGTGACCGAAACCAAGAACATAGCAAAATCCCATCAAGGAGCCCGATTGGACGAATTCAGAAACGCGGTGTATGAGCTTTTGACACTTGAAGAGGCGTTTCAGACCGAATGCGATGCGGCATATCTGCTCTATTGCTGTGACATGAATGACGACACATGGGACACGTATATGGATGCATACAATCGTTATAACGATGTTCACGATTCGTTCTGGGGCTTCAGAAATTCCTTATACGGCACTTCGATCATCTTTGTGGATGCTCTTGAGCAGATAATCGACGAGACGTTCGGAAAGCTAACAGCCGTCAGATCCGATGCATATTTCGCCGAAATGAAAAAACTCGAGGGTGAGTACAACTCGCTCAAAAATAATAATGCAAGTGACGATGAGATGTTTGAGGTATATAAAAAATACCTGATTGCCGCTGATAACTACGCTAAATCGGGCGATAGCACAGACTACTACGATTATGCATGCGAGGTCGTGTACAATAGAACCGATACAGCCGAACAGCGTGAGGTGTTCAGAGAATACGTGAAGGAATACCTCGTCCCGCTTGGCAAACTGCTCGGAATGCGATATAGAGTGTTTGACAGCCAGCTTAGCGCTGATGAATATGACCTTTCAAACAGCTATCTCTACGATGCATATGACACCTTTGAGGAGAACTATCTGTTTGACTATTTCTTATCGCTTCCCAAGTCTGCCAGTGAGATTATGGTAGGCGTATTTGATGAGGATAAAATTATAATCGGTGACAAGGATACCTCCTATAATTCTGCTATGGTCTATACAGTAGGAAGCACCCCGATATGCTATTTTCACAAGGGCAAAATGGCAATCGATACTATGGCGCACGAGCTTGGCCACTACTATGCAGACACGGTTAGTAATACGAAAGACTTCTCCTTTTCTTTGAAGGAAACCCACTCCACCGCTAACACTCTACTATGCTATAGCTATCTTTCGGAAAAGATTGATAACATTGCCTTCCACAGCACTGAGACCTATATGACGTTTGATTGGATGTATCAAATTGTGGCAAGCGTTATAAAAGACGAATTCGATGAAATCATCGCAACAAGCGACCTCTCCACGCTGACACTTCAGGAACTTCAGAATATAATGAATGACCTGATAAATGAGTATGATGTGCGAGATTTTTCCACCAATATGGTAACTAATCTTATGAACTATTGGAGAAAACACGCAATTAGCTATTTTGGCGAAAACTACTGCTATGCAGAGGGATTTTTGGCATCTTGCCAAATATATATAAAGAGCAAAACCGACTACGATGCCGCAATAAAGATATACAAAAAGCTTGTCGAAGAACCCAAAAACGGCGGCGAGTATATCGCGACCATCAAACACGCAGGACTCACGACACCGTATGATGAACAGACCTTTATAGAGATTGGAAAATTGTTCGAGATACAATAGCTTTTTGTGATATAATAAACGCAAGAAAGGCGGTGATGTTATGGCGACAAATACTGTAATCCTACAAATCCTTGGTGTGATAGTAGGCGTGGTTGTCCCGTGCGCTTTGTTGGCGGGACTTGTTGTTGGAATAGTTCTGCTTATCAAGCATTTCACCAAAAAAGGCCACGCGACTGCAAAAAGATGGTATGCAGTTATACTATTCACCGTGGTTGTTGTGTTTGCTTCGTGGATATTGAATTTCGGTTGGTTCAGAGTGTTTTTAACGTGGATACCGATACCGTTAGCGCACACTGTCGCTTTTATGTGCATAAACCTTAAAGCCGCGTCTAAAGCATCAGCGCATAAACCGTTCAAAAAGCTTATCGCTCTTTCGTGCCTGTCCTTTCTGTTGACCTATCTGTCTTTCCCCGATGGTGGAGATGTTGGTGGCGCATACGTATTTTTTGGTTTGATCAGAAACGACTTTGTAGTGTATATTGCGACGTATATAACGCTTTTTGCATTGATTTTCAACATTGTGATTTTCGTTTTTGAGATAAGAGAACTGTTGAAACCAAAAAAGGAGAGCCCCGACATTCAGTAAGAATAGGCAACAACACCGTTCCTTTCCGCGCAAACAATCGCCCTGAGGTTGTTTTGGTTGAGCTTGCTTACAATAGATAGGATGATATCGCAACAACATTAGAGAAACCTCTCCGTTTTTTGACGGAGAGGTTTCTTTTGCGTATTCTAATCTTCAACAATTTGTTTTTCCTTGATGGTTGCCTTTTCCATCTCGACTTTTGCGACGTCAGCTTTGATGATGCGGTATAGGGTTGCGGCAATCGGAACACCGAGAAGCATTCCCGAGACTCCCAAGACTCCGCCGCCCAACGTAACGGCTGTTAGTACCCAGAAAGCAGGAAGTCCGATTGAAGAGCCGACAACTCGCGGGTAGATGAGATTTCCTTCAAGCTGTTGCAAGACAACTATAAATATCAGGAAAACAAGTGCCTTTAGCGGTGATACTGTGAAAATCATAAACGCGCCTACAAAAGCACCGATGTATGCGCCTGCAATGGGAATCAGGGCAGTAAAAGCAATCAAAGCTCCTATCATCGTTGCATAGGGAAGTCTTAGAATAAGCATACCCAACGTGCAAAGCGCGCCCAAAATAACAGCTTCGGTGCATTGACCGACGATGTATCTGTGGAAAGAATCGTTGAGAACTCTCAAAAAATAGGTGACCTTTTCGTAAATGCTGCCGCGCATATAGCGGCGCGAAACGCGAGTCATCTGACTTTTGAGGGAATCCTTGCTCGCGAGAATATATATCGCGAAGATTATGCTCAAAAATGCTGTAACGATTCCCGAAAATACCGAGAAGACCGTATTTATGATGATGTTCACGACGTTTCCGATGCCCGACGTGAGAACGCCGAAGAGCTGTTCAATTCTCGAATTCCAGTCAACAGCTTCGAGCGCTGTGATGATATCCTCAGGCAGAGCGTGCAGTTCTTCTGCTTTGTCGATTAAAAACGTTATGAAACCGGGGAGTTTGGAAATCAGCAAGGACACACAGGAAACAAGCTCCGGTACAACCAGACCAACGACCAGTGAAACTATTGCAACTAAGGTTAAAATAGCTGCTGTCATACAGAGAGGTCTTCGGCTTTTTATAACAAATGCTTTTTGAGATTTAGGAAAATAGTGACGCTCATAGAAGGTCATAAGGATGTTCAGAAGATAGGCGATAACACCGCCGATGATAAGCGGGGTTGCCGCACCTAAAACAGAGCCCAAAAAGCGTGCAATAGCGGGGAAAAAGTGTATGCACAGATACAGAGCAAAAGCGCTGACACCTACGCGCAGACAGGTTTTCCAACTGAATTTCATATCAAAACCTCTTTTCTCAAGGCAAAATCCGATTATACCTATTATAATTGATTCCTCAGATTTTGGCAAGAACTATAATGTTAAAAGATAGTTCATTGAAAGTACTCAAAATGTATGATATACTGATATATAATGGAATTGTAATATGGGGTGGTATCGTGAAAATTATACATTGTTCCGATCTGCATCTTGATTCTGCAATGGAAACAAATCTTTCTGCAGAAAAAGCAAAAGAGAGAAGCAGGGAAATGCGCCGTACATTTGAACGCATGGTGGCGTTTGCCAAGGAAAACGCAGTCCGTGCGATTATAATTGCGGGTGATATGTTCGACACCGAGCGGGTAACAATGCGTACGTCGGATTTTGTCCTCGGTATAATTTCAAGTGCCCCTGAAATCGACTTTTTATACCTCAAGGGTAATCACGACGAGAATAATTCCGTATTTAAAAACAAGCAACTTCCCCAAAACCTCAAATTCTTTTCGGATAGCTGGCTTTCGTATAGATATGAAAACGTAGTCATCAGCGGTATTGAACTCACAGAAGAAAATAAAAATTCGCTGTACGACAGCTTGAGCCTTTCAAGCGCAGACGTAAATATAGTTACAATGCACGGTCAAACCTCAACCCAGACGGGAAGTGAAGAAATTTGCCTGAATAAACTCAAGGGCAAGAGCATAAGATATCTTGCTTTGGGACATATACATAGCTACCGCAAGGAACAGCTTGATTTGGACGGCGAATGGTGCTATTGCGGTTGCCTTGAGGGAAGAGGCTTTGACGAATGTTCAGATAAAGGATTTGTGCTGCTCGAGGTTGAAAACAATCACCTCGACTCAGACTTCGTACCCTTTGCGCAGAGAACACTTTTCGAAGTGCCTGTTGATATCAGCGGGCTTGTGTCGGTCAATGATATTATTATTGCCGCAAAGGAAGCTTCAAAAAACATCGACTCCAAGAACCTTATAAAATACGTCCTTTGCGGAAGCTATACCCTCCAGACACAGAAGGATATTATGTATATCACAGAGGCTTTGCAGGATGATTTTTACTTTGTGAAGGTAAAAGACGAAAGCAGGCTCAAGCTTGACGAAGCGGACTATTCAATGGATATATCCCTCAAGGGCGAGTTTGTGCGCGCGGTTATGGCTTCAAGCCTCAGCGAAGAAGAAAAGTCGCAGATAATTCTTTGCGGGTTGCAGGCACTGACAGGGGAGGAGATAACGCTATGAAGCTGATAAGCTGTTATATAGATAACTTTGGCGGTTTACAGGACTTCTCTCTCGAGTTTAATTCGGGCATAACCGTTATAAATGAGCCCAACGGCTTTGGAAAAACAACCCTTGCCACGTTTATCCGCACAATGCTCTACGGCTTTCCGCGCAATTCAAAAATAATGGGAAAGAACGACCGAAAAAAGTTCGTTCCGTGGCAGTCGGGCACCTTTGGCGGAAATATAGTTTTTGAACACGACGGTGAAAGATATCGCGTCGAGCGCACCTTCGGCGCTACTCCGAAGAGCGATACCTTCACACTTTACAAGCTCGACCCTCTCAGAAAGTGTGAGAATTTTTCCGACCAACTCGGTCAGGAAATTTTCGGGCTTGATGCCGACTCCTTCGAGAGAAGCACCTATATGCCGCAGATGCGCGAGGACAATTCCTTTGCTACCGCCAACATACAAGCAAAGCTCGGTAATCTTGTTGAGGATACGAACGATATAAACAACTTTGACGGCGCGGTGGACCGACTCAAAAAGGTCAGAGCTAAAATGATAAGCTACCGCGGAGTTGCGGGAACGGTAGCTGATGCACAGCGTAAAATTGCCGAAATCGAGCTTGAAATCCGTGATTTAAAGGAAAAGAAGAACAGACTTCTCGGCTGCACCGATGATGCAAAACAGCTTGAAAATGAGATAGAAGAAAAAAATCTCCGCGTCGAAAAACTGCGCGAAGAGCTTTCCTCTGCATACAGCTCGGCTGTAAGAGCGGAGCTCGAAAAACAGCACGTAAAGCTTTTGCAGGAGCAAAAGGAAATCGAAAGCCAGCTTGGCGCATACCAGAACAAAACCGTGCCAAGTGAAGAAATTTTCAAAACCTACCGCGAGAAGATAGAAAAGCTCACCGCTGATAAAGCGCTTTTAAATAATATCAGAGAGCAGTTGCAGGACGAAAGCTCCGCAAAAAGACTTCCTGATGAGGAAGAAATACAAAATAACCGTGAAAAGCTCTCCAAAATTGACGCTCTGCGCCGTGAGAATTCCCGTTCAATAGTAGACACAAGCCCTCAAAAAAAGAAAAAGATTGCGTTGCCCCTTGCCATTGTAGGAATGGTGTTTGCCGTTTTTGCAGTTGTGCTGTTCGTGCTCGCAAAATATGCTTTTGGCGCTGCAGTTATCGCTATAGGTGCGGTTCTTTTGATAGGCGCGGTGTACTTTGGTATAAAGGAAATGGTTTCCTCGCAGATTGCAACCGCGGACAAAGCTGCATTGCAGGAAGCCGAAAAGAAGATACAAAATTTGGAAGACGAAGTCAGAGCGTTTGCACTCAATTTCGGTGCCGAGCAGGAAAACCTGTTCGATGCCGTGAACGGACTTTCTATTATGCTGGAGAAATCCAGAACCTTTGAAAAATCTTTGGAGTCTGCCAAAAAGATAGAGCAGGAGATATCGGAAATTGAAGGCGAGGTTGTAAACTTCCTCTCACAATACGTTGAGATTTCCGACACTCAAAATCTTGCGGAAATCTTTAACAAACTCCACCTTGAAGCAAATAAGCAGACTGCAATGTACAGCGCTCTTCTTCAAAGAAAACAAAACAACGCGGTTGAGCTTGAAGCTTTTCTGAAGCATAATGAGGAAACGCTGAAGCTTCCTCTTGGAGAAAAAACAGCCGATACCGAACAGCTGAAAGCGCAGGAAACGCAGCTTGTTTCCTTGCTCAACGAGAAAAACCGAGCCCTTTCAGAGCTCAAATCGACAATCCGCACCCTGCAATCCGAAACCGACGCTATTCCTGAGCTTGAGGACGAAATTCTCCGCCTGCAACAGCTCAAAGCAGACGACACCTATAAATCCGGCGTCATAGATAAGACGATAGATTTTCTCACAAATGCGCGCGACTCGCTTTCAATGAGCTATCTCGGCACGGTAAAAAAACATTTTATCGACTATATGAAACAGCTTTCAGAGGAAACGGGTGATACCGTCTTTGTGGATAAGGATTTGGAGGTTACCCTTGAACGTCGCGGAGTGGCGAGGGAGCTAGGCTTCTTCAGCGCAGGATATTCGGATATAGTGATGCTCTGTATGCGTTTTGCACTCGTCGACGCACTTTTCCCCGACACAAAACCGTTCATAATCCTTGATGATCCGTTTATAAATCTGGATGATTCCAATACTAAAAAGGCAATCGAACTTCTCAAACGGCTTGGAGAGGGTAGACAGATAATCTACCTCGTCTGTAACAGCAGCCGAGCGTTAGAACAATAAGGAGAACCGCAAAGATGCGAAGTTTTATGCAAAGATTACTGTATAAATTCAGCGTGTGGATGCAAGGACGCTATGGAACCGACGAGCTTAACCTCGCTATGATAATACTCAGCCTCGCCGTTGCAGTTCTGTCGTGCTTCCCATACGTCAGGATAATCTCACCCTTGTCCACGGTGCTGATAATATTCTTTTTTCTGCGAATGTTCTCAAAGAACATCGAAGCTCGCCGTGCAGAGCTTGATAAATACTATAAGATAAAGAGCAAGATAGTTTCACAAGCTTCGTTGTACAGAAAAATGTGGAATGACCGCAAGACCCACAGATATTTCAGATGCAAAACCTGCAAAACCGTCCTGCGCGTTCCAAAAAAGAATAATAAAATCGAAATAACCTGCCCAAAGTGCAGGAATAAAACTATAAAATAGCGGCTCGAAGAAAGGACACAGTTGATGTTAGAACTCAAGAAAATCAAAAAGGACTATCCCGCAGGCGATGGCATAGTTCAGGCGTTGCGCGGAATCGACCTGCAATTCAGAAAAAGCGAATTCGTTTCCATACTGGGACCATCTGGATGCGGAAAGACCACTATGCTCAATATCATAGGCGGTCTTGACCAGTATACCGACGGCGACCTTGTAATAAATTCAAAATCCACCAAATACTTCAAGGACAGAGATTGGGACACCTATCGAAACCATTCAATAGGCTTTGTTTTCCAGAGCTACAACCTCATTCCCCATCAGTCTGTGCTCCAGAACGTTGAGCTTGCTCTCACCTTGTCGGGAGTCTCAAAGGCGGAAAGAAGACGCCGTGCAAAGAAGGCGCTTGAGGACGTAGGACTCGGAACACAGTTCAACAAACGCCCCGGCGAGATGTCGGGCGGTCAGATGCAGAGGGTTGCGATAGCAAGAGCGCTTGTAAATAACCCCGATATAATCCTTGCCGATGAGCCCACAGGTGCACTTGACACCGAAACAAGCGTTCAGGTAATGGATATACTCAAGGAGGTTTCAAAGGACCGCCTTGTAATAATGGTTACCCACAACCCCGACCTTGCCGAAAGGTATTCAACAAGAATTATCCGTATGCTCGACGGACAGATAACTGACGATTCAGCACCGCTGAGCGCTGACGAAATCGAAAGCACTCCGGCTCCCGAGAAGACGAAAAAAACCAAAAAACCGTCTATGTCCTTTGCCACTTCGTTTGGACTTTCCCTCAAAAACCTTTTCACAAAGAAGGGAAGAACCATCCTCACGTCCTTCGCAGGAAGCATCGGTATCATAGGTATCGCGCTTATCTTCGCGGTTTCGCAGGGACTTTCCAACTACATTGACAAGATGCAGGAGGATACCCTTTCTTCCTATCCGATAACCATACAGGAAAGCCATATGGATATAGGAATGCTGATGCAGTCATTTATGGGTGCCGCACAGTCACAGCATCAGCACGAAAACGACGCTGTCTATTCAAAGCCTGCAATATATGATATGATGAACGCCCTCAGCAATTTAGAAGCTACCGAGAATGACCTTAAATCCTTCAAGAAATATATTGAAGAACAGCGCGCAAAGGATGAGGACGAATCAGGACTTAAAGAGGCAATAAGCGGAGTTCAGTACGGGTATAATCTTGACCTGCTCGTTTACACGGAAAATGTTGACGGCAAGATAGTCCGTTCCGATTCCGAGGAGCTTCTCCGCGATATCATAGTAGAATACATGGGAATGGATATGTCGGCGATGATGGATGCAGGCAACAACCCTATGATGTCAATGTTTTCTTCCACAACGCCCACCATTAACCTTTGGCAAGAGATGTTGCCCGGCGATAACGGTAAGCTTGTCAGCGACATTCTTGAAAAGCAGTATGACGTAGTATACGGAACGTGGCCCACAGAGTATAACGAGGTTGTGCTGGTGCTTGATGAAAATAACGAGCTTGACGATATGACCTTGTATGCGCTTGGACTCAAATCCAAGGACGAAATAGACGCCATAATGAAAGCTTCCATGAACAAAGAGGAAATTCCTGCAGAGCTACAAAAATGGACCTATGAGGAAATCTGTGATATGGAGTTCAAGGTTATCCTCAATTCCAACTGCTTCATCCTCGACGAGAATACAGGGCTGTATACCGACCTCAGAGATACCGATGCAGGTCTGAGATATCTCTATGACAATGCTACAACCATCAAGGTTTCGGGCATAATCCGTCCCAACGAAAAAGCAGTGTCAACAATGCTCACAGGCTCTATCGGCTATACAGATAAGCTGACGCAATACGTCATTGCGCAGGCTGATGACGCTGTAGCAGTAGAGGCACAGAAGGACGACCCGTCCACCGATATCTTTACGGGACTTCCCTTTGAAGAAACAACAGGAGCTCTCACAGACGAGCAGAAGGCAGAAGAGTTCAAAAGCTTTGTGGCCGAGCTCGACGAAAAGGGCAAAGCGGATGCCTACGTCAAGATTATGAGTATTCCTACCGAGGAACAGCTTTCAGGCGCGGTTTCGCAGACTATGAGCAGTATGACGCGCGAAACTATGGAAGCAACGCTCATTCAGGCACTCATTCAACAGATGGGAATGAAAGAGCAAGAGATAAGCGACTACGTTGTAAATATGAGCGACGAGGAGCTCACCAAGATTTTCACCGAAATGGTGAGAGAGCAGGTTAAAATGCAGTTTGCGGCTCAGGTTGAGCAACAGCTGTCTGCTATGAGTGTTCAACAGCTTTCAATGGCGCTCGAAATGTCTCTGCCTGCCTATACTACCGAGCAATGTGCAAACTACTATGACGAAGTGCTCGAGTTTTCCGACTCAACCTATGATGCAAACCTCATAAAGCTCGGTTGCCTTGACCTCGAAAAGCCCAGCACCATCAATCTGTACGCCGCTACCTTCGAGAGCAAAGACTCTATTGAGGATGCAATTGCTGAATACAACGAGGGAGTAGAGGAGCTTTCGCAGATTAAATACACCGACTACGTTGGTATTATGATGTCTTCGATAACCTCGATTATTAACGCTATCACCTATGTTCTGATTGCTTTCGTTGCGATATCTCTCATAGTTTCGTCGATAATGATAGGTGTCATCACCCTCATTTCCGTACAGGAGAGAACGAAGGAAATCGGAATACTCCGTGCAATCGGTGCATCCAAGCGCGACGTTTCGGGAATGTTCAATGCCGAAACGGTGATAATAGGCTTTACCTCAGGACTTTTGGGAGTGCTTGTGACCTACCTCTTGTGCATCCCGATAAATATCATAATTCAGGGACTCACAGGTATTGCAGGACTCAGCGCAGTGCTTCCGCTTCCCGTAGCTGCCATCTTGGTGCTCATCAGTATGGGGCTCACACTTTTCGCAGGAATAATTCCTTCAAGAAGTGCAGCAAAGAAAGACCCCGTAGTAGCCTTGAGAACCGAATAATTCAAAATGAAAAAGCCGACTGCGAAAGCGGTCGGCTTTAAAAATAAAAACGCTCCGATTTTTCGGAGCGTTCATCTTTTTATTAGTCGCTGATGTAGGGAATAAGAGCGATGTGACGAGCACGCTTAACAGCAACTGTGAGCTGTCTCTGGTGACGAGCACATGTACCTGTCATACGACGGGGGAAGATTTTGGATCTCTCGGAAACAAATCTTCTGAGCTTTGCAACATCCTTATAATCGATGTTCTCAACCTTATCAGCACAGAAAGCACAAACCTTCTTGCGGCTCTTTCTGGGGCCACGCATAGGTCTTTCAGGTCTTTCAGTTCTTTCGACTCTTTCTTTATTTTCCATTACGAATACCTCCTTTAAATGATACTGTCAAATCAGAACGGCAGGTCGTCATCGCCCGCAAAATCAACATTTGTGTAGGTCTCAACAGAAGAAGACTGTTCAAATGAAGATGTGTTCTGGGAATAGGTTTCAGCAGCAGGCTGACTGAAAGGAGAGGGACTGGTGAAAGCAGAATCGGAGCTTCTCTTGCCTTCTGCAAAGAAAACCTCGTTTGCAACAACCTCTGTAACGTAGCGCTTGTTTCCGTTGTTGTCGGTGTAGTTTCTGGTTCTGATAGAACCCTCTACCGCAACAAGCTGACCCTTCTTGAAATACTTGCCGACAAAGTCAGCGGTATTTCTCCAGCAGGTGATAGAGATAAAATCTGTCTGCTTGTCCTCGCCGGGCTTCGCGTAACCGCGGTCAACGGCAAGGGTAAAGGTTGTGACAGAAACACCTGTGTTGGTCTGGCGCACGTCGGGATCTGCAGTAAGTCTGCCCATCAAAATAGCTTTGTTAAGCATCAGATACCCTCCTCTTATTTTGCAACGATGATCGAACGAAGAACACCGTCAGTGATCTTATAGATACGATCAAGCTCTGCAGGGAATTCAGGAGCAGAAGTGAAGTTTACAAGATAGTAATAACCTTCTGTCTCGTCTTCGATCTCATAAGCAAGTCTTCTCTTACCCCAATCGTCAACACTATCGATAGTGCCGTTATCGGTGATAAGCTTTGTGAACTTCTCGATGAGAGCCTTAACGCCGTCCTCACCCAATTTTGTGTTCAGTACCATAATGGTCTCGTAGTTGGCTGAAGTTTTAGCCATTCAAAACACCTCCTTTTGGACTTTAGGTCCTGCACTTTATGCAGGACAAGGATAGTTGCACATAATGCAACTTATACATTATATCACCCCAAACCTTGTTTGTCAAGATAAGGGGGATATATTTTTTAATCGCCGATCAGCTTTTTGAGCTCCTTCATAAAGGTGTTGAGGTCGCCAAACTGACGGTAAACCGAAGCGAATCTGACGTATGCAACGTCATCCACGGCCTTGAGCTTTTCCATAGTCAGCTCGCCGATTTCGGCAGAGGTAACCTCAGAAACGAGCTTGTTTTGCAGAGCATATTCTATCTCGTCAACGATTTTTTGCACGGTTTCAACCGAAACCGGACGCTTCTGGCAAGCCCTGAGAATACCGTTCATCAGCTTGTTGCGGTCAAACTGCTCGCGTGTGTTGTCACGCTTGATAACCATTATCGGAACAAGCTCAACGGTCTCGTACGAGGTGAAACGCTTGGCACAGCTAAGACACTCTCTGCGTCGTCTTATCTTGCTTCCGTCGTCACAGGAACGGGTGTCAAGCACCTTGCTTTCAGCGTATCCGCAAAATGGACATTTCATATAATCTCCTCCGATTTTACAAACTGTTTGATGTATTCAAGGCCCTCAAAGAGCTCCTTTTCTTCTTTGTAGTTGTGGCGGTAAACCTCTATAAGCACAGCACCGTCATAATCGATGGCTTTCAGCTTTTCGAATAACCGCGCGTTGTCAAACGAGCCCTGACCCGAAATAAGACAGTCGTGATCTGCGTTGTTGTCACTCAGATGAACGTGACGAACCCTTTTTTCCATCGCATCAAGCATTTCAAACGGGTCAACACCGGCTCTGACAGACTGCTTAACGTCAAAGGTGAAGTTGACAGCGTCGCCGAGATAATCTGACATATTTCTGATAAATTCAGGGCTTCTGCCTCGGAAATTCGAAACGTTTTCCTGAAGCACGACGACTCCAAACGCCTTTCCCACTTCGCAAAGCTTTGCGTATCGCTCGAAATATTCCTTGTCATCAATGGTGTGCCTGTCTGCGCGGTCGCCGTGAAGAACAAATTTGTGACACTTCAAAAGCTGTGCCGCTTCAAAATATCTGCGATACTGGTCGAGCGAATCCTCGAATCTGCGTTTATAGCTCGAGAAGAGGAAGAGAGGCTCAGCAATGCAGGAGAAGGGGTGAATTGCTTCGACGGTTACCCCTGCAGGTATCAGCATTCTCCTCAATCCGCTGATAAAATCGCTCGAAAGCTCGGAAAAGGAATTAAAAAATATTTCCGTGTGCTTCACACCGTTGTCAACGAGGAGCCTGACTGCATCCTCCGTGAGCATTGGGTAAAGACACGCACTTGAAATTCCAACGTTTATCAAAACTACTCCTCCAAAACTTCAACACCGCAGTCGACCGTGTGTGCCAAAAAAACCTTAGAATTATATTCGGTATACGTCGGTAAAACGACATCTTCAAGTATTCCGAAAACCGCCGAACCACTTCCGCTCATACTGCTTGCCGCAGCACCCAAACGAACGAGGTCTTTTTTGATTTTGTCGGTGCGCTCGTCCATTTCAAGAACGTTTGCAAGTTTATTATAAAGGAGTGCTCGGTTTCCGTTCGTTAGGGCCTCTACCACTCCGTCAACGTCGGGATGGCAAATGTCTTTCAGACTGTCAAAATGCTTGTAGGCTTCCACTGTGCTGACGCTGAACTGAGGTTTTACAATGCATAAATCCAGCTTCATTTTGTTGTCAATCGGTGTCAGCACCTCGCCGATACCTTCGCACAAAACGCATCCGCCAATGATGCAGAACGGAATGTCGGCGCCAACCCTTGAGCCGATTTCACAAAGGTTTTCCGTGGTGAGAATACCGCCGCAAAGCCTGTTCAAAAGCACAAGCACCGCCGCACCGTCTGCACTTCCGCCGCCGAGTCCTGCCTGTGACGGAATGTTCTTTTGAATGTCAATGTGAACTCCAAAGCTCTCTCCGACACGCTCGAAAAAGCGTTTTGCACATTTGTAGACTATGTTTCTCTCGTCGCAGGGGACAAGCGGGTCGTCACAGCTGATGGATATTCCGTCTGCCGTCCTGTCCACGCTGACTACGTCGTGCAGGGAGATGCTTTGCATAACGGTTTTGATGAGATGATACCCGTCATTGCGCACGCCTGTTATATCAAGCGAAAGATTTATCTTGGCATACGCCCTTGCTCTGAGCATCAAATCACCCTTTATTTCAAAGAATTAATGAACTTTTCAATCTTGGAAAGTGCCTCAAGAAGATGGTTTACGCTGTAGGAGTAGGAAATTCGAACAAATCCTTCTCCGCTCTCACCAAAGGCTGTGCCGGGAACGACAGCAACCTTTTGCTCCATAAGGAGTCGGTTGCAAAATTCTTCACTCGTAAGCCCCGTGTTCTTGATAGATGGGAAGACGTAGAACGCTCCCTCGGGAGAGAAACAGGTGAGTCCCAGCTTGTTAAGGCCGTCTACCAACAGTCTGCGGCGAATGTTGTATTCTTCGGCCATCTTTTTTATCTCGTTGTCGCAGTTTTTAACTGCCTCGAGCGCGGCATACTGGCTGGTTGTGGGAGAACACATAATCGCAAACTGGTGTATTTTGAGCATCTGGCTGATTATTTCCTCGGGACCTGCAACGTAACCAAGACGCCAACCCGTCATAGAATAGGTCTTAGAGAAGCCGTTTACAAGTATGGTGCGCTCCTTCATTCCGTCCAAGGATGCTATCGAAACGTGGCCGCCGTTGTATGTAAGCTCTGCATATATTTCGTCGGACAGAACCATTATGTCCGTACCGCGCAAAACCTCGGCAATTTCTTCCAGATCCTCTCTTCTCATAACAGCACCCGTAGGGTTGTTGGGGAAGGGGAAGATGAGAAGCTTTGTCTTGTCGGTAATCTTTTCCTTGAGATCCTTTGCTCTGAGTTTGAAGTTGTCTTCAGCCTTGGTTGCGATGGTGACAACGTTAGCGCCGCAAAGCCTTGCAATAGGCTCGTAGGAAACAAAACACGGCTCGGGAATAATAACCTCGTCACCGGGGTTTACAAGAGCGCGTATTGTGATGTCAATTCCCTCTGAGCCGCCAACCGTGATGATGGTTTGCTTCAATGGGTCGTATTCAAGAGAAAAACGCCTCTCGAGATATCTGCAGATCTCTTTTCTGAGCTCAACAAGACCTGCATTTGCGCTGTAGCGCGTTTTTCCTCTTTCAAGAGATTTAATGGCTGCCTCGCGTATACTCCAGGGTGTCTTGAAATCGGGCTCGCCGACACCCAGAGAGATGACGCCCTCCATTTCGTTTGCAAGGTCAAAGAACTTTCTGATGCCCGAGGGTTTTAGTTCTTTTGCCTTGTCGGAAAGTACCTTATCGTAGTTAATCACAGTGAAGCGTTACCCCTTTCGTCAGGGTCGTTCTTGTGCAGAATAACGCCGTTATCTTTGTATTTTTTGAGAACGAAGTGGGTAGCGGTAGAGGTTACACCGTCAAGGGTAGACAACCTCTTAGCAACGAACATAGCAACCTCTTTGAAGGAGCGTCCCGAAATGGTTACAAACAAATCGTAACCGCCCGACATAAGATAGAGGCTGTCAACCTCGGAATAGTTCATAATCTTGCTTGCGAGCTCGTCGAAACCGAAATCACGCTGAGGCATAACCTTTACCTCAATAAGAGCGATAACGTATTCCTTGTCAACGCTGTACCAGTCGATAAGCGCCTGATAACCGTTGATAACTCCGTTTTTCTCATATTCAGCAATGCGAGCCTCAACGTCAGCCTCGGTAGTGCCAAGCATAACCGCCAACTGCTTGTTGGATATTCTCGCGTTTTTGCCAAGTAATTCTAACATCTTTTCCATATCAAAATCCTCCGTTTATGTCATTTGTTTTCAAGCATCATCTTTGCGCATTTGTAAACGTCGCCGCAACCAAGTGTTATAACAAGGTCGCCTTCCTCTGCGTTTGCGAGTACGTACTCTGCAATCTCTTCAAAGGTGTTAAACCATACGCACCCGTCGATTTTTTCTGCTAAATCCTTTGAATAGATGTTGTAGGTGTTCTTTTCACGCGACCCCATAATCTCCGAAAGGACAACTTTGTCTGCAATGGCAAGAGCCTTTACAAAGTCGTCGAACAGTATGGATGTGCGGGAGTAGGTGAAGGGCTGAAATACCGCCCAAACCCTGTTAAAATCAAGCTTTTTCGCGGTTTTCAGAGTGACCTCAAGCTCTTTCGGATGATGAGCGTAGTCGTCAACAACTGTAAAGCCGTTAACCTTTCCGAGCACCTCGAAGCGTCTGCCGGCGCCCTTGAAGTTGGGAACGCTCTTTTCAATGCGATCAACGGGTGTTTTAACCTGCAGGGCTGCCACACAGGCGGCAAGCGTGTTGAGAATGTTGTGTTCTCCGGGAACGTTCATCCTCAATCTGCACAGCTTTTTGCCTTGGAATATCACGTCAAACGAAGTGCCGATGCCTTTGTGCTGTTCAATATTTTCAACGTAATAGTCGTTGTGCTTTCCGTAACCGAAGGTGATAATCGGCACGGATTTTATGTCCGCCACAGCACGCATAGTGTTCTCATCGTCGCCGTTTGCGATAATGCATTTGTCCGCCATCTTTGCAAAGGCGTTAAAAGAACGGATTATGTTGTCAAGATTTTTGAAATAATCGAGGTGGTCCTCGTCAATATTGAGTATCACCGCAATGTTAGGCGACAGCTTTAAAAACGTGTCAACAAACTCGCAGGATTCGCACACCATAATGTCCGACGCGCCTGCAATTCCGCTGCCGTGAATGAGAGGGAGCTTTCCGCCTATGACAGCCGTCGGGTCCATTTCGGACTCTACCAAAATCTGTGTCAGCATAGCGGTGGTTGTGGTTTTTCCGTGGGTTCCGCTGACACAGATGGCTCTGTCATATCTTCGGGTGATAAGACCCAACATAACCGAGCGCTCGATAGTGTCAACACCGCTCTCCTTTGCAGCAATGAGCTCAGGATTGTCCGCCATAATCGCGGCAGTATAGACGATAAGGTCAGCACCTTTAATGTTTTCGGCTCGCTGTCCCATAAAGATTTCAATGCCCATTTCGCGTTCGATTTTTATGGTTTCGGTTTCGTTGTTGTCCGAGCCCGTGATATAAAACCCTTCCGCGTGAAGAATCTGCACGATAGGGAACATTCCCGAACCACCAATACCGATGAAATGTATATGTTTTTTATTTTTAAGAAGACTCTCATCGTACGTGTTCATAGTAAAGCCTCGTTCCAAATAGTATATCTCACTTTATTATACACCTAAATGTAGGCTTTTGACAATATAGAGAAAGAATTTTTTTACTTTGTGATTATAATTTTCTGAAGCCGCTTGTTTAAAAACGAGAAATATGTCATAATAGAAAGGATTGGAAGTGAAAAGATGGAAAAAGAGCAGGCTTTTCTCGACGAGAAAAGAAAACAGGATGAAAAAAGAATAAGGATGACGACCCAGCCCCTTGAAAATCTTATTTTAAAGCTTGCTGTTCCGTCTATAATCAGTATGCTCATAACGAGCTTATACAACCTTGTGGACACCTTTTTCGTCGGTCAGCTCGAGAATACCAGCGCAACCGGCGCTGTCGGAGTTTCCTTCTCACTGATGGCGGTGATTCAGGCGTTTGGCTTTTTCTTTGGACACGGTTCGGGAAACTATATATCCCGTGAGCTCGGCAAAAAGAACGTCAAGGGTGCCGAGGAGATGGCGTCTGTCGGTTTTTTCAGCGCCATAATAACGGGAACGCTTATCATGGTGTTTGGTCTTTTGTTCTTGAAGCCGCTCGCAAGGTTTTTAGGATCTACCGACACGATTCTGCCCTATGCGGTTGATTATCTCAGGTATATCCTCTTTGGCGCGCCGTTCACCTGCGGACTTTTCGTCATCAACAACCAGCTCCGCTTCCAGAGTAATGCGTTTTTCTCGATGATTGGCGTTGTTTCGGGCGCGGTAATAAACGTCATCCTCGATCCGATACTGATTTTCGGATTTGATATGGGCGTTGCAGGCGCAGCCCTTGCAACAGCAATCAGTCAGTTTATCAGCTTTACTATTCTGCTAATCGTAATGCAGAAGAGCGATAGCCTGAAGCTCCGTCTTAAAAACTTCAAACCAAGCCTGCAAAAATACAAGGATATCTTCAAGGGCGGTACACCCTCGCTTTGCCGTCAGGGACTTGCGAGCGTAGCGACTATCTGCCTTAATTTTTCTGCAGGAAACTTCAGCGATGCGGCAATCGCGGCAATCGGCATAGTTTCGAGAATTATGATGTTTGCAAGCTCCGCGCTTATCGGATTTGGACAGGGCTTTCAGCCCTTCTGCGGCTTCAACTACGGTGCGGCACTCTATAAACGTGTCAAGGACGCCTTTACCTTCTGCGTGAAATATTCCACAATGTTTCTCTTCGCAGTGGCGGGTACGGTGTTCGTGTTGGCACCGCAGGTTATAACGCTGTTTCAGGGCGATGACCCAGAGGTAATAAAAATAGGTGCTCTGGCGCTTAGAGCACAGGCAGTAACTTTTCCGTTTATGTCGTGGGTTGTAATGTCAAATATGATGACCCAAACAATAGGCAAGGTTTATAAGGCCTCTATACTCGCGATGTCAAGGCAGGGACTTATGTTTGCACCCGCCGTTTTGATACTTCCTTTAATCTTTGATTTGTGGGGTCTTGTACTCGCGCAACCCGTTGCAGACGTACTGACTTTTGTCATCTCGGTACCGATTATGAAAAGCGAACTCAGAGAGCTTGATATACTGCAGAAACAGCAGGAAAATTCGCAGTAAAAAAATATCAAAAAACGTTTGACTTTTTGATAAAAATATGTTATCATATCATTTGCCGCATGTGTAAGGCTCAAAAGCGAGTAAAATCCGCCTTGCGACAGCGAGTTTTATAAGTAAAAGGCAGGTGCCAGAAAAATGTACGCAGTGATCGAAACCGGCGGAAAGCAGTATCGCGTAGAAGAAGGCGATATCCTTTTCATCGAGAAGCTCGACGTCAAGGCTGACGATGTAGTTGACTTTGACAAAGTAATCGTTGTCGGCAAAGAGGACGGAGCTGTTATCGGAACTCCCGTTGTTGAAGGAGCAAAGGTAAGCGCAAAGGTTCTCAAGAACGGCAAGGGAAAGAAGATCGTTGTCTTCAAGTACAGATCCAAGAAGGATTCTAAGACCAAGAAAGGTCATAGACAGCCTTACACTCAGGTACAGATCCAGTCTATCAACGCGTAAGACATGGTGAAGACAGTTTTCAAAGTTCACGAAGGCAACTATACGGGATTTCAGATATCGGGACATGCAGGCTATGCAGAGCATGGAATGGACGTCTGCTGCGCGGCAGTTTCTTCTGCGGTGCAGACGGTAACAAACGCGATAACCGAAATCTTCGTAGCGAAAGCAGACGTGCAGGTGGATGAGAACAGAATATCTGTTGAGCTCACCGAGAAAAACAACGATGCTTCAAGACTCATAGCAGCGCTCCATCTGCAGATGGAACTGCTGAAAGAAGAATTCGAGAAAAATATCACATTAGTAATATCGGAGGTGTAACTGTAATGATTAGAATCAGTATGCAGTTCTTTGCTCATAAAAAGGGAATGGGCTCCACAAAGAACGGACGCGATTCCGAGTCCAAGCGTCTTGGCGTTAAGCGTGCAGACGGTCAGTTCGTTCTGGCTGGCAACATTTTGGTACGTCAGCGCGGAACACACATCCATGCGGGTGAAAATGTAGGACGCGGATCTGACGATACACTCTTTGCACTTAAGGACGGCAAGGTTAAATTCGAGCGTATGGGCCGTGACCGCAAGAGAGTTCGTATAGTAGAGGTAGCTGAATAATCCAAACATAAAATCCCGAGGTCCCTCGGGATTTTTTTTGGTAGTAGCGAAACAATAGTATAGAGGTGAAAATATGTTTGTAGATAAAGCGCGAATCACCGTAAAGGCTGGTGACGGAGGAAACGGAGCAGTTTCCTTTCATAGAGAAAAGTATATAGCATCGGGCGGGCCCGACGGCGGTGACGGAGGAAACGGCGGTAACGTTGTTTTCAAGGCTGATACAAATATTTCAACACTCATAGATTTCAAGTATAAGAAAAACTACTCCGCACAGCCCGGCGAGCCGGGAAGGGCAAAGCGTTGCTTTGGTAAAAAGGGCGAGGACCTTATAATTAGAGTACCTATGGGAACGCTTGTGCGTGATGCCAATACAGGCAGACTTTTGGCGGATATCTCGACAGATGAGCCCGTGGTGATTGCAAAGGGCGGACGCGGAGGCTGGGGCAATACCCACTTCGCAACACCTACCCGTCAGATACCCAAGTTTGCAAAACCCGGACTTTCGGGCGAAAAATTTGACGTTGAGCTCGAGCTCAAGCTGCTTGCTGACGTTGGACTCGTAGGCTTTCCAAACGTTGGAAAATCCACGTTCATATCGGTAATAAGTCAGGCAAAGCCCAAAATAGCAAACTACCACTTCACAACACTCACCCCCGTGTTGGGAGTTGTACGGGTTGCGGACGAAAAATCCTTCGTCGTAGCCGATATTCCCGGTCTTATCGAGGGAGCAAGCGAAGGCATAGGACTCGGTCACGAGTTTTTGCGACACGTTGAGAGATGCCGACTCATAGTTCATATCGTAGACGTTTCGGGCTGTGAGGGAAGAGACCCCAAGGAAGATTTTGTGGCAATAAACCGCGAACTCAAAAACTTCAACGAGGAGCTTGCAAAGCGTCCGCAGATAGTCGTTGCGAATAAATGTGACCTTGCAACAAAGGAACAGATAGCCGAATTCAAGGAATTCATAGAAGAACAGGGCTATGAGTTTGCACAGATGTCTGCAGCAACGGTAACGGGAACACAGAATATCGTGAATATAATGGCGAGAGAGCTCGATAAGCTTCCTCCCATTCGGGTCTACGAGCCCGAAGCGGCGCCTATGACCGATGAAAACGATAATAGACTCAAGAATTTTGAAATCCGTATTGAAGACGGAATATATATTGTTGAAGCCGAATGGCTTATGTCGGTGTTTGGAAACATCAACCCCGACGACTATGAATCCTTGCAGTATTTCCAGAGAGTCCTCCGTTCAAGCGGAATTATCGACAAGCTTGAAGAGATGGGCATTCAGGAAGGCGATACCGTAAGTATTCTTGATTTTGATTTTGACTACGTTAAGTAAGAGGTGTTTTGTACGACAGCACAGAAGGAAACCGCAAAAAATCCAAAGCTTCTGAACCCCGTCACACTCGCATATATCGGCGACGGGATATATGAACTGCTTGTTCGCTCAATGGTCGTGGCAGAAAATGGCTCAATGCCTGCATATATGCTGCACAAAACCTCGGTGGATTTTGTTTGTGCCGAGGCACAGTCAATAGGCGCAGATGCAATACAGCCCTTGCTCGACGAAGAGGAGGAAGCTATCTATAAGCGCGGAAGAAACAGTACCTCAAGTAAGGTTCCAAAGCACGCCGACCCTTGCGACTATCGCAAAGCGACGGGACTTGAGGCGCTTTTCGGATACCTCTATCTTGTAGACAGACAGGAAAGAATAAAACAACTCTTTGAGGTTATTACAAAAGCAGTCAGAGAGAACGGAGAAAAAGATGAAGAAAATTAAGTTTAGTAAAGAACTGATACTTGATTGCGCTTTTCTTTTGGCGGGAACGTTTTTATACGCTCTTGCAACACATTGCTTTATGGCGCCGCACGATATCGCACCCGGCGGAGTAACGGGCGTTGCGACGATGTTAAACCACCTTTTCAACATCAATATCGGTATCACGGTGCTTTTGCTCAACATTCCGATACTTCTTCTTGCGTGGAAATTCATAGGAAGAAACTTCTGTATAAAAACCCTGATTTCCATCCTGCTGTTCACAATATTCACCGACTATATAACCCCTTTTATACCGATTTATACAGGCGGAGAACAGGCGAGAATGCTCGCGGCGCTGTTCGGCGGAATAATCAACGGCGCAGGACTCGGAATGGTCTTTGCGCGTGGCTTCACAACAGGCGGAACCGACGTAATTTCTTCGCTTATAAGACTCAAGCTTCCCTTTATGTCAACGGGAAAGATGCTGTTTGCAGTTGACCTGGTGGTCGTGGCTGCATCGGTGCTTGTATACGGTAATATCGAATCTGCGTTCTTCGCACTCATTTCAATGTTCGTAACCTCAAAGGCGATAGATACTATAGTCTATGGCGGTGACAAAGGTAAGCTCGTGCTGATAATATCCAACAACAGCGAGGAGGTCGCAAAGAACATCCTCGAGAATATAGGCAGAGGAGCCACCTTCCTCAAAGCATCGGGCGCCTATAAAAAGGACGACAAAAACGTCATAATGACAGCGGTCAGAACAAGCCAGTTCTATAAGCTCAAAAAGCTTGTAAAATCCGTTGACCCTATGGCGTTTATGATAGTTTCCGAGGCGAGCGAAATAGCAGGACAGGGCTTCAAAAAGCTCAACGACTGACGGAGGTAGTTATGGGACTGTATAAGATAGCCGATTTTATCGTCGAATTCAAAAACAAATATGACTACACCGATAGACTTTGCCGCGGCTATCGCTACGACGGTGAAAAAGCTCCTGATTTTTGTGTTTCCGTCACCGAGAAAGAAATAGAGAAGGAACTGTCGGTAAATGATATCAACGATAGGGGATATGCCGAGTCTGTATGTATCTATCGAAGGCTTTGCCTCGATATTCTTTCCAAAGACGCCATACTTCTTCACGCTTCCGTGGTTAGTGTGGACGGCAGGGGATATGCGTTTCTTGCAAGAAGCGGAGTGGGAAAATCCACCCACACTCGCTTGTGGCAGGAGATGCTCGGCGATAGACTCATCATCGTCAACGGTGATAAACCAATCCTTCGCCTTGTGGATGGCAGATTTCACGCCTACGGTACCCCATGGTGCGGGAAAGAGGGTTTTAACACAAATACCAAAACCACACTTGACGCACTTTGCTTCATTGAAAGAGATGCAGATAACTTCATAGAAAAACAGCCCACCGATATAACGGTGCAAAAGATTCTCAAACAGGTCATTCTTCCCACAGATATGCAAAAGGCGGAAACCACCCTCGAGCTTCTTGATAAGCTTGTTACGAACACCCCTGCATACTGTATGCACTGTAATATCTCGCCCGAAGCGGCAGAGGTGTGCTATAATACGCTGAAAAATGCTCACGGAAAGTAATTTCCGTGAGTTTTTTGTTGTCACTTTTGACTTGTTGTGTTATGATATAGAAAAGACGGCTTAATGGAGAAGATATGGAAAAGACAGGTAATTGGAAAGATTATATACCAACTCCCGTATGCGAGGATTTTCCTTGGTATGACGAGCTTTATAATAAAGCGTGGGAGTTGGCACACGACCACGTCAAAGAAATCGAGGGTATGCCTCAATCACCCTATATGGACGAGGCTTTTTGCGATACACAGATCTGGATTTGGGACACCTGCTTTATGTCACTTTTCTGCAAATTCGGCAGAGAAGCTTTTCCCGGGGTAGAAAGCTTAAAAAACTTCTACGACGTGCTTTATAACGGGAAACCCTTGCCGCAAGTAATTCCTACGGAAAATGAACCGGAATGGACACACGCTATCCCCGGAATACCTAAAACCATTGAGGTGCATATCGCCGATAATCCACCGCTTTTTGCGTGGGCAGAGTATGAAAACGCGCTCTTTAGCGGTGATACCGAGCATATAAAGCATATCCTCTATGACACAAGGGTTTTGCAAAAGCACTACGACTGGATGGAAAACCTGAAAACTAAATACACCCCCGAAAACGTCCATTGCGACACCTGCCTGAAAGCTGAAAAATACGGCTATAAATGGGAGGGAGGACGTTCGGGAATGGACAACACCCCTCGCGGAAGAAAGGGAATAACAAGCGCCTGTGAACGTCCTGATAACCCTGATATGCTTTGGGTGGATGCCATCTGCGAGCAGGCACTTTCTGCAAAAATGATAGCAAAGCTTTTTTCTCTCGTAAACGACCAAGAAAATAAAGAAAAATGGGAGAAACGATATAACGAGAAAAAAGAAATAGTCAATCGCTTGTACTGGGACGAAAAAGACGGGTTTTATTATGATATCGACAGTAATTCCCACGAATTTTATAAGGTTATGACAATCGGCTCCTATTGGGCGATGACCGCTGGAATTGCTACACAAGCACAGGCAAAAGTCATGACAAAACACCTTTTTGATGATGAAACCCTCGGTGGTAAAGCTCCTCTCGTGTCCCTCGCAAGAAACGACGGGGATTTTTCACCGAAAGGCAAATACTGGCGAGGAGCCTTGTGGCTTCCCACGGCCTACGCCACACTCAAAGGCCTTGTAAACTACAGCCTTTTTGACGAGGCACAAACCCTTGCGCAAAAAATCCTTGACCATATGTACTGTACCTATAAAGAATACGCCCCGCACACAATATGGGAATGCTATTCGCCAACAGAGCATAAGCCTGCGACAACTGCCGATGATAAAGGCACGGTCCGTTCCGATTTCTGCGGATGGTCTGCGCTCGGCCCAATCGCAATATATATCGAAACCCTTTTGGGCTTTCACAGAATAGACGCCTTTGAGCGCGTTGTAGAATGGGCAAAACCCAAGGTGCTCACCAAAAAGGCAGGAATAAAAAATCTCCGCTTTGGCGACGTGATAACCGATATAGTCGCAGAGAACGGCATCTGTAAAGTAACCTCAAACGCGCCGTACACCCTCAAAATTGATGGAAAGTTCCACGAAATTTTTGTCGGGGAAAATAGCTTTGAGTGTTGAAAAACCTCGTCATAGATGGTATAATTGTAGACAGTAGAAGTATGAGGAGATAAACTATGTTTATAACGAATGATATTAAATATATCGGAGTTAACGACCATAAAATTGACCTTTTCGAAGGTCAGTATAAGGTTCCCAACGGAATGTCTTATAACTCCTATGTAATATTGGACGAAAAGGTGGCGATTTTTGATACCGTCGACGTCAACTTCACAGCAGAATGGTTCGATAATATCAAAAATACACTCGAGGGTAGAACCCCCGACTATCTCATAATTCAGCATATGGAGCCGGATCATTCCGCAAATATAATGAATTTTACGGTTGCGTATCCCGAAGCAAAAATCGTTGCTTCTGCAAAGGCATTTGCGATGATGAAAAACTTCTTTGGCACAGATTTTGCCGAAAAACAGATAGTAATAGGTGAGGGCAGCACCCTGACACTTGGCAAGCATAACCTGACTTTCGTTACTGCACCTATGGTGCATTGGCCCGAGGTTGTGATGACCTATGATTCCACAGATAAGGTGCTTTTCTCTGCTGACGGATTTGGAAAATTCGGTGCTTTGGATGTTGAGGAAGATTGGATAGACGAGGCAAGAAGATACTATATCGGTATTGTCGGAAAATATGGAGCACAGGTTCAAAACGTGCTCAAAAAAGCCGCAACACTCGATATACAGAGAATCTGCTCACTTCACGGCCCTGTGCTAGAAGAAAATCTCGGCTGCTACATAAACCTCTATGATATCTGGTCAAGCTATCGCCCTGAAGAAGAGGGAACTGTGGTAGCGTACACTTCCATTTACGGCAACACCCAAAAAGCCGTCGAAGAGTTTGCAGATTTGCTCAAATCAAAGGGTGAAAAGGTTGTAGTCTACGACCTTGCAAGATGCGATATGGCACAGGCAGTTTCCGATGCCTTCAGATACAGCAAGCTGGTTCTCGCAACTACTACCTATAATGCGGATATCTTCCCGTTTATGCGCGAGTTTATCTCGCACCTTACCGAACGCGGATACCAGAACAGAACGGTTGCTCTCATAGAGAACGGAAGCTGGGCGCCTATGGCGGCAAAGGTTATGAAGGAGAGCCTTGAAAAGTGCAAAAACCTCACCTTCACCGAAACTACCGTCAAGATTTTTTCGTCACTGAACGACGATAGCAGAGCACAGCTTGAAAATCTCGCAAATGAGCTGACAAAATAATGTATAAACTATAGGTTAGTTTAACAAACTACCTGTGAAAGACATATTATAAAATGGAGGAAAAACAAATGAAAAAGTATGTATGCGATGTATGCGGATGGGTATATGACGAAGCTGTAGGCGATCCCGATAACGGCATTGCCGCAGGCACAAAGTTCGAGGACCTTCCCGACGATTTCGTGTGCCCTCTTTGTGGAGTAGGTAAGGATAGCTTCAGCGAAGAATAATCTTTCGGGTTCCCACAAGCTTTTGTGGGAACCTTTTTCTAAGGAGATGCTTTTATGACCATGGTGTTGCTCACCGCGATTGGTGTCGGCGGTGCGACGATAATAGGTTCCTTGATAGGATTTGTGTTCAAAAAAATATCCCATAAATTCTCGGACATAGTGCTGTCCTTCGCGGCAGGAGTAATGCTTGCTGCAGCGGTTTTGGGACTTGTACTGCCGTCGCTTGAATACGGCGGAAAATACGGACTGCTAATCACAACTGCAGGAATATTTGCAGGCGCAGTATGCCTCAACCTCATCGATAAGCTCGTTCCGCACCTTCATAAGCTTGTGGGTGCAGATATCGAACACCACGAAGGGAATACGGATTTGAACAAGGTACTCTTGTTCGTGACCGCAATAGCGATACATAATCTTCCCGAGGGTATTGCCGCAGGTGTCGGTTTTGGTTCCGATGACCCGTCGCAAGCGCTGATAATCGCAGGCGGTATAGCGCTTCAGAATATCCCCGAGGGAATGGTAATAATCGGCCCGATGCTCGCCGCAGGCGTGTCGCCCAAAAAGACCTTCGTCTGTGCAATGGCAACGGGAATAGTAGAGGTAATAGGAACTCTGCTCGGATACTTTGCAGTAAGTATAGCGTCGGTAATTCTTCCGTTTGCCCTTGCTTTTGCAGGCGGTACAATGCTGTATGTAATCAGCGACGAAATGATACCCGAAACCCACGCCCACGGCAACGAGCGCGGAGCAACCTACGCGCTGTTGGTAGGCTTTTGCATAATGCTGATAACCGACGTGCTTTTAGGATAAACCCCGAAATAAAAAAGGAGCACTCCGCCTCGGCGGGCGCTTTTTTTATTTTCATCAAGTTATTTTTTGAGTTTAAGTGCATCCTTTGCCTTTGCCACAATGTTTGAAGCGCAGAGCCCAAACTGCTCAAGCAATACCGGTGCAGGTCCCGAATAACCAAATCTGTCCTCAACGCCGATTTTAACAACGGGTACGGGAGTAGAGGAGCAAACCGCCTCACAAACAGCCTCGCCAAGTCCGCCGACAACGTTGTGCTCTTCAACGGTCACGATAACGCCTGTTTCTTTGGCACACTTTGCAATAAGCTCCTTGTCAAGAGGCTTTATCGTGTGAATGTTCACAACTCTTGCGCTGATACCGTCTTCCTTGAGTGCGTCTGCAGCTTTGATAGCCTCGTAAACCATAAGTCCCGAAGCGACGATTGTGAGGTCACTGCCCTCACGAAGAACGATTCCTTTTCCAAGCTCGAACTTGTAGGTTTCGGGATTGTTGAAAACGGGAGCGGCAAGTCTGCCAAATCTGAGATATACAGGGCCGTTGTGGTTTATAGCGGCTTCAACAGCAGCCTTTGCCTCAACGTCGTCCGCAGGGTTGATGATAACCATACCGGGAATCGTGCGCATAAGTGCGATATCCTCACAGCACTGATGTGTTGCACCGTCCTCACCGACCGAGATGCCCGCGTGTGTGGCACCGATTTTCACGTTAAGATGGGGATATCCAACAGAGTTTCTGATAATTTCATAAGCGCGTCCTGCGGCAAACATTGCAAATGAGCTTGCAAAGGGAATTTTTCCCGTGCTTGCAAGACCTGCAGCGACACCAATCATATTAGCCTCGGCAATTCCGCAATCGATAAATCTCTCGGGACAAGCTTTTTTGAAGGTGCCTGTTTTGGTAGCGGCAGCGAGGTCGGCATCGAGTACTACGAGATTTTCATATTTGGTGGAAAGTTCCGCAAGGGCTTTTCCGTAGCTCTCACGGGTAGCAATTTTAACAACTTCAGACATACCGTTACTCCTTTATCGAATTTAATGTAGCTTCAAGCTCTTCCATAGCAATCTTGTACTGTTCAGCGTTGGGGGCAGAACCGTGCCACTCAACCTTGTCCTCCATAAAGGAAACGCCTTTTCCCTTGGTGCTCTTGGAGATGATTGCTGTGGGCTTGCCTTTAACATTCTTTGCTTTTTCATAAGCGGCTTCGATGGAATCGAAATCGTGTGCATCAATGACAATTACGTTAAATCCAAAAGCCTCGAACTTCTTGTCAATAGGCTCGGGAGAACAAACCTCGGTAATTCTGCCGTCGATCTGCAATCCGTTGTTGTCAACGAGGATGCAGAGATTGTCAAGCTTGTTGTGAGCCGCGAACATAGCCGCCTCCCAAACCTGACCCTCTTCAATCTCACCGTCGCCGAGGATAGCATAAACTCTGTAATCCTTGTTTGAAAGCTTAGCAGAAAGTGCCATACCGCAAGCGGCAGAGATGCCCTGTCCAAGTGAACCCGTAGACATATCAACACCGGGAGTTCCCTTCATGTCGGGATGTCCCTGAAGCATAGCGCCGGGATGACGCAGGGTTTTAAGCTCTTGGGTGGAGAAAAATCCCTTAAGAGCCAATGCAGCATAAAGTCCGGGAGCGCAATGTCCCTTCGAGAGAACGAAACGGTCTCTGTCCTCCCATTTGGGATTTTTGGGGTCGACGTTCATCTCTTTAAAATAGAGATACGCCAAAACGTCTGCAATAGAAAGGGAACCGCCGGGATGTCCCGATTTTGCGTTGAAGGTGCCTTCAATTACTCCCATTCTGATTTGGCAGGCTTTGACTGCCAATTCTTTTTTCAAGTTTTCCTGCATATTAACCCTCCTGAAGAATCTATTTCATCTTTTTGAGTTTTTCAATAAAGTCACTAAAATATTTTGGTAAAGGACTCTCAAATTCAAGATACTCGCGCGTAATCGGATGTTCAAATCCGATTACCTTAGCGTGCAAGCATTGCCCGTCAAGCTCTTTTATTGGCTTCTTTGAGCCGTATACCTCGTCGCCTGCGACAGGGTGACCCAGATAAGCCATATGAACACGGATTTGATGCGTCCGTCCCGTTTCAAGCCTTACTCTGATGTGGGTAAAGCCATTAAATCTTTCCAGAACCTCAAAGTGTGTGACAGCACGCTTTGAATTTTTTTCCGTTACACACATCTTTTTTCTGTCAACGGGATGTCTGCCGATGGGAGCATCCACCGTTCCGTTATCGGTTTTGATGTTGCCGACTACCACAGCTTCATAAATTCTCGTGAAGCTGTGAGCCTTTATCTGCTCCGCCAACCCCGTGTGTGCCGCGTCACTCTTTGCCACAATCAAAAGACCGCTTGTTTTCTTGTCAATTCGGTGAACAATACCCGGACGCATAACACCGTTGATACCCGAAAGACTGCCCTTGCAATGCGCCATAAGGGCATTTACCAGCGTTCCGCTGTAGTTGCCTGCGGCAGGGTGGACAACCATTCCCTTTGGCTTGTTAACCACCAAAAGATGCTCGTCCTCAAAAACCACGTCCAGAGGAATATCTTCTGCGGTAACGTCAAGCTCCTTTGGGGCAGGAACGTTTAGTTGAATATTGTCGCCTGACCTGAGCTTGTAGTTTTTTGAAACGACCTTCTGGTTTACAAGTACACAACCGTCCTCGATCATTCGCTGAACCGACGACCTCGTGAGTGACTCGACGTTTTCTACAAGCCATTTGTCGATGCGCTCGCCGACAGCTTGGTCGCAAACGGTGAAAATGTAATCATTCGACAGCATCTTCATCACCGCCGAGCTTCTTTGCTTTTTGCTCTTTTATTTCGGAAAGAATTACGTACAAAATGAGAAGTCCTGCACCGATTGTAATACAACAGTCCGCAAGATTGAAAACAGGGAAGTCGATGAAGGTGGCGTGTAGATAATCCACGACAAATCCTCGGAAAACCCTGTCAATCAGATTTCCGACACCGCCTGAAATAATCAGCATACAAGACCACAGCAAAAGCGGGTCCTTAAGCTTTTTTACGATCAAAAAAGTCAGAACCGCCGCGATGATAACGATAGGCATCAGGATGAGATACCATTTTGCACCTGCCATCATTCCCCAGGCAGCTCCCGTGTTTTCAACGTAGGTGAGGCTGAAGATATTTTCGATTACGGTGATGGAGCCAATAGGCTCAAGCGAAGATATCGCCCAAAGCTTTATAAGCTGGTCTGCCGCAACGAGCAGAACTCCGATGATAACAAGTAAAAAGACCAAAGCCTTTCCTCCAGTTACAAAAGGGTAGACCGGAAAAGTCTACCCAGTTTGCGATGAATTATTTAAGAACCTCAGCACAACGCTTGCAGAGCGTGGGGTGCTCGGCAACCGTACCGACAGATTTGCTGTACATCCAACATCTCTCGCACTTTTCGCCCTCTGCCTTTTCAACAGAAACGCCAAGTCCTTCAACGTAAGCGCCCTCAGCAGACTTGCCTTCGCCCTTTACGAGTTTAACGTCGGAAACGATAAAGGTTTCTGCAAGTGACTCCTCAACAGACTTCGCGAAGTCGTACAACTCACCGTCGCAGGTGAGAACAACGCAAGCCTCAAGAGATTTACCGATAACCTTATCTGCACGAGCCAGCTCAAGAGCCTTGTTAACGTCATCACGGATAGCGTGAATTCTGTCCCACTTAGCGCGGAACTCGTCGGAGAAGGTGTGCGCGGATACTGCGGAGATTTCGTTGAAGATAACGGAACGAGCGTCCATATCGTCCGTCTTGGGAATAAAGCTCCAAACCTCCTCAGCTGTGAAGCAGAGGATAGGCGCGATGAGCTTTGTCATTGCAACAAGAATGTCATACGCCGCAGTCTGAGCCGCCCTTCTTGTAACGGAATCTGTCTTTTCAACGTAGAGTCTGTCCTTGATAATATCGAGATAGAAGCTGGACATATCAAGTACGCAGAAGTTGTGGATTGCGTGGAAAACAATGTGATAATCGAACTCGTCATAAGCCTTTGTAACTTCACGGGTGAGGTCGTCAAGGCGCATAAGAGCCCACTTGTCAAGCTCTTCAAGCTTGTCGTATTCAACCCTGTCTTTGCTCGGGTCGAAGTCGTTTATAGTACCGAGAATAAATCTCGCAGTGTTTCTTATCTTTCTGTACTGCTCGGACAACTGCTTCAAGATATCTTTGGAAATCTTGATGTCAGCGTGATAGTCGGAAGAAGCAACCCAAAGACGAAGAATGTCTGCGCCGTATTCGTCGATGATTTCGGAAGGAACGATACCGTTTCCAAGTGACTTGGACATCTTTTTGCCTTCACCGTCAACAACCCAACCGTGTGTGCAAACTGCCTTGTAAGGAGCAACGCCCTTCCAGGCAACAGAGGTGAGAAGCGAAGACTGGAACCAACCTCTGTACTGGTCGTTACCCTCAAGATAGAGGTCGCAAGGCCACTTGAGGTCGTCGCGCTGGTCAAGAACCGCCGCGTGTGTAACACCGGAGTCAAACCAAACGTCCATAATGTCGGTTTCTTTTGTGAAGTGGTTCTTTCCGCAATGGGGGCATTTAAATCCTTCGGGGAGAATTTCCTCTGCAGATTTGATGTACCAGGCGTCAGAACCCTCTTTTCTGAACAAATCAGAAACAGCCTTGATGGTTTCGTCGTTCACTATATACTTACCGCAATCGTCGCAGTAGAATATCGGAATCGGAACGCCCCAGGTTCTTTGACGGGAGATACACCAGTCGCTTCTGTCCTGAATCATACCGGTGATACGGCCCTCGCCCCAATCGGGAATCCACTTAACGTTTTTAACAGCCTCGATAGCCTCTTCCTTAAAGCCGTCGATAGAGCAGAACCACTGCTCAGTAGCACGGAAGATAACAGGCTCTTTACATCTCCAGCAGTGAGGATACTGGTGAATGATCTTCTGCAAAGCGAGAAGATTTCCGTGCTCCTCAAGGTAGATAGCGATTGCTTTATTAGCCTCGTCGGTGGTAAGACCCTCGAACTGTCCTGCATCCTTTGTGAGTCTACCGTTGTTGTCAACCGGAACAACCATAGGAAGCTCTTTATAGTTCTGTACGCAAACCTCGAAGTCTTCAACACCAAAACCGGGAGCTGTGTGAACGCATCCTGTACCGCTTTCGAGAGTTACGTGATTTCCAACGATAACGAGAGAATCACGGTCAAGGAAAGGATGATAACAGGTGATATACTCAAGGTCAGAGCCTCTGACACTGCCGATAATCTCATAATCTTCGATTTTAGCAGCCTGCATAGCGGCATCAGCAAGGTCGCGTGCCATAACGTAGTACTCGCCGTTTGTCTTAACGAGGCAGTACTCGTAGTCAGGACCAAGACAGATAGCAACGTTTCCGGGCAGGGTCCAGGTAGTCGTTGTCCAGATAACAAAATATGTGTTTTCAAGCTCTGCACCCATATTAGCGAGAACAGAGTTTTTGTCGTTTTTAACCTTGAACTTTACGTAGATGGAATGGCAGGGGTCTTCAGCGTACTCGATTTCAGCCTCAGCCAAAGCGGTAACGCAATGAGGACACCAGTAAACAGGCTTGTGTCCCTTGTAGATATAGCCCTTCTTTGCCATCTCGCCAAAGATTTCTATCTGACGAGCCTCAAATTCAGGCTTGAGGGTCAGATACGGGTCATCAAAATCGCCCCATACACCAAGACGCTTGAACTGATTTTTCTGATCTTCAACGTAGGAAAGAGCAAACTCTCTGCAAATCTTTCTCAGCTCAACGGGGGAAAGAGAGGTGATACCGTTGCCGATACCCGCCTTCTTCATAGCCTTGAGCTCAATTGGCAGACCGTGTGTATCCCAACCGGGAACGTAGTTGGACTCAAATCCTGCCATATTCTTATATTTGACGATAATGTCCTTGAGCACCTTGTTAAGCGCTGTACCAAGGTGAATGTCGCCGTTGGCATAGGGAGGTCCGTCGTGAAGGATATAGGTGGGCTTTCCCTTGTTTTTGTCAATAAGCTTTTTGTATAATCCGTCTGCTTCCCATTTCTCGATCATAGCGGGTTCCTTCTGGGGAAGACCTGCTCTCATCTGGAAATCGGTTTTCGGCAGATTAAGCGTCTGGTTGTAATCCTGAGCCATCGTGAATGATCTCCTTAAAAGTTATCTTTTTTTGCGTGAATACTGTCCGTCACGCTTTATATCATAATCCTCGCCAAATTTGAGAGGACCGAATTTCGAAGCTTTTGTTGTGGGCTCTTCTTCCTCAACCTCTTCGTTTACAGGCATAGCCTTGGGAGTGAAGGAAAGAGCCTCGGGCTCTTCGTCAACAGTTTCTTCAACTGCAACTTCCTCAACGGGAGCCTCTTCTGCCTGTGCAACCTCTTCTGCTACAGGTGTCTCTTCAACGGGAGCCTCAGCTTCAGCAGCCACTTCCTCTTCCTTGGGTTCTTCATAATCGGGAAGAGCGCTTATAAGTTCAATGTGAGTTTTGTAGAGGGACATAAGACGGGTCTTGAAGCCGGAAACCTCGCGTTGCATCTTTGTGAGAGCAATCTGCTCGCCCTCGAGCTTCTTCTGCGCGTTTTCGACTATCTTTTCAGCCTTTGCCGTTGCGTCCTTGATAATTATGTCAGCCTTTGTCTTGGACTCCTTGAGAAGCGAGTCGCCAAGGCGCTGAGCGGTGAGAAGAGTATCTCTGAGGCTGTCCTCTTGTTCGCGGTATTCCTGAATTTTTTCAGCAA
>JAZSEP010000082.1:0-2654 GCA_045531755.1 Oscillospiraceae bacterium | reverse complement strand
ATAAACAATTTTATGATATCATAAAATTAGCACTTTAAGTGATACGGGTTTGCCTGTTATCAAACGACACAAATACAAAACGAGGAGTTGAGCACATTGAATTCTGACAACAAGACATTCGAACGTATGATGGTTACCGCGAACACCGTTTTGAAAGATGCAGAGTGTGAGCAGTTTACTCAGGCAATCGTTTTATTATCCGCGGCAGGAAATGAATACAGTGCGGTTATTAAAAACGTCCTCGCCGAAGAAAAGACAGACGAAAAAGCCTTGCTCGAACGTCTGAAGAAAGCCGATGACACCGAGATACGCTATTGCTTGTGTATGTGGCAAAACGGAAGTATCGATATCCCGTCTTTTGCTTTCAGGGATATGCTCTGTGAGCTGAATCCGAAAAACAGCGAAACGCAGTCTTTTGTCATGACGGTCAGCACGAAAAAAATATCGGAAATGAAATGAGAAAAAGCCAAACAGATTTAATCCGTTTGGCTTTTTTATTATCACAAAATATGCTTTACAATTTTTCTATTGCGGAGATTACGGTGTTTGCAGAGGTTTTTGCGGCGGATTGAACGAAGGTCATATAGTCGGCGGCGCCGCCGTCGATGCTGTCGGAGATAGCGCGGACTACAACAAACGGGGTTTTGTTTACATAACACACGTGCGCTATTGCCGCACCCTCCATCTCGCAGGCAAAAGCGTCGAATTCTTTGGCAATTCTCGTCTTTTCTTCTGCCTCGTGAACAAACTTGTCGCCCGATGCGACGTTGCCGATAAAGGCTTTTATTCCCTGTTCCTCGACCGCTATCTGCATTGTGGAAACGAGCTTTTTATCTGCAGGAAAGTTTATCACGTTTATTCCCGAAACGAGTCCCTTGGGGTCGCCGAGTGCCGAGGTATCCATATCGTGCTGTACGGCACCCAGTGAAATCACGACGTCACCGACATTAATTCCGCTTTTGAGTGCGCCTGCGACACCCGTATTTATTATACATTCGGGAGCGTATTCGAGTATCATAGTCTGTGCGCAGATTGCGGCAAAGACTTTGCCGATTCCGCATTTTGCGATTACGACTTCCCTTTCGGAAAGCTTACCGCTTACAAAGTCGATATTACTGATATTTTTCTCTTGTTTGTCGGTGAGAGCCGATTTCAGCATATCGAGCTCCACGTCCATAGCACCTATTATACCTATCATTTTGTCATCCCTTTCAAGAGGAGATTTTCGAAGCTTTGTGCAAAAATTCTGTCGTCCTCGTTGGTTCTTTTTTTAGGTCCTTTGAGGTGATTTTTCGAGGAAGAGCGACGGATTTCCTTTGTCAAAAAGCGCTGGAAAAGAAGTCTGTCGATATTCTCGTTATCGTATATCATTCCGCTTTGGTGGATCGCAAAAGCGCCTTTCGAGAGAGCCATTGCCGCCACGCCGTAGTCCTGCGTCACGACGATATCGCCTTTTTTGCAGAGGTTTGCTATACGAAAATCCACCGCATCGGCTCCTGCGCTCACCGTTTCGACCTCGGCATAGTCGGAGGTCATTATATGGTTTGTATCGCAGAGGATTTTGACGGGGACACCGTGTTTTTTTGCAATTTCCGTTGCGAGCTTTGTCACGGGACAAGCGTCTGCATCAATTAACACCATCATAGCAGTTTCTGTGCATAGCCGACGGCAATTCCAAGTGCCGCAGACATTACTATTATGATTATCGGGTGAACCTTTTTGAGCGCCATTACAAGCGATATAACAAAAAGTATGACAAGGCAGACAAACTCAAGGGTGAGCACCGAGTCGAGCGAAAAGCCGTTATAGAAAAACGCTGTCATCGCCATTGAAACGATAGCGGAAGAAATCATACCGATTACCGCAGGACGAAGTCCCGACATACATCCGCTGACTATTTTGCTCGTTTTGAATTTCATAAAAAACTGTGCGACGATTAAAATTACTGTAAACGACGGAAGCACGACGCCGAGTGTTGCGCAAAAAGCACCCAAAACGCTTTCCCAAACGCTTTCTCCGCCCATTACCGAGCCGACGTAGGTTGCGATATTTATCGCAAAGGGGCCTGGGGTGGATTCGCTGACAGCGATGAAGTTCAGTATCTGTTCTTCTGCCATCCAGCCCTTATTCAGCACCTCTTGCTGAATGAGAGGAAGCATTGCATATCCGCCTCCGAAGGTGAAGGCGCCGATTAAAAAGAAGGTGACGAAAAGCTCGAGAAATATCATTTCTTATCCGCTCCCTTCTTAACAAGCAAAGCGGTTGCCAGTCCTACCAAAGCACAGCAGGCAAGCACCAAAATGGTATTAATTTTGAATATCGCGACTGCGGCAAAGGAGCCTGCCATTATGATGTACGGCACTATTCCCTTCTCGCATTTTTTGAACATACCGATGAGTGCTTTGACGATGAGCGCCAAAACTCCCGCTCTTATTCCCATAAACGCAAACTGTACCGCTTCTAAATTCTGAAACTGTGTCAGGATTGCGGAGATTATGAGAATTATGACAAACGAAGGAAGTACCGTGCCAAAGGTTGCGGCGGCAGAGCCCAGCACTCCGCAGACTCTATAGCCGACAAAGGTTGCTGTATTGATTGCGATAGGTCCGGGGGTGGATTCCGCAATCGCAACGATATCAAGAATATCGTCGTCG
>JAZSEP010000049.1:0-19212 GCA_045531755.1 Oscillospiraceae bacterium | reverse complement strand
CTATCAAACGCTCCTTCAAGAATTGCATATTTTTATAACACTTCCATACATTGAAAAAATAGAAAAAAAGTATTGCAAAAAAAGCAACTGTATACCAATTCCAATCAACGTTAACATTTTTCCCTTCTAATACATATCCAGCAATTAACGGCATCAGAGAAATAGGTGTTAAACTCTTTAATATTCCTAATCTTTCTGTCTGCAATAGATATTTTGCATTATATCTATCCAGCATATCCAACATAATCTTTTCCATAAATATCACCGCAATCAGAGGATAATGCTCTCGCCGTCCATCTCGGCAGGCTGTTCAATGCCGAGAATTTTCAGCATTGTGGGAGCAATATCAGCGAGTCTTCCGCCCTCACGAAGCTTGCAGTCATAGCCTGCAACGATGAAGGGAACGGGATTTGTGGTGTGTGCGGTAAAGGGGGAGCCGTCGGTCTCGTACATCTGGTCAGCGTTTCCGTGGTCAGCAGTGATAAGAGCAGCGCCGCCCTTGTTAAGAACTGCGTCAACAACCTTGCCCAAGCAGGTGTCAACAGCTTCAACAGCAGCCTTTGCAGCGTCAAAAACGCCTGTGTGGCCGACCATATCGCAGTTAGCGAAGTTGAGGATTATAACGTCATACTTGTCGCTTTCAATGCGAGCCAGAACCTCGTCGCAAACCTCATAAGCGCTCATTTCGGGCTTGAGGTCATAGGTTGCAACCTTGGGGGAGTTGATGAGAGCTCTGTCCTCGTTTTTGTAGGGAGCCTCAACACCGCCGTTGAAGAAGAAGGTAACGTGTGCATACTTCTCGGTCTCGGCAATTCTCAGCTGAGAAAGACCCTTGTCGGCAATGTACTCACCGAAGGTGTTCTTGAGCGACTGGGGCTTGAATGCAACGTTGACGTTAGGCATTGTCGCATCGTACTGTGTCATACAAACGTAGTAGAGAGGGAAGAAGCCGTTCTTGCGCTCAAATCCGTTGAAATCAGCGTCAACGAAGGTTCTTGTAATCTCTCTTGCGCGGTCGGGACGGAAATTAAAGAAGATAACCGAATCGTTAGCCTTAACGGTAGCGCCCTCACAGCAAACTGTAGGAAGCACAAACTCGTCGGTAACGCCGTTTTTGTAGGATTTCTCGATAGCGCAAGGACCGCAGCAGCCCTTTTCGCCCTCGCCGTAAACGAGAGCGGCATACGCCTTTTCAACACGCTCCCAACGGTTGTCACGGTCCATAGCGTAGTATCTGCCCATAACTGTAGCGAGCTTACCAACGCCGATTTCTTCGAGCTTCTTTTCGCAATCTCTTGCAAAATCAGCACCGGAAGAAGGGGGAACGTCGCGTCCGTCCAAAAAGCCGTGAACGTAGACCTCTTTAAGTCCTGCGCGCTTTGCAAGCTCAACGAGCGCATAGAGATGGGAGTTGTGGCTGTGAACACCGCCGTCGGAAAGAAGTCCCATCAGGTGAAGCGCCGAGCCGTTTTTCTTGCAGTTTTCAACCGCGCCGACAAGCGCCTCGTTTGTGAAGAAGTCGCCGTCGCGAACGGATTTTGTAATTCTTGTAAGCTCCTGATAAACAACTCTGCCCGCGCCGATGTTGGTGTGTCCAACCTCGCTGTTGCCCATCTGTCCGTCGGGAAGACCAACGTCCATACCCGAAGCGCCGATGAGTGTGTTGGGGTAGGTTGCAAAGAGTTTGTCGATGTTAGGTGTGCTTGCGGCGGTGATGGCATTTCCGTACTCGGAAGGATTGTTGCCGAAACCGTCAAGGATGATAAGAGCCAAAGGTTTTTTCATATCAATATGCTCCTTTTTGATTAGCAAGCAGCTTTTACGATAACAGAGAAATCAGCCGCCTTGAGTGAAGCGCCGCCGATAAGACCGCCGTCAACATCCTCTTTGGAGAGAAGCTCTGCAGCGTTAGCAGCGTTCATAGAACCGCCGTACTGAACGGTTGTAGCGTCAGCAACAGCCTTGCCGTAGAGTCCTGCGATAACCTCACGGATGGTGTGGTTAACTTCGTTGGCCTGGTCAGCAGTAGCGGTTTTGCCTGTGCCGATAGCCCAGACAGGCTCGTAGGCGATGATGATGTTCTTCATCTCGTCAGCAGAAACTCCGCCGAGAGCGATTTTGGTCTGGAGAGAAACTGTTTCAGAGGTAATTCCGTCTTCTCTCTGCTCGAGAAGCTCACCAACGCAGAGGATAACCTTAAGTCCTGCGTCAAGAGCCGCACGAACTCTCATATTAACAGTCTTGTCTGTTTCGCCGAAGTACTGTCTTCTCTCGGAGTGGCCGATAACGACGTACTCAACGCCCATCTCAGCGAGCATATCAGCAGAGATTTCTCCTGTGAAAGCACCGCTCTTTGCCCAGTGGCAGTTTTCAGCGCCAACCTTGATGTTGGAGTCCTTTGTAGCGTCGAGAGCAGTTTCGAGATTTGTGTAGGGAACGCAGATAACGACGTCACAGTCAGCACCTGCAACGAGGGGCTTGAGCTCTTCGATGAGAGCCTTAGCCTCGGGTCTTGTTTTGTTCATCTTCCAGTTTCCGGCAATAACAGCCTTTCTGAGAGCCTTATTCATTAGTATTGTCCTCCGTTGTTGGAATTATTTTCAAAATTGTTTTCGTTTGTCTGGTTGGGGCTTGCAGAATACATATCGGGGTATACGGGATAGCCGTTCTGCACAAAGGTCGTGGGGTCAGGGGGTAACAGCTCGCGGTTCCTGATGACAAACAGGAAAATCGGCTGAAGAATCGAGAAGAAGATGGAAAGTACGGTGAAAATTACCGCGTTCTCCTCGGCATATCCGTAGAACACCCTGTAAAGAGCCATGTAGAATAATACGTTGATAGCTATAATCAGTGCTACCAATACCAGCCATAACAAAACTGCAACGAGTATAATTGCAGGTCCCGCTGTGCTTGCAACTCCCGACATCATTTCTTCCATGGCAATGGTAATGCCGAGGGCAAAAGCGCCTATGTAAACGAGTACAAAGGAAGCAAGGTATGCGATGTTAAGAACCAGTAGGTTTCTCGCAAAATGCGTTCTCTTGTTTCTTCTGCAGATATTAACGTCGTCGGCAAGCTTGCCCAAAATCCAGCTCGAACCAATCGGAACCCACGCGAGTCCGTAGTTCTGAATACCGCGTTTTTTGGCAAGATTGAACAGCGCCAGAGATTGCAGTACGTACATCAAAATTGCTGCACCAAGGAACAAAAGATAAAAAATTGCAAAAAATGCTATTAAAAAGCCAAATTCTGAACCCATAAAATTACTCCTTTTTAAATGAGGCGTTGGATGTTTCCACCCAACGCCCACGAAAGAATATCTTATTTGTCGTTGAGGCAATCGATTCCGGGGAGTACAAGTCCTTCGAGGAATTCGAGGGAAGCGCCGCCGCCTGTGGAGATGTGAGTCATCTTGTCAGCATAGCCGAGTTGCTCAACTGCAGCACCAGAGCCGCCGCCGCCGATGATGGAGATAGCACCGGACTCAGCAACAGCCTTTGCAACGGTTCTTGTACCGGAAGCGAAGTTTTCCCATTCGGAAACGCCCATAGGACCGTTCCAGATAACAGTGCCTGCGCCCTTGAGAGCGTCAGAGAAGAGCTTCTCTGTTTCAGGACCGATGTCAAGACCCATATATCCGTCGGGAATGTTGTCGGAGTTTACGATGATGCGGTTGCAATCAGGGTCATACTTGTCGCCTGCGCGGTTGTCAATGGGGAGAAGCATCTTAACGCCCTTAGCCTCAGCCTTAGCCATCATCTCTTTTGCAAGGTCAAGCTTGTCGAGCTCGCAGAGAGAGGTACCGATGGAGTAGCCCATAGCCTTTGTGAAGGTGTATGCCATACCGCCGCCGATGATGAGTGTGTCAACCTTCTCGAGAAGGTTGTTGATAACGCCGATCTTGTCGGAAACCTTTGCGCCGCCGAGTATAGCAACGAAGGGGCGCTTGGGGTCGTTGAGAGCCTTGCCCATAACGTCGATTTCCTTCTGAATGAGGTAACCGCAAACTGCAGGGAGGTAATCAGCAACGCCTGCTGTGGAAGCGTGTGCTCTGTGAGCAGTACCGAAAGCGTCGTTAACGTAGATTTCAGCCATAGAAGCGAGCTTCTTTGCAAACTCGGGATTGTTCTTTGTTTCTTCTTTGTGGAAGCGGATGTTCTCGAGAAGCAGAACCTCACCGCTCTTCAATGCTGCAGCCTTAGCCATAGCATCCTCGCCGATAACGTCCTTTGCCATAATAACCTCTTTGCCGAGGAGCTCGGAAAGCTTTTCAGCAACGGGCTTCAAAGAAAGCTTTGTGATATCGTTCTTTGCTTTCTCAAGGAACTCTGCAGTAGCAGCAGCTCTTTCTTCCTCGGGAAGAGCTTCAACCTTTTTCTTCTCTTTCTTGTCAAGCTCGAGAGTGTCGTTGAAGATGTTGTGGGGACGTCCCATGTGAGAACAAAGGATAACAGCCGCACCGTTATCTACGAGATATTTGATGGTGGGCAGAGCGCCGACTATTCTCTTGGGGTCAGTGATAACGCCGTCTTTAATCGGAACGTTAAAGTCGCAACGGACAAGAACTTTTTTACCGCTGACAGCGATATCCTCAACAGTTTTTTTGTTAAGCATGTGGTCTACTTCCTTTCATATTATAAAGTTGATTTTTGACAATTTTCAGGTTGAGAGAAAGCCCTCGCCAACCACGATATATTGTACATCAAACCCCCTTTTTTTTCAAGGGCTTTTTTTATATTTTCAGTATAAACCCAAAATGTCTGCAAAAAACAATAAAAAACCAAAGCGACAGAGGGGAGAAATAGGTTAATATGCTAAGAACGGACCTTGCGGTCGAAAGCGCGGCGGACTACCTTGGGGAAAAGGGAATAGAAAAGGATGAGTATTCGCGTTCGGGAATGGACGTCTGCAGGATAAGAATAACCGAAAAAGCCACCGCCCAAAAGCTCCAAAAACCGATGGGAAGCTACGTCACGCTGTCTAAAAAAAGGCTTTTTGACTATTCCGAGGATTTTGCCGACAAAGCACAGCTTATAGCAGAGGAAATCCGCGCCTTTCTTCCCGACGGCGCCGTGCTCGTTGCAGGACTCGGCAACCGCGAAATAACCCCCGACGCACTCGGCCCTCTGGTTGCCGACGGCGTGCTTTCGACGCGCCATTTCCGCACCTCTGCGGCACAGACCTTCGGGCTTGAAAGCCTGAGAAGTGTTTCGGTCATTGCCACGGGTGTTTTAGGACAGACGGGAATAGAAACGGCAGAGTTTATCGCTTCGGTTGCGGAAAAAACAAAGCCCTCCGCGATAATCGTGGTAGACGCCCTTGCTGCCCGCGACCTGTCAAGACTCACTTCCACGGTACAGCTCTGCGACACGGGAATAAGTCCCGGCGCAGGGGTTCAGAACCGCCGTACCGCAATAACACAAGAGCTTCTGGGAGTCCCTGTGATTGCAATAGGCGTTCCGACTGTTGTTGACGCGGTGACGATGGCACAGAGCGTTTTCGGTGCCGACAGCACCGAAAAGATAAACCCCGACGGCTACACTATGATGGTCACAACAAGGGATATCGACACCGTGATAAAGCGCGCGTCATCGCTTATCGCTCTTTCGATCAATCTTGCGCTCCATCCCGAGCTCACTAAAGACGATATTTTGTTTCTGAATTCTTAAATTTTTTTGAATCTGCATCATTTTGTTGAAAAAATCGCACATTGATGATATACTGTATAAGAGGAACAAATTTCCTCTGACATCAACAACAAATTCCGTCACAGATCGGAGGCGGCACCTTTGGCAAGAACGAAAAAACGCAACAAGCCAATGTCCTTCATCGGCAGAGGCTTTGCCACAATATTTCTGATACTTCTGATAACCGCGTGTATAGTAGGCACAACCTTCGCGATATACGTGCTTCAGTTTGTAAATATCGACCCGGGAGTTGACCTTCGAAATATAAAGCTCAACTACACTTCGGTTATATACGCTAACGACGAAAACGGCCAGAGATACGAGCTTGAAAGGCTTCACGGACTGGAAAATCGTATTTGGGTCGGTATCGAGGAGATGCCCGACCACCTGCAAAAAGCGGCAATCGCGGCAGAGGACAAGCGTTATGAAAAGCACCACGGCGTTGACTGGAAGAGAACCATCGGTTCTACGGGAAACGAGCTTCTCCGCGCAGTAGGCTTTAAGGTGCGCCGACAGGGCGGTTCAACCATCACCCAACAGCTCATCAAAAACCTCACGGGTAACGACGAGGTAAGGGTAGAGAGAAAGATAAAGGAGATTTTCTCCGCGCTCAACCTCGAGAAACAATATTCCAAGGACGAGATTCTGGAGGCCTACCTCAACACCATACACCTCGGTAACAATACAAACGGCGTGCAGGCGGCGGCAAACCTCTATTTCGGCAAAGACGTAAGCGAGCTGACCCTTGCGGAATCCGCGTCGATAATCGCCATCACACAGTACCCCGTTTATTATAACCCGTTTTCCTATCCCGATAACAACAAGGACCGTCAGGAATATATCCTAAACGAAATGGTAAAGGCTGAGTTCATAACACAGGAAGAGGCAGACGCGGCGGCAGCCGAAGAGCTTCACTTTATGAAACAGCAGTATAACGAAAAGATAACCTCCACAAACAGTTGGTACGTTGACACGGTAATCGAAGAGGTTGCCGACGACCTTTGCTATGAATACGGCTACAGCCGTTCAGCCGCTATAAACAAGATTCTCAGCGGCGGCCTGCAGATATATACAACCTACGATAAAAACGTGCAGACCTCGCTTGAAAAGGTCTTTGAAAACGACGACGAGTATATCCTCAAGGTCAACAACAAGGAACAGCCACAGGCGGCGCAGGCGGTGCTCGGCTATGACGGAAGCATCCTCGGAATCGTGGGCGGACGCGGTGAAAAGACCGAATCCCGTTCCTACAACCGCGCAACCATGGCGTATCGTTCCCCCGGTTCGACCATAAAGCCCATAGGACTCTATGCGCTCGCGATTGAAAAGGGAATCATAAACTACTCGACGATTATGTCAGATGAACCGTTTATGGACCTCGACGAAGACGGCGTTATGGAATGGCCGATAAACTACTATTCCAAGTACCGTTACGGAACGAGTATGACCATCGAAAAGGCGATACAGGTTTCCTGTAACACCATCGCGGCAAAGGTTTGCGACCAGATTGGCTTCTCCACGGTATTTGACCACCTCACAAACCGCCTCGGCTTCTCCAAGATAACAAACGGCGTGGTAATCGGCGGAAAGGTCTTCACAGATAACGCCATCTCCCCGATGAGCCTCGGCTCGCTTACGCAGGGCGTGTCGGTTGTTGAAATGGCGGCAGCCTATGCGATATTCGGCAACGGCGGAATCTACTATGAGCCACACACGTATACTGTCGTATACGACGCATCGGGAAATATCCTGCTCGAAAAGGACGGAAATCCCAAGCGCGTAATCTCACAGGGTACTGCAAACGTAATGAATAAGCTTTTGCAGAGCGTTGCAACGGGCGGTACCGGTACCCCCACACGCTTTTCGAACGAGATTGAAATTGCCGCAAAGACAGGTACAACCTCCGACAACAAAGACCTTTGGTGCGCAGGCCTGACACCTGAATACGTAACGGCAGTCTGGATGGGCTTTGACGAGCAGAAGTATATCAGCTACAACTCGCCCTATCCGCCTCCGGCGCTTATCGGTACGGTTTTCGGCGAGATATACAAGAACAAAACCAACCCCAAAACCACCTTCGACGTAAACAAGGACATTGTACAGCTCACCTACTGTAAGGACACGGGAATGCTCGCGGCATACGGCTGCAGTAACACGGCTGTCGGCTACTACTCAACGGCACACACGCCGCAGGAGTGCGTCCTTCACGGCGGTGGCTACTGGCATCCGGGAATATCCGGAAACGGCGACTCCAACGACCCCAACAACCCGCTTTTCTGGGGCAACGGTTATCCGATAGACTAAAAAGCAGAGGGAATATTCTTCCCTCTGCTTTGCAGATTTAAAATATCTCAATATACTGTTGAATTTTGTAAGCATTAGGTTTATAATAATGATATATACATAGTTTAGGATGGTGTGTAGTTATGGCACTTATGGATATAGGAATAGACCTTGGTACGACCAGCGTACTTATCTATACAAAGGAAAAGGGCGTTGTGCTCACCGAACCCTCGGTTATTGCCGTTGATACCCAGTCGGGAAAGGTAATAAGCGTCGGCTCTGATGCATACAAAATGCTTGGAAGAACCCCCGACCGTATACGTGCGGTGCGTCCGCTTGAGGACGGCGTTATCTCCGACTACGTTATGACTGAAGAGATGATAAAGCACTACGTTCGCCGTGTCTGCTCCAACAGAATTTTCAAGCCCCGTATAGTTTTCTGCATCCCTTCGGGAACCACCGACGTTGAGTCGATGGCAGTTGTCGATGCGGCTATAATGGCAGGCGCAAGAAAGATATTCCTCATCGAAGAGCCTCTCGCGGCAGCAATTGGTGCAGGACTCGACGTTCTGGCGCCCGAGGGCAATATGATTGTCGATATCGGCGGCGGAACTACCGACATCGCTGTAATCTCTCTCGGCGGTATCGTCACAAAGACCTCCGTAAAGATGGCAGGCAACAAGTTCGACCAGGCGATAGTCAAGGAAATAAAGAACAGACACAACGTGCTCATCGGCGAAAAGACCGCAGAGAGTGTCAAGAGAACCATCGGCTGTGCATATCCGCCGAGCGAAGAAAAAACGATGGAGATAAAGGGAAGAAACCTCTATACAGGCTTCCCCCAGAAGATAGAGGTCAGCTCGACAGAGGTGTATGAGGCGCTCAAGGAGCTTGTTGAAACCATCATCACGGCTGTCATCAGCGTTCTCGACGTAACTCCCCCCGAGCTCACGGGCGACATCATCAAAAACGGCATCCACCTCACAGGAGGCGGCGCAATGCTCGAAGGACTTGATAAGCTCATCACCGAGAGAACGGGACTCAAATGCCGTCTTGCTCCCGACCCCGTCGAGTGTGTTGCAATCGGAACACAAAAATGCCTTAAATACGTTGACGAACTCAAGGAAGGCTTCATAAACCCCTTAGCATCCAAAAGATAAACACTAAGAGGTGTTGTAAGAGTGGAATTTTTGAAAAGAACGTGGGCTGAGATCGATTTGGACGGTCTCGCCCATAACTTTAATATAGTCAGAAAAAAGGTCGGCACAGCCAAGATTATCGCGGTTGTGAAAGCCGACGCATACGGACACGGAGATTCGGTGCTGACAAAAGAGCTCGAGAACCTTGGTGTAGACGCCTTTGCGGTTTCAAACCTCGAGGAAGCGCTCCACGTGCGCGGCTCGGGAACACACCTGCCGATACTCGTTCTGGGAGTAACCCCCGTACAGTTTGCCGACGTCCTCGCAAGAGAGAAGATTTCCCAGACGGTTTTTTCAACCGAATATGCAAACAAGCTCTCTGCAGCCGCAAAGAGCCTTGGCGTAACGGTGGATTGTCACATAAAAACCGACAGCGGAATGGGCAGACTCGGCTTCGACGTTTTGTATGACCGCGAAAAAGCGATAAGGGAAATCGAGGCCTGCAAAAAGCTTGAAAACCTCAGCTTTTCGGGCATCTTCACCCACTTTGCCGTTGCTGACACCGATGACGGTAGGGAATACACAAACGAGCAGTTTGCAGCTTTTGACCAAACGGTAGAAGCCCTGAAGAAAAAAGGAATAGAGTTTGAGCTTGTACACGCGTGCAACAGCGCAGGAATTATGTCCTACCCCGAAATGCACCAAAACGCCGTGAGAGCGGGAATAATCCTCTACGGGCTCGACCCTGCCCAGAACAAAACCGAATTCAAGCCCATTATGGAGCTCAAATCAATAATCGCACAGCTTCGCCTGCACAAAAAGGGAAGCACCGTCGGCTACGGCAGAACCCACACCCTCGGGCGCGACACCCTCGTTGCAACGATACCCGTAGGCTATGCCGACGGCTATCCGAGAAAGCTTTCAAACACGGCGTCGGTGCTGATAAACGGCAAGCGCGCAAAGATTCTCGGCAGAGTGTGTATGGATCAGCTTATGGCAGACGTCACCGATATCGAGGGCGTGACCGAAGACAGTATAGTAACGCTGTTTGGCTTCGACGGCGGGGAATTTCTCGGCGTTGACGAGCTTGCACAGCAGAGCGAAACGATAAACTACGAGCTTGTCTGCCTCGTCGGAAAACGCGTTCCGCGCGTCTACCTCAAGGACGGCAAACAGGTTGCGGTAGTCGATATGTATAACAATACCAAAAAATTTCTCTGAGGGAGAACAACTATGGCAAAACACAGAAACCCCCTGCCCACACCCGAGGAAAAGGCAGAGAGAAAACGCGCTCGCAATATGGAAAAGGGCAAGAAGATAGCCGTTGCTATAGCGGCAATCGCTCTTGTAGTTGCCGCGTTTTTCGGCTATTCAAGCTTTTTCGGAAATCCGTTTTCCAGGATGACGGCAGAAAAGAATATACAAGCATACATAGCAGAAGAATACCCCTCTCTCGACCTCGAGCTGTCTGCTGTTAAGTACGACCGCGAGTCCGGCTGGTTCTATGCCACGGCTTCCTCGCCCACAAGCGTTGATACACACTTTTCGGTATATTCAAAAAACGCAGAGGTTAGGGACTACTACAAGGATTCCGTGACCGACCTTTTCAACACCATCGAGAGAATTGAGGATGCCTTCTCTGCGGCGGCGAAAACTGCAATTGCAGACGAAACTGCCGAGGTCACCGTTGCGGTTCTCGATTTCATAAACGCGCGCGAGAGTGGAGCTTTCAAGGTGGATATGCCCGTGAGCACCGACATCGAAGCTGAATTTGCGGTGTATCTGACCGTCGAAAAAACCGCATCGCTCGAAGCTATTGCCAAGACGGCAACCGAGCTTAAAAAGGCACTCGATTTGGCGGATATGCCGAAAATCGCCCTCTATAACGTAACTCTCGTCGAAGGCGACAAGACCGCTTCGGCACAGAATATTCCCACAGAGGATATAACAGATGGGCTCGGGCAAAAGCTCGCCTACGCCCTGGAAAACCCTGCAAACCCATTTGGCGACAGCGAAAACCCAAGACCCCTTCGCGTTTCCATCCAATAACGAGGTATATATGCAATATCATTTTTCTGACAGGATGTCACAGTTAAAGGCATCCGAAATCCGCGAAATTCTGAAAACAACGTCCGACGCAGGCGTAATATCCTTTGCTGCAGGAAATCCTGCTCCCGAGGCTTTCCCCACCGAAATAATAGAAAGAATATCCGACGATATTCTCCATTCGACACCCGTTGCCGCCCTGCAGTATTCGGTAACAGAGGGATATACCCCTCTGCGCGACGAGCTCAAAAGGTTTTGTAAGGAACGCTACGGCATCGGAAACGAGGACGACGACCTGATTATCGTTTCGGGCGCACAGCAGGGTATAGGACTCTCTGCTACGGTGCTCTGCAACGAGGGCGATACCGTAATCTGTGAGGACCCAAGCTTTGTCGGCGCGCTCAACGCATTCCGCGCCAGCGGTGCAAGGCTTGTGGGCGTCACCACCGACGAGGACGGAATGAAGCCCGAAATGCTTGAACAGGCACTCAATGAAAATCCCAACACAAAGCTGATTTACCTGATACCGAACTTCAACAATCCCACTGGAAGAACAATGTCGCTCGAACGTCGGAAAGCTGTCTATGAGATAGCGAAAAACCGCGGCGTTATGATACTCGAGGACAACCCCTACGGCGATTTGAGATTTTCGGGCGAGGATATCGACTGCATCAAGAAATATGACACCGACGGCGTCGTTATCTACTGCGGAACCTTTTCCAAGGTGCTTGCTCCCGGTATCCGCGTGGGATACGTGATTGCGCCGAAGGCTGTCACCGCAAAGATAGTCACGGCAAAGCAAACCTCCGACGTGCACACAAACATCTGGGCGCAGATTCTTTGCCACAGAATGCTCACCGCTACCGATTTCAACCGCCATATTATGAGCCTGAAGGATATCTACCGCAGAAAATGCAACCTTATGCTTTCCTGTCTGGACGAGCTTCTTGACAAGAGAATCGAGTATACTCGTCCCGAGGGAGGACTTTTCATCTGGTGCACTCTTCCCGAGGACATCGATATGAAGGACTACTGTAAACGCGCGCTCGATGCAGGCGTTGCCGTAGTACCGGGAACTGCCTTCCTTGCCGATAAAAACGCGCCGTGCCGCTCGTTTAGGCTCAACTTCTCTACCCCTACAAACGACAATATCAAAAAGGGAATCGAAATTCTTTCCCAAATTAAACTATAAAAGGTGTTACTATGAACGAAACGACAGAACGCAAAAAAATAGTCTTCAGCGGAATACAGCCCACGGGAGTAATGACCCTTGGCAACTACCTCGGAGCTGTTAAAAACTGGGGAATTCTGCAGGAAAACTACAACTGCCTGTACTCCATCGTCGATATGCACGCGATAACGGTTCGTCAGGACAGCGCGGCGCTGAGGAAGAACACCCTCGACGCCTACGCGCTTATGCTCGCTTGCGGAATTGACCCCGAAAAGAGCATCGCGTTTATACAGAGCCACGTTCCTGCACACGCGGAATTAAGCTGGATTTTGGGCTGTTCGACACAGTTCGGCGAGCTTTCAAGAATGACACAGTTCAAGGACAAATCTGCAAAGCACGCGGATAATATAAACGCGGGACTGTTCACCTATCCCGTTCTGATGGCGGCTGATATACTTCTGTATAAGGCAGACCTCGTACCCGTAGGCGTTGACCAGAAGCAGCACCTCGAGCTTGCGAGAAATATTGCCGAGAGATTCAATTTCAACTATTCCAACACCTTCACTGTGCCCGAGCCCTACATCGCAAAGCAGGGCGCGAAGATAATGTCGCTTGCCGACCCCACGAAGAAGATGTCGAAATCTGACGAGAATGCAAACGGATTTATTTCAATTCTCGACGATGAGGATACCATCATCCGCAAGTTCAAGCGCGCAGTTACCGACTCTGAGGCCTCTGTCGTATACCGCGACGGCAAGGACGGAATAAACAACCTCATCACCATCTACGCCCTCGTCACAGGAAAGACTGTAGAAGAGGTTGAAAAGGAGTTTGACGGCAAGGGCTATGGCGACTTCAAGGTTGCCGTGGGTCAGGCGGTCGCAGACCACCTCAAGCCCGTGCGCGATGAATTCAAGCGCCTTTCTGCCGATAAGGCATACCTCGAGGCCTGCTACAAAACAGGTGCCGAGAGGGCGTCCGTGCTCGCAAACCGCACACTCGACAAGGTCAAGCACAAGGTAGGCTGGGTAAAGAGATAATTACGGTGTGGCACACCTTTTTACAGGTGTGCCACAAAGCGTTTTTCGGAGGAAATATGACAAACTCGAAAGCAAAAATTGCCCTCATATCCTCAATGGCAATCTTCGCCACAATCGGAATTTTCAGAAAATTCATCCCCCTTCCGTCAGGCGCGGTAGCAATGGCAAGAGCGGTTATAGGAACGGTTTTTCTTGTGTTGCTGATACTGATGCGCAGAAAGAAAATATCACTTGATAGCATCAAAAAGAACGCGCTTCCCCTCTGCCTTTCGGGAGCCTTTCTGGGCTTTAATTGGATACTGCTCTTTGAGGCGTACAACTACACAACAGTCGCAACCGCAACGCTTTGTTACTATATGGCGCCGGTTATCCTAATTTTTGCATCGCCTCTGCTTTTCAAGGAAAAGCTAACCCCGAAAAAGACCCTCTGCGCCGTTGTTGCAGTCGTCGGAATGATACTCGTTTCGGGTGTTTTCGCTGTGCAGGAGCAGGCGGTCGATAATACGAAAGGCGTTTTTCTCGGACTTTTTGCAGCCGTTTTCTATGCCGGAGTAGTCACCTGCAACAAAAAGCTGAAGGATATATCCGCCTTTGACAGAACGACGGTACAGCTCGGAATTTCCGCAATATTTCTCATCCTCTACACCCTTTTCGTTGAGGATCTGTCCGCTGTTGTGATTCAGCCATCGACGGTGATAATGCTGATTATAGTCGGCGTCCTGCACACCGGCGTTGCCTACGCGCTCTACTTCGGATGTATGGACAAGCTCAAAACCCAAACGGTCGCGCTCTATAGCTATATCGACCCCGTCGGCGCAGTGCTCCTCTCGGCACTCTTGCTCAACGAGCCGATGGGACCCTTGGAGATAGTCGGCGCCGTCCTCGTCCTCGGCTCCACCCTCACAAGCGAATTTGTAGATAAGGAAAAAGACAGATAGAAAACTATCTGTCTTTTTTATATTTATAGATAAGATATGGTAGCATTATAATACGCCACATAATGTAACAGGGAATAAGAATAAAACGAAATTTGTGAAGATAGTGATACTTTCTTTCACAAATAACGGTGTGTTTATACTCTCCACACTCTTCACAAAGATTTAATTCCTTGGATAGAATGTACTTTTTACTGTCTTCGCAAGTCCCGTCAAGTTTATTCATACAATCTAAACAAAATTCTGCCAAATCAGCCCCTCCAAACACTAACAATTGTTGGTATATTTTCAATTGTAATCGACTACACTTGTTTTGTCAAGAACATTTGTAGGTGATATTTATGAAAACCATTCTTTCAAAACGGCTCAAAGAGTGCAGAAAAGAAAAAAGATATACACAAGGACAGGTAGCAATATATTGCGATATTACGGAAAAAGCCTATCAGAACTATGAATTGATGACAAGAGAGCCAAAGCTGGAGATACTTGTAAGAATAGCAGACCTCTATGGAGTGTCGCTTGACTATCTTGTTGGAAGAACAGATGAAAAATGATAAAACAGCGAGGTGCTTTGCACTTCGCTGTTTGTATATTCTTTCGGTTTTTGGGAACAATACCTAAAAACAGGAGGGAAATATGTCAAAGAAAAAACGAATGGGACTCAGATACTTCATCCTGTCCTTTCTGATAACCTTTTCGGTGGTAACGCTCATCGGCTTTCTTGCGCTGATGCGCGTTCTGAACCCTGCACCTGCACAGAGCATCACCGAAAACGTTCCAAAAATCGAGCACAGCTTCAGCGATTCTGAGAGTATAACGGTGCTCGTTGCAGGCTACTCGCGCAAACAACCGCAGACGGCATACTACAGCCTGTTGCGCCTTGACGCGCCAAACCAACGGGTGCTTATAACCTCAATCCCTGCCGAAACGGTAATATCCGACACAGAGGGGCAGAGAACCCTGTCGGAAATTTCTGCCTATTCGGGCTTGTCGGCGCTCGTCGGCAAGCTCAGCGAAGCCTTGAACGTTGAAATAGACCGCTATCTGCGCATCGAGGAAACAGCTTTTTCCGACCTTGTCGATAGCTTTGGAGCGGTAACCTACGACTGCCCCAAAAGAGTTGAATACTATGACCAAAACGGTTTTTTGGCATATTCGATGAGCGAGGGCAGGCACATATTCTTCGGTGAAAAGCTCTGCGGGCTCATCAAATACAGCGGAGAAAACGAAGCTGAGCGCGCAAACGAACAGACTAACGTTCTCTGTGCGCTGTTATCACAGAGAATTTCTTCGGGAGCATATACCGACGTGCAGGCGGTGTTCGGGCAACTGATAGCAAGCTGTGAAAGCAATATAAACGCCTTTGATTTCGAGGCGCGCCGAACCGCCTTGGAACAGATAGTCAGCGACAAGGATATCCTTTTTACAGCCGTTGAATTTATCCCAAACTCCGATAACACACTAAACGAAGAATATCTGAAAGACCTCTCGATATATAGATAAAAAACCCTCGCGTTTTCCGCGAGGGCTTTCTTAAAACTCAATCTTGTTTTTCTTCAACGCTTTGATGAGCAGGGTTGTCAGCACCACCGAAACAGCAACCGAAACAAGTCCCTTCGTTGCCGAGTTGATGAGCTTTGTGGAAAGGTCAGCCATCACCGTACCGAGCTCTGCCTGAAGAAACAGATAATCCTCAAGAAAGTTTTTGCCAAGGTACAGCGCGATATAGCAAACGGTTCCCGACACCGCGCCGACGACGTTAAACCCGATTTTGTTGCCCTTTCGCATAAAGCTGTAAGCGATAAGACCGCATACAAAGCCTTCAATAAACTTGAAGATAAGGGTGAACACCGCCGAGTCCGCCCAACCCATAAAGATGTCGGCAAAGAACATTCCTATGCCGCCTGCAAGACCGCCGGCTACAGGGCCTAACATCATCGCGGCAGACAGACAAAACACGTCACCGAAGTGGAACATCGCCTTTCCGAGAGGGGTGGGAATTTCCACCTTCAAAAACATTGTTGCAACGCAGGACAGCGCCGCCATAACACCAATCATGACCATCTTTTTGGTTGAAAATTTCATAAATAGACCTTCTTTACAGTAGTTCGTGGTCCTTGAACGACTGCGTGGCAAAAAGCCAATGCAGGCAGTTTTCCAGCATAACGCCGTATCGCGGATCCGAGTTGTAGCTGAAGGTGGTTTTGATTGCAAATTCCGCAAAATCGGTTGCCCTTGCAATAGCAATCGGCAGACTGTCGCCTGTCAGCATACCGCCTACGATAACCGAAGCGCACAGGTCGCCCGTTCCGGGATAGGACACGGGAACGTAGTTGCACCTGATCTGCCAGAAACGGTTGTTTTCGCGGTCGTAGCCGATGTTTGCAACACATCCGCTTGCCATCGTCACGCCTGTTATCACCACAAATTTGGGTCCCATTTCCGAGAGTCGCAGGAGCATACTCTTTGCCTGCGACGAGGTGAGAGGACAGGGGTCATACTCCTCGTTGAGAAGGAAATACGCTTCGGTGATGTTTGGGGTTATCAAATCCGCAACACCGACAAGCTCCTTCATCCTCGACCTGAGCTTTTCGTCACAGCTCTTATACGCTTTTCCGTGGTCGCCCATAACGGGGTCAACAACCTTGAAGGCATTAGGATAGGCAGCAAAAAACTCAAGACAATGGTCAACCTGCTCCTGCGAGTTGAGAAAACCGCTGTAGATGCAGTCAAACTCAAGCTCCAGACGCTTGTAGTGGTCAAGACAGGGAGAGATGTAGTCGGTGAGGTCACGGACACAAACGTCACCCAGTCCGCCCGTGTGCGAAGAGAGCATCGCGGTCGGTACAGGCACAACCTGAACACCCATTGTGGAGAGTATAGGCAGGATAACAGTCAGCGAGCATCTTCCGAAGCCCGATAAATCGTGTATCGCCGCCACCTTTAAAGCTTTGTTCATATTCATTTTCCTAACTTTTCAGTAATTTTATTATAAACCTGTCGGCAGAGAATTACAAACCAAGTCAGCCTGCCCCATACTATGCTAAAATCCGTGATTTTGCACAAACAAAAGACAACCTGTCCCCAAAAACACAGCATTTCTCACAAGCAAAACACAGGACGCAAACAAACCGCAAAACCGCTTTTGTAAAAAGCAATAAAACATACGGCGTTTTTTGCCAAAAAAGCGGTCAAAAGGTAAAAATTACAGAGGATATTTGTCCCCCGAAAACCGAAAATATGATTGAACCTAAAATTTCGGAGGGCGCTATGAGCAGAAACACAGAAGGAATAATAAAAGGGATTATGCTTGGTATGGCGGTTGGAGCCGTCGCATATATAATGTCTTCGGACAGCACGAAAAAGATGCGCAAAAGATGCAAAAAAGGCGTGGCAAGAGCCGTACGCACCGCACGCGAGCTGGTAGATGAAGTCGGATATATGCTTCGCTGAAGCCGCCAAAAGCTTCGCTAAAAGCAGGGCATCGGACAAAAGGTCCGATGCCCCTTGTGTTTTGGGTTATTCCTCGGTGCTTTCGATTTCAAAATATGAGCCTCTGCCCGTGTTGCAGAAATAGTCAAGAATACCGCACACAGTGAAGGCTACAGCTACAATAGCAAACATAACGCCGAGTATCTTCATAAAGGTTTTCATATTCTTCCTCCTTAGTAGTTGGTTATTACATATTCCCCAAAGGCTTCGGGGTCGTATATGGTCTTGGATTTCAAGTTAAAAAGTGCGCCGACATGCTCCGCACGGCTGTTGAAGCAGGCTTTGTAGACGTTGCCCTTCAGCTCGTTTTCGAGGATATCAAAGCCGAGAAGCTCGTTTAGCGCGGAAATCTCACAGGAGAACTGCATTCCCCAATACTCGCCCTGCAGGTCTTCACCCGTAAAGGCGCTCGTTTCAAAAATCGACGGTGTGACGGTTTTTTTGTCGCTGCCGCAAACAAGCTCGGGATAGAAAACGCCGTTTGCGTTTGCACAAACCGAGAGATATCTGTCTGAATTTCCAATCTGGAAGCAGAGTATGGAATCCTCGCAAAGCATCTCGGGAACGGGAGCTGTGACATCGGCAATCGGAGTTGCCTCAAACGCCCACATTCTGACAACGAAACGCGTTGGGGTCAGACACACACGAGCCTGTGCAAAGGGCTTGTAATCGCGCTTTTCGAAGGGGTAGTTCACAATCTTTGCAACTGCGAGCGAGTCAAAGGAAAACCTTTCCTTAACCCTGCTGATTTTAAAAGCCATACTATCCCTCCAATCAATATAAATAGTATACCATACATTCGATGGATTTTACAACCTTTTTGAAAAAATTTCAGGCTCTGCAAAAGCAGAGCCTGATGAATTAATCCTTATAATGAATATGAAAGGACAAAACAAAAGATGTTTTGTCTAGCCGATATAATCGGCTTCACACAATTAAATTTAAAATTTAATTGTGCTTTCATTTCATTGCAATGAGTGTAGACAAATTTTCAAAGAAAATTTGTCACCAAATCAATGATTTGGCGGCGAAATAGTGTGTGCACTATTTCGCTTCACTACAATCATTATAGAATGCGTCGCAAGCGCGATAGGTCATATAAACGTCTGTCTTGGAGACGATTTCATAGGGCGCGTGCATAGAAAGCACGGGAACACCGAGGTCAACAACGTCAACGTTGAGGTGTGCAATATATTTTGCAACAGTTCCGCCGCCGCCAAGGTCAACCCTTCCGAGCTCGCCCGTCTGCCAGATAACGTCGTGACGGTCAAGAATTGCGCGAACCTTGCCCATAAACTCGGCAGAAGCGTCGGACGTGCCGCCCTTTCCGCGAGAACCCGTATACTTTGTGATAACGGCGCCTTTGTTGAGATAAGCGCAGTTTCTTCTCTCGTTAACCTCGGGGAAGGTGGGGTCAAA
>JAZSEP010000047.1:0-3687 GCA_045531755.1 Oscillospiraceae bacterium | reverse complement strand
CGGAGCGAAGGCTGATTGGTTAAGCTGATGAAGGCAGAAACAAAAAGAAAACAGCTCGTTTAATAAAACGAACTGTCTTCTGGCGCGCTGTAAGTCGAGCGTTGTTGAAAACAGTCCGGTGGACTGTTTTCAAAGCGAGTGTCCCTTCCAAGAAGGCGAGCGGAGCGAAGGCTGATTGGTTAAGCTGATGAAGGCAGAAACAAAAAGAAAACAGCTCGTTTAATAAAACGAACTGTCTTCTGGCGCGCTGTAAGGGACTCGAACCCCTGGCCTACTGGTTCGTAGCCAGTCACTCTATCCAGCTGAGCTAACAGCGCAATTTGCTTAACTATTATAACTCAATATCCGCCCAATGTCAACACTAAATTTGCTGTAAAAATGAAAAAAGTTTTATAAATTTCGAAAACTTTTCCACAAATTCTTGTATTTGCGATTTGTATAATGTATACTTGAAGGTAAAGGAGGCGAGAGGATGAAAGAAACGCCTGATAAAAAAATTTCAAGCAGTAGTACACGAAAATTCATTATAATCGGGGTATCGATAGCATTCTTTCTGTTTCTGTTGAACTTTGAGATGGTGCGAGGATTTTTAGGCAAGTTTCTTGAGGTTCTTTCTCCGTTTATCGTTGGATTTGCAATAGCCTATCTGCTCAATCCCGTGCTCAACTTTTTTGAAGACACGATTTTTTGTTTCATCGGCAGCAAGACGCGCGGAGCGAAGCTCAGAAGAGTGCTTGCGATAATCGCGACGATGCTTTCGGCAATAATAGTGCTCACCACCTTGGTTTCGATAATTATCCCTCTGCTCAGCGAAAGCGTCACAACTCTGTTTAATAACGTACAGGTGTATATCGCACGCTTGGAAGAATACGTTTATGATATAGCACAGCGCTTCGAGGTAGAAGCTTCGGGCTTTGACGAGATGTTTGCTACGTGGGAAGAATTGACGACGAATTTCGTCGGCTTCGCACAGGAACAGCTTCCGAAGGTTCTCAACTACCTGCCGAATCTCTTTGACTTTTCAAAACAGCTGACGTCGGGAATTTCCTCCGCGCTCATCGGAATAGTGATTTCGATATATCTGCTCTACGGAAAAGAACGATTGGCAGCACAGATAAAGAAACTCGGATATGCGGTTTTCAAACCGCATAATATGGACAGAATCGTCGAGGTGGCACGCTTCAGCCATAAAACCTTCAACGGATTTATAGTAGGAAAACTCATCGACTCGCTTATAATCGGCGTCTTGGCGTTTATCACAACCCAAATACTCCAAATGCCGTTTCCGCTTCTCTTGAGCGTTATCATAGGAGTTACTAATATAATCCCATTCTTCGGTCCGATAGTGGGCGGGGTGATCGGCGGAGTAATTGTGCTTATGGTAGACCCCTCGAAAGTACTGTGGTTTGCAATATTCGTCGTGATACTCCAACAGCTCGACGGCAACGTCATCGGCCCCAAAATTCTCGGTGACAGTACGGGCCTTCCTGCCTTGTGGGTAATGTTCGCCATCATAGTGTTTGGCGGAATGTTCGGATTTGTCGGTATGTTTGTGGGAGTTCCTTTCTTCTCTGTGATCTATGCCCTGACAAGAGAATATGCCGAAAAAAGACTCGAGAAAAAGAACCTTCCGATAAAAACGGGACACTACTATACAGCGGCGCCGATAGCTCCCAAAGAAAAAACCAAAGAAAATGAATAGTCAAAAGCTCCAAGCAACCGCTTGGAGCTTTTTGCATGTAAAAAACAAGAAAAAAGAATGAATTTTTTGTTAAGGGTATTGACAAAATTAAATATTAGTGGTACATTATTATTGTAATTAGCACTCAACATCAAAGAGTGCTAACGACGAGGAGTGAGAACGGTGGAAATCGGTGAAAGAAAGCTCAGAATTCTTACTGCGATAGTTGAAGAGTATATCAGAACAGGGGAGCCCGTCGGTTCCAAAATTCTGTCCGAGATATCAGACCTGGGAGTTTCTCCTGCAACTATCCGCAACGAGATGGCGGCACTTTTCGAGCTGGGACTGCTTGAACAGCCTCACACATCGGCAGGACGAATCCCGTCACAACGCGGACTCAGACTTTACATCGACGTTTTGATGGACCCCGAACAACCCGATGATGAGCTCAAAGCACGGATAGATAATATATTCGACGTTCGTGCCGTGGATATGCAGTCGCTTTTGGAACAGGTTTCCGAGGCCGTAGCGGTTATGACAGGCTGTACGGTTGTCACAACGTCACCCACACCTGCTAACGAGCGGATACAGCGCATAGATATGATAAAGGTTTCGCCCTATAACGTGGTTGCAGTGGTCATCACAGCAAACGGCGACGTTCACAGCCGAAACTTCAGACTCGGCTATGATATGAACGCAGGAGCGATGGAGTACTTTTCAAACTGGCTCACCGAAAAGGTCGAGGGGATGAAGCTCGGAGAACTCACACAGAGCTTTATGCAACAAACTGCAATGAGTGCAAAGGAGAACATCCTTCTCTTCACACCGCTTTTGGCGGCAGTCTACGAGCTTGTGTGCAGCCTGCTGAAAACCGATATGCACCTGAGCGGAAACCTCAATATCCTGTCTTTCCCAAAGCTCAAAAACTCAGCCTATGAGATATTCAAGCTTTTCGAAGACGAGCAGGAGATGGAAAACCTCTTCAAAAACGGCGTAAAAACCGTTCGCATCGGCAAAGAGTGTCACAGAGCAGAATTGGAAGATGCGAGCATTCTGGTGCAGGAATATAAGCTCCCAAACGGCTCGGGCGGAGTTATCGGCGTGTTGGGCCCAATGCGGCAGGATTATAAAAGAATACTTCCGTGCCTTGAGTATTTTGCTTTTAATATGGGCAAAATTTTTGATATGCAGAATGATATGGAAGATTCCGAGGAAACGGTAACCAGAGTCTTTAGACCGAAAGCAAGACTTGAAGGCGGACTTAAATAGGAGGAAATTGACTTGGCAGAGAATAATGAGAATGTAAATCAGACGGTAGAGGAAACCCCCGCCGAAGAGGTTGAGATAAACGAACTCGAAGAGGCGCAGAAGAGAGCCGATGAGCTGAATGACCGCCTGCTTCGCACGATGGCGGAATACGACAACTACCGCAAGCGCACACAGAAAGAGAAGGAATCCATCTATCCCGATGCGATAAGCTTCGCGGTGCAGACCATCCTTCCTGTAATTGATAACTTCGAAATCGCCCTCAAAAGTGAGTGCGCCGACGAAAATTTCAAAAAGGGAATGGAAATGATATTCAACCAGATGACCGAGAGCCTCAAAAACCTCAACGTCACCGAAATAAACCCCGAAGGAAAGCCCTTCGACCCCGAGGAGCACAACGCTGTAATGCACGTTGACGACGACAGTGTCGAGGAAAACACGGTAGTCGAGGTGCTCAGAAAAGGATATAAATTAGGCGAAAAGGTAATCCGTTTCGCAATGGTAAAGGTAGCAAACTGACAGCCGACGGCTGTTTAATAAACAAACAACAAACTTATATAAAGGAGAAAAATTATGAGTAAGATTATTGGTATTGACTTGGGTACAACAAACTCTTGTGTAGCAGTAATGGAAGGCGGCGAGGCCGTTGTAATTCCAAATGCCGACGGTGCGAGAACAACTCCTTCGGTAGTAGGCTTCCAGAAAACAGGTGAAAGACTTGTCGGTCAGGTTGCAAAGCG
>JAZSEP010000113.1:0-17287 GCA_045531755.1 Oscillospiraceae bacterium | reverse complement strand
ATAGAACTCCCCGAATATAAGGCTCCTTCTCTTTGGGGCGCATTTAAGTCCATGTGCAGCCGTGGTTGGGCTTACATCGTTAAGGCCGCTACCATCATCCTTCTCTGCAACATGGCAGTACAGCTGATGCAGACCTTCACTTGGAGCTTCCAGGTTGCTGAATCTGCCGACCAGTCGATTCTTGCTTCTATTGCTTCTCCTTTTGCTTACCTTCTTGTTCCGATAGTCGGAGTTCTTTCCTGGCAGCTTGCAGCAGCGGCAGTTACCGGCTTTATCGCAAAGGAAAACGTTGTTGGTACTCTCGCGGTTTGCTTCGTTGGTCTTGAGAACCTTATCGACACTGAAGAACTTACCCTTATGGAAGGCGCAGGCGCAGAGGTTGCAGGCATTATGGCTATCACCAAGGTTGCCGCTCTTGCTTACCTTATGTTCAACCTTTTCACACCTCCATGCTTTGCGGCTATCGGTGCTATGAATGCCGAGATGAAAAGCGCAAAGTGGCTCTGGGGCGGAATCGGTCTTCAGTTTGCAACAGGATATACGGTATCTTATCTCGTTTACACCATCGGTACTCTTATCGTTGACCCCGCATCGCTCGGTGTAGTTCCTGCTGTTTGCGGTCTTATCGCTGTTGTCGTAATGGTTGGTATCGTCGCTATGCTCATAAGAAACACAAACAACAAGCTCAAGGCTGAATACGCTTTGGGCGCAGATAAAAAGCGTGAAGTCACACGCGTTTAATTGTAGAGAAATATGAAAGATATTATAATTATAGTAGTTTTACTTTGTATCATCGCCGCTGTTATTTGGTATATATACAGAGCAAAAAAGAACGGTGCAAAGTGCATTGGCTGTCCGCACGGTAGAGAGTGCAGCGGAAAATGCTCTTCAGGATGTTGCAGCAGTAATCATAAAGAACAGTAAAGAAACAGGTTGCGAGCTTTTGCTCGCAACCTGTTTTTCTGCATATTAAAAGCGGGCGGCAACTGCCGTCCGCTTGATAATTCTTATCAGTTTTTGAAGATGCTGAGAATATCGCTGTCATCAAAGGAGGTTTGCTTGGAAGCTTCGCTGCCGCCCCAAGAAATTTTTCCTTCGCTTGCAAAGCCTGTTGCTACAACGGTAATCTTCATCTCGTCCTGCATATTGTCGTCGAATGCAGCACCCCAAATGATTGTTGCATCGGGATGTGCGGCGTTTGTTATCATTTCGCAGGCACATTCAATCTCGTCAAGTCCGATATCGGGAGAGGATGTGATGTTTATGATAACGCCCTTCGCGCCATTGATAGAGGTTTCGAGAAGAGGACTGCAGATAGCTTCTTTTGCGGCGAGCTCTGCCTTATCTTTACCGCTTGCACAACCAATACCCATATGAGCATAACCTGCATCCTTCATAACCGAAGTTACGTCAGCAAAGTCGAGGTTTACAAGACCGGGGAGATTTATAAGGTCAGAGATGCTCTGTACACCGAGTGCAAGAACGTTATCAGCAGCGATGAATGCATTTGCAAGAGTTATCTTCTGCTCGGAGATGAGCTTAAGGCGCTCGTTGGGGATAACGATGAGAGAGTCAACGTGCTGTCTGAGCTCTTCGATACCCATTTCAGCCTGTTCCATTCTCTTTTTTCCTTCAAAGCCAAAGGGCTTTGTGACTATACCTACTGTGAGAATGCCCATTTCCTTTGCAATCTGAGCGATTACGGGAGCAGCACCTGTTCCTGTTCCTCCGCCCATACCTGCGGCGATGAAGACCATCTGTGCGCCCTTGAGAGCTTCACAGATTTCCTCACGGCTCTCCTCTGCAGACTTCTGTCCGATTTCGGGATGTCCGCCGGCGCCTGTACCTCTTGTGAGCTTGTCGCCTATCTGTATTCTCTGTGCTGTTTTGGAGCGAACAAGTGCCTGACGGTCTGTGTTCACACTCAAAAGCTCAACACTCTGTATGCTGTTGTTAACCATACGGTTTACGGCATTTCCGCCGCCACCGCCAACACCTATTACCTTTATTGAAACCGGAGCTTTGTCAAATTCGTTATCAATCTCAAAATTTATTGGCATCGGCTTTTCACTCCCACAATTTTTTTACATATTTATAATAATATCATAGCAGAACGGCGAGAGAATTTCAACATCTTTTTGCTCAAATAAGCTGATTTTTTTAATTTTTTGCTCAATTTGTTGCTGTATCCGATTGTTCGGGAGCTTCCTCAGGCAATTCAGATGAGGAAAAGTCCTCTCTGCTTGGTGTAAATACAGCATTTGGGGACGTATGGCAGTAAGAGACGTCGAGCGTTCCGCGCTCATAGGACTTTATACTGCTTTCGAGAATCGCTTTTGCGTATTTCATCTTATATTCAAGCTCGGTACGCGTTCCGAATTCAACGTCAATTCTGTTTTCATAGTTTATTACTATATTGAGGACGTCGCCGATATCTATTTCTGTGATATTTTGGATACCCGTGCTCTCTATAGCAGAAAAAATCTCTTCGAGCACAGAAAGCTGTTCGTTGCCTTGGCTGTCAAGCTCTTTTCCAATCATATCTTCGGTGATGGAAAGGCCTGTGACGGTGTACATATTCTCGGGATTTTCCGAAAGGCGCTCGAGGATTGTTCCTCCTCTGCTTATGAGGTAGAAATCCTCTTCACCGGCAAGCGTGCAGAAGGGCTCTTCTTCGTCTATCAGAAGCTGTGCTGTACCTGTGAATATATTCTTCTTAACTTTGACTTCTTCGATATACACAAACTCATCCTTGAGATTTTCAGACACCTCGGATGTGTTTAGCATTATGAGGTTTTCCCCCATTACTATTCCGCTTTTTTCGATGATTTGCGCCTCATCATAGCGAGTGTTGCCGACTACCGTTACCTTCTCGGTTTTGAAAAATACCGTGAGTGACAGGGTTGTTATGGCAACAATAACAAAGAACACAAGCAATAGAGCGAGTCGCTTCATACGGCGTTTTCTGCGCCTTTTGAGTTTACGGCTTCGCATTAGCTGTGCTGAGCTTCTGTCGATATAAACCTGTCTGCTCCGATTTTTCACCCGCATTTTCCTTTCTTTTTTATCCGAGCGCCGAGTGCGCTTAGTTTATCCTCGAATTTTTCATATCCTCTTGCAATATGGTGTATCTCACCTATAGTAGTCGTTCCTTCAGCGCTGAGTGCCGCTATACAGAGTGCCGCACCTGAGCGAAGGTCGGTAGATTCGACGGTTGCTCCGTGAAGCTGTTTTACGCCCTGCACTACCGCCGCGCGCCCGCTTATCTGTATATCTGCGCCCATTCTGACGAGCTCATAGGCGTGCTTGTATCTGTTTTCGAATATGTTTTCTATAAACACGCTCGTTCCGTCGGCTATACTCGTAACCGCCATTACTGCCGCCTGTGCATCGGTCGGAAATCCCGGATGCGGCATTGTGACGAGGTTTTTGAGTCTTTTTGGCCTATGGTTCATCGAAATCCAAAGCTGTGTGTCGGAGTGCTTCAGAGCGCATCCAAGCTCCTCAAAGGTCGGGAGTATTGAACGCAGGTCGGATATGCGTATATCGTCGAGAACAACGTTGCCTTGAGTTAGTGCGGTTGCTGCCATAAAGGTTGCCGCCTCTATTCTGTCGGGCATTATTGAATATGTACAACCGTGAAGCTGTGAAACTCCTTCAACCGTGATGGTGGAGTTTCCGGCGTTATATATCCTTGCACCGCAGGAATTGAGAAATCCTGCAAGGTCTACTATTTCGGGTTCCTTTGCGGCGTTGTATATCTCGGTGGTTCCCTTGGCGCGTACTGCCGCAAGAATGATGTTTTCCGTTGCCCCCACGCTTGGAAAGCGCAGTGATATTTTTGCTCCCGCAAGTCCTTTTTCTGCTGTGCATTCAAGCGCTCCGCACTCGTTTTTCACCGAAACACCCATAAGTCTGAGTGCAGACAGGTGAAGGTCTATCGGGCGGGGTCCGAGCTCGCAACCTCCCGGCATCGAGAGTCTTGCGCGGTTATATCTTGAAAGAAGCGCGCCGAGGAAAATTATTGACGAGCGCATCTCCCGCATAAGCGGTTCGGGTATTTCCTCAAAAGAAGCACCGAGAGAGTTTATCACAAGGCAATCGCCTTCACGCTCAACCTTACAGCCCAAAAGACGAAGAATATTTACGGTAGCACGGACATCGGAAAGGTCGGGGCAGTTTTTTATACAAACCTCGCTACCCGTCACGAGAGAAGCGGCAAGTATGGGAAGAGCGCTGTTTTTAGCTCCGCTGATTCTCACCGTTCCCGAAAGCTTGTTAGGGCCTATCACCATATATTCTGACATTGATACCCTTCCTTTGCATAATGATGCTACATCCTATGCCAAGGAGGTTAAAAATGTCATTTTTGAGCCAAAACCTTTAAAATTTCGGCATAAATTCTGTCTGCAGAATCAACAACTGCAAGTTTTGAAGCATTTACGCCAAGCTGTGTAAGTGTGTCTTTATCCTTTGTGAGCTCGGCAAAGACCCGGCAGAGCTTATCTCCTGTGAGGTCCTTCTCCTCAATAACCACAGCCGCGCCTGCATTGCCAAGCACCATAGCGTTGTGATATTGATGATTTTCGGCAACGTTGGGTGACGGAATAAGTATTGACGCCTTACCTGCCGCCTCGATTTCGCTGAGGGTTATTGCGCCTGCACGGCATATCATTATGTCAGCCGCCGCAATGCAATCGGGCATATCGTCGATATATTCCCTGACATCGAGCGAAGGAGAATTACGGTCTACGCCGAGTTTTTCGAGAAGCTTCGGGAAGGTTTCCTTTTCGTAGGCTCCCGTCGCGTGTATATGATAGAAATTACCGCTTTCAAAGTGCCATTTCATCAGTTCTGCGACGGCTTCATTCACCCTTGCGGCGCCAAGACTTCCGCCAAAGGAGAGAATACATATTCTGTCGCCTACTCCGAGCTTTTCCCTCGCGGCTTTTCTGTTTGCGGTCAAAATCTGCTCTCGGATGGGGTTGCCCACCGTCGTGTGTTTACAGGATTTATCGAGGTATTTTGCCGCCGCTTCTACAGCGAGGAGTGCCATATCAACCCTTGGAGAAAGAAGCTTTGTGGTTACTCCTGCAAAGGCGTTCTGCTCGTGTATTACGGTCTTTATGCCCATTCTTGATGCCTGCAAAACGACAGGGCCGCTGACGTATCCGCCCGTTCCGATGACGATATCGGGATTAAAGTCGCGGATTATCTTTCGCGCTCTGAATTGCGAGGTTACAAGGCACATTACCGCAAGTATGTTGTTTTTGAGGTTTCTCATACTGAACTGTCTTTGAAAGCCTCGCACCTCTATAGGCGTGAAATCGAAGCCTGCATTGACAACAAGCCGAGATTCCATACCTCTTTTCGTCCCTGCAAAGAGTATATGCGCATCGGGATTTTCTTGTTTTATTTTGTTTGCTATGGCGATGGCAGGATTTATATGTCCTGCAGTTCCGCCCCCTGCTATCAGTGCTCTCATACGGCACCGCCTTTCAGGTCAGGATTTTTCTATATTTGCATCGCGCGAGATGGACAAAAGAACTCCCATCTGCGCCAAAAGCATCAAAAGCGACGAGCCTCCGTAGCTGAAAAACGGAAGGCTTATACCCGTGTTGGGTATTGTGTTTGTAACAACTGCCACGTTCAAGAGCGCCTGCAGACCGACCTGTACAGTAAGTCCTACTGCAATCAGGCATCCGAATTTGTCCCGCGCCTTCATAGCTATTACAAAGCCTCTCCAGATGAGCAAGGCAAAAAGAAGAAGGATTATTGCCGCGCCGACAAAGCCGAGCTCCTCGCAGACTATTGCAAAGATAAAGTCGTTTTCAGATTCGGGAAGGTACATAAATTTCTGTCTTGAATTTCCAAGTCCAAGTCCCAAAAGTCCGCCCGAGCCTATGGCATAGAGGGATTGCAGAGTTTGAAATCCGCTTCCAAGAGGGTCGTTTTCGGGGTGAATCCAGAATTCTATACGCGACATTGCGTATTCGACAACACCGGGTATCATAATCGCGCCCGCAATCGCAGCTACTACGATGATTCCGCCGATGGCAAACCATCTCAGCTTTGTTCCGCCGACGAGCATTATCGAAAGACCGATACACATTATGATAATCGTTCCCGAAAGGTGCGGTTCAAGCACCATCAAAACACCGATTATACCGAGTATGAGCAAAAACGGAAGAACGCCGAAGCGGAAGGTTTTCATCTTCTCGCCAAAGGTTGACGCGAGCTGTGCAAACATTACCGTTACCGCAAATTTTGCTATCTCGGACGGCTGTATATTTGCAAACGTTCCTATAAATATCCAACGTCGGCATCCGTTGATCGGGGGCATAAAAAGCACAAGCACAAGGAGTGCTATCGTTACCAAAAGGATAGGAAAAGCAAGTCGGTGAAAGATTCGATAGTCTATCCTTGAAACCACGAACATTGCAACAACGCCTAAAACAGCCCAAAGGAGCTGACGGCTTATGAACGCAAAGCTATTGCCCTCGTTGTAGTAGGCTGTTGCATAGCTTGCCGAAAAAAGCATAACGAGGCCTATTGTGAGAAGAACCAATACGAGCGTGAGAAGCGGAAGGTCTATTGGATTTTTCTTTTTCTTTGTTTTGGGCTCCGCCTGAGCCACAGGGGCCTGTATTACCTTACCTCTTGGCAAACCTTTCACCTCTTAATTTATAACTATTTTACATTGTAGTCAATACCGATATTATTGCCAGCGCTACTCCGACAACCGTTACTGCGGAGAAAAAAATTACTATCTTTATCTCGCTGTATCCGCTCATTTCGAAGTGGTGGTGTATGGGGGTCATTTTAAAAATTCTCTTTTTTGTGAGCTTGTAGCTTGTCACCTGCATCATCACCGAGAGGGTTTCAACGAGGTAGACGATGCCAACAAGTATCAGAAGAAGGGGCTTGTTTATTATAAAGCATATTCCGACGACCATTCCGCCGAGGAACATTGAGCCCGTATCTCCCATAAATACCTTTGCAGGATAGAAATTCCAAATCAAAAAGCCTAACGTTCCGCCGGCAAGTGCCGAGGAGAGTATTCCTGCGTCGGTTCTGCTGAGAATTGCGGCAATGCTCATCATTCCTGCCGCCGCTACGAAGGTTACGGAGGAAGCAAGGCCGTCAATTCCGTCGGTGAGGTTTACCGCGTTTACAAATCCGACGATTATGAACAATGCGAAGGGATAGTAGAAAATGCCAAGGTCGAGTTCGATATTCAAAAAGGGAATCAGCATCGTTGTGGAGGGCTCTGCAAACAGCTTTTCCGTGATGAACATACCTGCGAGATACGCCGTGCCGATCACGAGTTGCATAACGAATTTCTGCTTTGAAGTGAGTCCCATATTGCGCTTTTTGACGACCTTGATATAGTCGTCCACAAAGCCCAAAAAGCCAAAAGCGAGTGCCATACAAAAGGTTATCGCCACACGTATGAGCATCTGGGTTTTTAGCTCGGGATACTCAGAAGCATCAAACGAAAGCGCATATATCACAAACGCCACGATAACAGCGGCTGTTGTGCCGATTATGAACATAAATCCGCCCATTGTGGGTGTGCCCTGTTTTGTTTTGTGCCACGTGGGGCCGTACTCCTCAATGATGTTTTGTCCGTATTTTATCTTTCTCAGATACGGGATAAACCATTTACCTATTATGCCCGTTACTGCGAAAGCTATTACTGCAGCAACTATTACGGCAATATTCGACATCTTCATTTCCCCTTGCTGTATTTTTCTATCAGTTCCTCAAACTTCATTCCCCGGCTCGCCTTGAACCAGAGTATATCTCCCTCTTTGGCGATATCCGTTAGGTATTCCGAAAGCTTGTCGCGGTTATCAAACCAGGTGGATTTTCCTCCTGTGGTCTTGCAACCCTCATCGTATCTTTTTGCCTCTTCTCCAAGGCAAACAAGCTCGTCGATTCCAAGCTCTGCACAGAGAGCTCCGATAGCAAAGTGGGACTCTGCACTAACCGATCCGAGCTCGAGCATATCGCCCAAAACAGCTATCTTTTTACCGTTCGTGCTCATCGAGCTGAGGGTTCTGAGCGCCGCTTTTATCGAGTCGGGGCTCGCGTTATAGCAATCCTCTACAACAGTGGTGTCCCCTACCTTAGTTATCCTCTGACGCATACCGCTTGGGGTATAGTTTTTTAGTCCTTCGACAATTTCCGCGTCGGTCATTCCAAGATATTTTGCCACCGCGTATGCTGCGAGGGCATTATATACGTTGTGTTGGCCTATGCAAGGAATTGACACCTCAAGTCCGTTTATGAAAAAGGCGGTATTTTCGCCGTCGGAGGTGATGTCCGTTGCCATGACGTCAGCTTTTTTCTCTATGCCGTAGGTTATAACACGGCGGTCGAGCTTTGCAGTTGAAAGCATATCGTTGTCGATATTTATAACGAGCGGTGCCGATTCTTGCATACCGTCGGTTATTTCAAGCTTTGCTTTTAATATGTTTTCTCTTGTGCCGAGATTTTCAAGGTGTGACACGCCGATTGTGGTTATTACCGAGATATCGGGCTGTGCACAGACTGAAAGCTCGTGAATTTCGCCAAGGTCGCTCATTCCCATCTCTATAACTGCCGCCTCAAAGCTCTTGTCAAGCTGCAGAAGTGTTTTGGGCAGACCTATCTGATTATTGAGATTTCCTTGGGTTTTGTGAGTTTTCCACCGCTGTGACAAAACGGCATAAATCATATCTTTGGTGGTAGTTTTTCCCACGCTGCCCGTAACTCCCACAAGCTTCAGAGAAAGCTTTTTCCGATAGAGATGCGCAATACTCAAAAGTGCTTTTTCCGTGTTTTCAACAAGTATCAGATTTTTTGCAGTCTTATCAACAAACGGGCTGTCTTTCTCCGCAACGCACGCAATGGCGCCCTTTGTGAAGGCTTCGTTTACAAACTTGTTTCCGTCAAACCTTTCGCCCTTGAGCGCCACAAACAGTGAGGCCTCGGGTATACTGCGGGAATCGGTGGATATTTCGGTTATATCAACATCGCACATCTGCGGACAGCTTCCGTTTACTGCCCAAGCTATCTCGGAAAGCTTTAGCGGTTCCATTATTTTACAGCACTCCCTATGCCCTTTTCTTGTATTATTCTGTTGACTATCTCGTGCTCGTCAAAGCACACCGTGCCAAAATCAAGCACCTGATAGTCCTCGTGTCCCTTACCTGCAAGGAGCAGTATATCACCCTTCTTCATATTGGTGACCGCCCACTCTATTGCTGTGAATCTGTCGGGGATTGTTATATATGGGGTTTTGTATTTTTCAAAGCCCTTTTCGGCTTCTTTAATTATCTTATCAACAGGCTCTCTGCGCGGATTATCCGACGTCAGTATCATAAAATCGGAATTTTCCGCAGCGGCAGCCGCCATTATGGGTCTTTTTCTGGAATCGCGGTTTCCTGCACAACCGAAGAGTATGCACAGTCTTCTGTCCTCCGAAAAGCTTCTGATTGCCTGAAGTATCTTGCTTATTCCGTCGGGAGTGTGTGCATAGTCACAGATTATGGTGTAATTATCGTCGCTGTACAGCACCTCTGCTCTGCCTTTTACTCCGGGGCACTCTGCTATTCCGTCGGTGCAGTTGGAAAGAGGTTCGCCTGCGGCAACACAGGCTGAAACCGCCGCCATAGCGTTGGAAACCGAAAATTCACCCGGCATTGCAAAGCTAACTCTACCTATCAAATCCATTCCGACGAACGCAAAACGCACTCCGTCCGCCTTAAATCTTATATCCTTCGCTGTAAAATCTGCGCTGTCGCGGTTTGTGGAGAAGGATTTCACGGACTTTTGATTGTATTTCAGCTTTTCAAAAAGTATCTCGCCGTATTTGTCGTCTATGTTGATTACCGAGCTTTTTGACATATCAAAAAGCTTTGCCTTGGCATCAAAATAGTTTTCCATATTTTTGTGGTAATCGAGGTGGTCTTGGGTGAGATTTGTGAAGACGCCAACCTCAAACTCACATCCGTCGAGTCTGTGTTGGTCGAGGGCGTGCGACGACACCTCCATAACCGCATATTCACATCCCGCCTGCACCATTCTGTCAAGCAAGGCGTGAAGCTCCATCGGGTCGGGTGTTGTGTGCTTTGCAGGTATCTCAAGGTCATCTATTTTGTTTGAAATGGTTCCCAAGAGGCCCACCTTATACCCATTGTGTTCGAGTATACTGCGGATGACTGTGGTTACGGTGGTTTTGCCGTTTGTGCCAGTTACTCCTATCAGTTTTATCTTTTTTGAGGGGTGACCGAAATAGGCACTGCACATCTTTGCGTATGCTTCTCGGCTGTTTTTTACGACAATTTGGTTTTTTAGTCCCAAATCCTTTTCAACAACCACAGCTCTTGCGCCTTTTTTCATTACCTCTGCCGCAAAATCGTGACCGTCGATGTTAAAACCCTTGATACAGACAAACACGCTGTCTTTTTCCATTGCATCTCTGGAGTCACAGGTAAGGACCGATATTTCAAAATCCTCGAAGCTTCCGCTGTATTTAACTTTCTCGAGCAATTGTGATAAAAGCATCTGTTCTCACCTTTCTGAATAGTTACGCCATCTCCTCGGTGCTTACAAATTCAACCGTTACTACGGTTCCGGGAGGAACCTCTTCGCCTGCCGCAGGAGTTTGGGAAATAGCTTTTGTGTTGCCTTCGGAAATATCCATTCCCGATATCTTGATGTTGAGATTTTTGTTTGTCAGTGCCTTGCTTGCCTGCTGTCCCGAAAGACCGTAAACGTCGGGCACCTTGACGGTTTTTTCGGTGGATTCCTTATCGGTATAAAGAACTACCGTTCCGCCTTTTGCAAGAGGCTCGCCTGCTCCGGGTATCTGTTTTACTACCTTATCGCCATCGCCCACGGTATAGACGTTAAAGCCGCCGCTCTTGAGCGTGTTCTGCGCCTCGTAGGGCTGTTCACCTATGAGATATGGCACGCTGATTTCGATAGATTCCAGATCTTCTTCAGAATACTCGGGTTCTATTCCTATATAGGGAAGGATATCAGCGAGGATGTTTCCGACAACAGGGGCCGCGATAACGCTTCCGTATACGCTGTCATTGTGGGGTTCGTCAAGCGCCAGAAGCACTGCTATCTGCGGGTCATCAACGGGAGCAAATCCAAAGAAGGACGATATTCTGAGGCTGTCGTCTCCGCTGTCGAGCTTCTCGGACGTACCTGTTTTTCCGCCTATGCGGTAGCCCTTTACCTTTGCGTATCTTCCGCTTCCGCTTTCTACGACCTGTTCGAGCAACAGCGCAAGTTCTTTTGAGGTATCCTCGGATACTACCTGTCTTACTACCGTCGGAGTTGTGACCTCAACGATATTTCCGTCAGAATCGAGCTGTTGTTCAACAATATAAGGATGCATCAGCTTTCCGCCGTTGAGAACACCGGAAATAGCTGTTACAAGCTGTATGGGGGTTACCTTGAAGGTCTGACCGAAGGACGAAGAGGACAGGTAACTGAGGCTTTCGCTTCCAAGCTCCGTCAGGTTATACAGGCTGTGTACGAGTCCGCTGTTATCCGCTTCGCCGGGGATATCTATTCCTGTCTTCTGGTTGAGTCCATAGTTCGTGAAGTATTTATAGAAGAGTGAACCGCCAAGGCGCTGACCCATCATAATAAACGCAGGGTTACAGGAATTTTTCAAGGTTTCAACAAGCGTTTGCGTTCCATGATTTCTCGGATATCTCCAACACTTGATGCGGTTTCCTGCTACCGTTATCTGACCGTCGCAGGTGAAGGTCGAGGAGGAGTTTACAAGGTTTTCCTCAAGCACCGATGCAGCGGTGAGTATCTTGAATACCGAGCCGGGCTCGTATGGGTCGGAAACGGCTTTGTTTCGCCACTGAAGCTCCTGCTCTATCTTGAGCTGGGCGTAGTATTCATCGCTTCCCTCTTCAAACTCGCCAAGTCTTTCTATTGCATAGTCGTCATAGAGCTCGAACGGCGAGTTAGGGTCAAAGTCACCCTTTGTTGCCATCGCGAGTATTCTGCCGGTTTTTATCTCCATAACAATGCAGAAAGCTCTGTTGCGGACGTCGTGTTCTGTCACCGCATTATCAAGATGTTTTTCAACAAACATCTGAATTACGGAGTTTATCGTGAGCACAAGACTGTTTCCGTCGGATGCTTCGAACATCTGCTCGTATTTATAGGGCATATCGCTTCCCCACGCGTTCTTTGCCGAAACAATTCTTCCGGGGGTTCCGCTGAGGATTTTATTATAGTATGCCTCTATTCCGTAAAGTCCCGAATTTTCGTCACCGACAAATCCGAGAACCGTGGAAGCGAGAGAGCCGTATGGGTAGTATCTCTTGGTATCCTCTTCCATACTGATTCTGCCCTTTATATCATTGTCAAGAATAAACTGTCTTACCGCATCTGCCTGTTCATCCTCGATGCGTTTTTTTACTATCTGATAGTAGGTATTGGATTTCTTTGCTCTTTGATAGACTGTTTCATAGTCTGTACCGAGAATTTCGGACATCCCTCTTGCGATGAGCTGTGCCTCTTCATCGCTCTTGATATTAACGGGAACTATGTATACCGTCCACACGGTTGCGCTCTTTGCAAGCTCGTTTCCCAAGGAGTCGTAGATAGTTCCGCGATTGGGGGTTATAGAGGTAACTCTGAATTGCTGTTCAGAGGCTTTTTGTTTATACTCCTCATAGTTCACAAGGTGCAGATAGGCGAGTCTGGCGATGAGTATTGCGACAATAACAAACGCCATTACAAAGCTTATGAACTGTATTCTTCTTCGCATCGACAGATTAGGAGCTTTTACAGCCAAAAGTACCTCTCCTTTCGCAAAAAAATCCTATTTATTACGGCTTAACGGCGAGGCAGACAGCCTCGCCGTATTCTTTGATTTTCTGTCCTCTGTTATTTGTATGCCGTCTTTTCAGCCATTATCACTGAAAGATTCTGCTTAACAGAGTTGATGCACCTTCGTCTTCTACGGCGGCGGTGACTATGACCTCGTCGTTATTGTTGATGGATATCATCTCAACCTGATACTGTTCTATCTTGCTCATATTAAGAGTTTCGGTTGCATACTCCTCTATGGCACTGATGGACATCTTTCTGTTGAGCTCCATCTCCAGACGGGTGTATTCGTTATTAAGATCCTCGAGAGTGTTTGTGGCAGCGTTAACGTCGGCTGTCACTTCTGAAAGTCTGACGTTAGAATACAAAAGAGCCCCGACCAAAGCCACAACAACCGCTCCGATGCTGAGCATCTTGAGTGGTGACATATTGAGAACCTTCTGCTTTTTAGGAAGCTTTACCTCTTCAATTTTAGGCTGTCGCTGTACCTCTTCAAACAGTGAGAGATCGTATGCTGCATTTGTTGCGCCTATCGGACTCATTTGCTTTCTCCTTTATATCTTTTCTATAACTCTGAGTTTTGCACTTCTGCTTCTCTGGTTTATCTCAAGTTCCTGTTCTGTGGGTTCGATTGCTTTTCGTGACACGAGCCTTCCCTGCGGTTTGCATCCGCACACGCACACCGGAAAATCGGGCGGGCAGATACAACCCTTGGACAGCGCCGCGAATTTTTGCTTTACCATTCTATCCTCGAGAGAATGGAAGGTTATTATCGCAAATCTGCCGCCGTCGTTTAGTCTGTCAAAGGCTGTATCCAAGACCCTTGACAAGCTATCGAGCTCGGAGTTTACGGCAATTCTTATCGCCTGAAAGCTTCGCTTCGAGGGGTTTTTCCCTTCCCATCTCATCTTTGGAGGAAACGATGAGTTTATTATCTGCGAAAGCTCTGTAGTGGTTTCTATCGGTTTTATCTTTCGATTACGTTCAATGTTAAGCGCTATCTTGTATGCAAGCTTTTCTTCGCCGTATTCTCTGAGTATTCTTGCAAGCTCTTCCACGGGATATTCGTTTACGATATCATAGGCGCTGATGCCTTCCATGCTCATTCGCATATCAAGCTTTGCGTCGTTGTGGTAGGAAAATCCGCGGTCCGCATTGTCGAGCTGGTATGAGGAAACGCCCAAATCGAGCAGTATTCCATCAACCTTTTCTATCGCAAGGGAGTCGAGCACGTCGCAAAGCTGTGAAAAATCGCTGTGCACTACCTGCGCGTTCGGAAATTCCTTCAGTCTTTCGGTGGCTACTGCGACAGCCTGCGGGTCTTTATCAAGAGCTATAAGCTTTCCCGTTGTCAACCTTTTTGCTATCTCACGGCTGTGTCCTGCTCCGCCTGCCGTACCGTCGACGTAAATCCCGTCGGGTTTTATATCCAACGCGTTTATACTTTCATTTAAAAGTACCGATATGTGTTTGAATTCCATACCGTCACCTAAAATCCGAGTTCATCCATAATTTCGGACAGAGAATCGGACGTGAGCTCGTTACAACTTGCTTCCCATCTATCCTTGTTCCATATCTCTGCTCGGTAGGAAGCGCCGATAACTGTTATATCCTTGTCAATGTGGGCATACTCGCGAAGTCTTTGTGTGAGAAGAATTCTTCCCTGCTTGTCTGCCTGAACCTCAACAGCGGCTGCAAACAAAAATCTCTGCATCGCTCTTGCTTTTGACATTGGCAGGTCTTTTATCTTTTCTTCAAGGCGTTTCCATTCCTCTATGGAATAGACAAAAAGGCACTCGTCAAGGCCTTTTGTTACTATAAAGCTCTCGCCGAGGTCTTCGCGCAATTTTGAAGGGAAACTGAATCTGCCTTTTACATCAAGCGTTGATGAATACTCGCCTATAAGCACCGCCTTGACACCACCTTTCACCACTTTTTCCCACTTTTACTATAATTATACCTCTTTTTAGGGAAATTGCAATACCTTTTGGGCAAAAAAATAAAAAAATTTATTAATTTTTTCGTATAGCTGTTAAAAGTCACAAATAACAAGCGGAAAGCCGTGACTTTCCGCTTGTTATCAGATGTTTTTAAGTGTTTTTTTGGACGGCTTCGGGAGATATCACTGTGAACCCGAGGACACGGTTTCATATTCGCGGATTATTCTGTTCCAGGTCTGCCTTCCGACTATTCCGTCAACCGAGAGTCCAAACAGGCGTTGAAACTCCCTTACCGCTCTTGAGGTTGTGTTGCCAAACACGCCAACTGTATTCACCCTTGGTATTGAGGGGTAGAAATTGGAGAGGTACGCGAGGTATTGTTGGAGTCTTCGCACGTCCTCTCCCGTGCTTCCCTCGCGCAGCGCTCTGCCGGGATACTGCACTATAGGCACATCCGAAAAGATAGGCGGTGCTGATGCGCGGGCCGAGTTAAACGCATTATAGAGGGTGTTCCAGGTCTGTCTGCCGACTATGCCGTCAACCGAAAGTCCGAACTGCCGTTGCGCCGCTCTGACGGCATTCTCCGTTCCCGCTCCGAAAGCGCCGTCAATAGACGTGTAGGGTATTGAGGGATAGAAATCCGACAGATAGGCAAGAAAATACTGCAGAACCCTTACCGTATCTCCCGAATCTCCGCGGCGCAGAACGCGCACGTATCCCTGTGGGAAGCCGAGTATCCTTTCTCCCTCGGATTCGAGGTCGGCGAGATTTTTTACCGACGTATAAATATATGCTATCTTGTACCACGTCTGTCTACCTACTATGCCGTCGGGAGTGAGGTTGAATATTCTTTGGAACTGTCTTACGGCGTCCTGAGTATAATCGCCGAAAATACCGTCAACGGTGTATATTTTAGGGATACTCGGATAGTTTTTGCTTATTCGATTGAGTTTCACCTGCAAAACTCTGACATCATCTCCGCGAGAGCCCTTGCGAAGCGGAGTTCCGGGGTATGATTCGCCTATCGCCTGCACGGGTGCATTTTTGACTATTTCGAGGTTGTTGCCGTAATAGTAGGTCAATATCTGATAGGGCGTCATACCCTGTCTTGCAAGGTCTGTTGTTCCCCATTGCGACAGTCCTCGGCAGGTTACGGTGCTGCCGTTACAGTACTGTGCAAAGAGTGGTTCCAAAACTCCGTTTCGGCGCAGATAGTCGTTGAAAAGCTCATCGACCAGTCTGTCAATATTCTGGAAAATTCCTCTGCCGTATTTAAAGGACTGGTCGTATGACGTACTGCTCGTTATATCAAAGTCATATCCGCGGCTTCGGTACCACTCGGTATAGACGCGGTTTAAAGCAAAGGAAATCTGGGCGTATATATTTGCTCTCAGCGCATTTTCGGGCCACGTGGGGTATATTTCGCTTGAAGCGACGTTTTTTATATAATCAGGAAAGGTAACCGTTACGTTCGCCGCACTCGCCGAAGGTGCGCCAAGGTGCACGGTTATAAATTCAGGTATTACAACTGGCATATCGGTCTCCTTTACAGGTCGTAATCACTTATATCAAACTGTTCCGTACCGTCGTTTTGTCCCGTAGGTAGCGGAATCATATTGACAGGCTCAATAGTGGTTATTCCATCAAACATCTGTATTCCTCTGACGTTATTATCAAAGTATCCGCTCTTTTTCACATCAACGGTATACTCGGAATACGGATGGCTGTTTCCGGGGGTTTCCGAGAGGATTTGAGGGGGTGTTGGCAGGGGTATTGCAGGCGTTTTACCATTCTCATCCGTTATATGCACTGCCAACGTTTCTAGGTTACCTCTGACGTCTGTGATGCGGGATACGGTCACCGTCGCGTTGGTCACGGGAAGTGCCTGACGAGCTGTGAAAACCTGCACTATAAGGTCTGCCGTTCCCGTCATCTGTGTGGTGTCATACCTGTCGCGAGGGGTGTTTTGCATATCCGTCGGAGTTTTTTCGAGTTGTTCAACAGGCTGAGTTACACGCGCCATGCGATAGTCAGGGCGGAGTATTCTGTCTCCGTTTGGAGCGGTAGAGGAAAAGTTATTCTCGGTTATATTTATCACGGTGTCGTCTTGGCCGGTCTGTGCAAAAACGGCAGGCTCGTCAAATCCGTCCTGCTCGAGAATAGTTTCAGTTTCCCACTCGCCCGGTTCTCTGTCAAAGTCGATTATTTCATTGTCGCCCTCGCCCGGTCCCTCGTTGGGAGGTGGCATCACAACAGAGCTGTTGTCAAAGGGAAGCTCTCTTTCCGGAACGGGAATTGAGTTTGGAAGTCGGCGCATATTCTCAATCGACCAATGATCCGTATCTTCTTTTCCGTCGAAGCGAGGCTGCGGTCTTGGCAATATCTGCTCGCGTTGTTGTTCAACGAGTCTTTCGAGCTCTCTTTTTTCAATCTCGAGTCTTTCAAGTTCCTCGCGTGCATCCCTTATTCTGTCAAAAAGCCGTTGCAGT